>NZ_JAUNVI010000044.1 GCF_030537745.1 Ornithinimicrobium sp. | reverse complement strand
AGTAGCCGAACAGGTTGAACGGGTTGATCGACGTGCGGCTCGCGGCCTCGAGGACCGTCGCGGCGACGGCAGCCAGGATCAACGCTGCAACCCCCAGTCGTACCCAATCCATCACACGCGCCAGCCCTGGTCTGGTCCTGATTCCCAGACTTGCAGAGCCAACCTCCTGCGGGGGCGATGTCATGGCACAAGGTAGCAGCCCAGCAACGACACTTGCCGTCCGTAGCCACCTCTGAATCCCCCCTAAGAAGCCGCGCGCCCGCAAGCCTCAGATTTTCCAGCCTTCCGGCCACGGGTTGAACACACCCAACTTGCCGCGGCAAGCGCATTCCTCGCTGTCGTCCCGAGAGTCGGACGTTGCTGATCCGCCCATAAACGTCCTGAGAGGCCGATGGATGGACGTTGCGGCGGGAATCTCCATGGAATCCGGCTGGCGATCCTGTTCGGCTTCATCCACCCGCCCATCGACGAGCCGGCTTACGGCCACTACCTAGCACGTGGGGACGGCCTCGTGCACGAATGCAGAGCAGCCACCGAGTCGGTCAAAGGGTTGAAGTCCGCGGCGACTGATTCGGCGACCCGCTGACGCAAGTGTAGGCGGCGGAAACGCTAATAGAGCGAGCTGACCTGCGGAGATACCGAGTCAGCTCAAGCGGTGCAACGCCGATGGCGGAGGGCCTGAGCCTCAGCCAAGGACGTCCTGCAGGGAGTTCCACAACTGGTTGACCCCGAGCACGAGGAACAGCAGCGCCGTGATGCCTAGCGCAATGTTGGTGTGCAGGCGGTTGGCCCACTCGCGGGGGATCCACCGACCGTTAAGCAGGCCGAGCAGAGTGAGCGCCAGGAACGGCATGAACAGGGACCCAAGTACTCCATAGGCCAGGACCAGCCCGATCGGTCGGTCGAGGAAGAGCAGAGCCATCGGTGGGAAGGTCAGCCAGATCAGATAGAACTTGAAGTATTTGCCGCCGATCCGAGCGTCTGGGTGGTCTGAGCCAACCCCACGCATGTTGCCCCAGAAGTCAGCGAACATCAGGGACACTCCGTTCCACACGCCGATGATGGAGGAGAACGCCGCGGCCCAGAACCCCACGAGGAACATGGTCCCGATGACATCGCCATACTCCGCCTTAAGGACCACGTTGAGATCCAGCAGCCCCTTGTCGCCGGCGCCCACCGCCACACCGGCGGAGCGCACCACCTCGGCGCCGACGATGAGCATCGAGATCACGAAAATGCCGGTCAGCACATAGGCCACGGAGTTGTCGATGCGCATGACGCGCATCCACTTGGGGGTATACCAGCCCTTCTCCCGCAGCCAATAGCCGTAGGCGGCCAGGGTGATAGTGCCCCCGACGCCACCAGCCAGGGCCAGGGTGTAAAGCAGCCCACCTTCGGGGATGATCGGCACCAAACCGGTGGCCATCTCCGGGACGTTGGGGACGGCGATCGCGGCGAGCGACACAATCGTCACGAACATGATGCCGACCAGGGCAGCGGTGACCTTCTCAAACACGGCGTAGCGGTTGAACCACACCATGACGAAGCCCAGGAGCCCCATCAGGACGGCCCACACTCTCAGAGGGATCCCCGGGAAGAGCGCCGCCAGGGGCAGTGCCGTTGAGCTCATTGCCGAGGCGCCGTAAACAAATCCCCAGATGATGATGTACGGCCCGAAGTACCAGGTCGTCCACCGCCCCAGCTTGCGCCAGCCCTCAAAGATCGTGTAGCCGGTGGCCAGGGTGTACCGCCCCGCGCCCTCCACCAGAATGATCTTCAGGATGACGCCGAGGACCAACGCCCACAGCAGGCCGTAGCCATAACGTGAGCCAGCGGCCAGCGTGGCCACCATGTCTGCGGCGCCCACCCCGGTGGCCGCCACGACCAACCCCGGTCCGACGATCTTCCAGCGGGCCTCCTTGCCGGAGTCGTCATCCATGCGCTCTGCGTGCCCTGGCTTGCGAGCCTGATCGTTGGCGGTCATCGTGGTCCTTCCTGGTAGCCGCGCAGGGTGACCAGCAGGACCATGAGCAGGGCGATTGACGCTCATCACGCTGCATCGACCCTCACTGCACTCGCGCTCAACACTGGGTCACGTACGTGCCGCACAACGTAGCAAAATCTCGCCGGGTGCGAGCAAGTCCCGCTTTCCGTCAACCCGCGCGTGAGCGGGGCTGCAGGGGCCGCCCGCGTTATCGCGACGTTGCCGCCGATCGAGCGGATCTCGTATGTCGACGGGCCGGGTAGCCCACAGTCCGTGCTCGACCACTACCCGAAGGATCCCGGTGAACGGCCGCTCCTCCGGCCGAACCGTAGCCCTGGGTATTGACAGGTTGCTCTCAGGGGATCATTCTAAAAAACACATCAATAGATGTTAGTGGCGATCGACCGCCCTGGTTCGCCTTCGCCGCTGACCGACTCGAAAAGGGACAGCATGCTCAACGCACTGACTGGATGCACCCTCGTCGCGGACGACACTCACCTGCGCCACGGCCACGGGACCTGCACGCTGAGCAACTTCTCCATCCGCCGGTCCGTTCCTCGCACTCACGATCACAGAGGTCTTCAGGGTGACCTCTACCAACGCGCGATCGCCGAATCCAGCGACGTGTCATCGCCGAGTCTCCTCGCACGTTCGCTCGCTGATCCCGAAAGGACCACTTTATGCACACCACACGAACTCACCACCCGCACGCGCTGGCCCGACTCTTAGCACTGCTCGCCTCCTTTGCGCTCATGGTGTTCACCTTCGCAACGACGGCAAGCGCGACAACGGACGTGAGCTCCGATGCCGGATGGCAGGCGTTCAAGACCGAAGGCGGAGTAGGTGGCGCCTCAGTCGACGGGCCATACCTCTTTCAGAGCACCAAAATGACGAAGGTGACGGTGACCGACGCCTACTGCCACGGCGATCAGTTCACCGTCTTCGACAACGGCGTGCGCATCGGCGACACCTCTGAGGTCCCCCTAGAGCTTCGCACGTGTCCGACCCGGTTCTACTTGTCAGACATCGCACGGGCCGACGTCTCGATGGCCGACCCGACCTTCGGCCACGGCGTCTTCTATGTGGGTCCGGGGTCGCACTCCCTGGAGTTCGTGAACAAGGCCATCTGGAACGGCACCGATAGCGGATCGGTTGCCTTCTTCAGGTTGGAAACCGCCTCGCTGAGCAAGGCGGACTGCATGACTAGCGGCTGGAAGAGCTTCGGCACGCTCTTCACAAACCAGGGGCAGTGCGTCGCACTCTCCAACACGCTGCGTCAGCTGACCGCTGCCAACGTGGGGCCGGTCACCTTCGCGGCGTCACCGTTCGGCACTGTTGCTCGAGGCTTGACGGCCCCCGAGAGCTGGCACAAGTGGATCGGTCCTTTTGCCCACGCCACGACCTACGACACGAGGAGGACCGTCCCGATCACGCAGAAGGATGCTCGTGAGGTGTTGACCGTCACGGTGCCGGTGTCCCTGTCCGGTGCTGGAGCGGGTGATCCCGCGGTGGTCACCGCCACCATGACGATGACTCCTCAGGACCAGTTCTTCTCCTGGGTTCCCACTGGACAATATGGCGTTCTGGGTAACACCGCTTGGGAGCTCATTGGGGATCCCGCCATCTCGGACCCGTCCATGGTCACGACCTGGAGCTTCCGTTCGACCGGACCCCTCACCCGCGGAGTGGACTACGACCCGATCGTGATCTCCTTCGACATCGGAGACAACAGCACCTTCAACAACGTTGTCTACAGCTTTGGACGCCCTGAGACCGCCAGGGTGTCGGCCACCGCAACTGGATACCTGACCGGAACTGGCTCGGGGTGGTACCTGCCGCAACCGTGATCGGAGGCGGGTCACCGCGACCTCACCTGACGAGCCGGACCCGACCGCGACAGCGTCGGGCCCGGCTCGCCACGAGAAGGCAGGACGCCACGGCTAGAGATGGACGCCGTGGCGTTCCTCAAGTCCGCTGATCAGGTCTGGCCGAGGCTGCTGGCCGTATCGTCGCGCAATCTCTTGCATCACCTCCGGCTCGGCGCGGTCGAGGGCACCCATCTCCTCAAAGAAGTGCTCGAAGCCGGCCGGGCTGATGAACTCGAGGACAACCACAGGGTTATCCGTGGGATTCCACAGCGCATGCACAATGCCGCGAGGCTTGAAGAAGATGCCACCCTCCTCGACCTCAATCTCTTCCTCGCCAACCAGTCCGCCGATCCGCCCGCGGTATACGAAGGTGTACTCATCTTCGTTTTGATGGCTGTGCGGTATGACGAGTTCATGCGGGGCGAGCACCGCAGATTGCGCGGAGAACCGCCCTTCGGTGTCTTCGCCCGTGATCAGGTGGCGGAAGACGGTTCCGGGGATCTTGGGTCCGTTGTCCCATGAAACCGAGCGTGCAGCCACCTGTCTCCGTTCGTGATGGAGCCAAAAATGCACTCAATTTTGAGTCTCCTCCAACCAAGTTGCCGGTGCAAGGCCGAGATGAGACGGGTTTCTCCCAGGCCGGCCCGACGGCCAATGGAACGGTTGAGCAAAGCCCCGCCCCTGAGAACAGGTGGCGGGGCTCGATTCGTTGCTCCAGGCGGGTCAGGCGTCGGCTGCGGCGTCCTGCTCTTCGGCCATTTTGGCCCGGACGTCGTCCATGTCCAGGGCCTTGATCTGAGTGATCACCGAGTCCAAGTCACGGGCGGGCAGGGCGCCAGGCTGGCGAAAGACCAGCACGCCCTCCTTGAAGGCCATGATTGTGGGGATCGAGGTGATGCCGGCACCCGCGGCCAGCGCCTGCTGGTCCTCGGTGTCGACCTTGCCGAAGACCACGTCCGAGTGCTTCTGGGCGGCCTGGTCGTAGACCGGTGCGAACATCTTGCACGGTCCGCACCACTCGGCCCACCAGTCCACGAGGACGATGTCATTGTCGGAGACAGCCTTCTCGAAGCTGTCGGCGGTCAGGTTCACAGTGCTCATGCCCCCGACAACGCGCTTCGGTGCACCGGGCATTCCGAAAATGCGAGAGAATGGCTAACTATGAGCGTTCCCTCGGTCTCCAACTCGATCACCATCCGCCTAGAGCTCCCCTCGCGCATCACCGCCGTCAGCGAGATCACGACTGCCGTCTCGGACGTCGGCGGCATGGTCACCGCCGTTGATATCAGCGAGTCCGGCACCGAGCGGCTGCAGGCCGACCTGACCATCGCGACGCGGGGGACCGAGCACGCCGCCGAAGTCGTCGAGGCGATCGGCAAGGTGCACGGGGTGGAGATCGGTCGCGTGAGTGACCGCACCTTCCTGGCGCACCTCGGGGGCAAGCTGGAGGTCAAGTCCAAGTTGCCGATCCGCAACCGTGACGACCTCTCCCTCGTCTACACCCCCGGCGTGGCCAAGATCTGCCAGGCCATCGCCGACAACCCCGAAGACGCGCGCACCCTGACGATCAAGCGCAACACGGTGGCGGTCGTTACCGACGGGAGTGCGGTGCTTGGCCTGGGGGACATCGGGCCGCTGGCAGCGCTGCCGGTCATGGAAGGCAAGGCCGCACTGTTCAAGCGGTTTGCCGACATCGACGCCTTCCCGATCTGCCTGGATGCCCATGACGCCGACGAGATCGTGCGCATCGTCAAAGCGCTCTCACCGGGTTTTGCCGGCATCAACTTGGAGGACATCTCGGCTCCTCGCTGTTTCTACATCGAGGCGCGCCTTCGCGAAGAGCTCGACATCCCCGTCTTCCACGACGACCAGCACGGCACGGCGATCGTGGCGCTGGCCGCGCTCACCAATGCCTTGCGCGTGGTCGGCAAGGAGATGGCCGACGTCAAGATCGTCATGTCCGGCGCCGGCGCGGCCGGCTCGGCGATCATCCGGCTGCTGCTGCGCGCGGGGGCACGCAACCTGGTAGTGGCCGATGTCCACGGCGTCATCCACGCCCGACGGGCCGACGTGGCCAGCGGGAGCAACGGCAACCTGGCTTGGATCGCCAGCCAGACCAACCAGGGCCTGGAGACGGGCACCCTCCGGGAGGCCCTCGCTGGCGCCGACGTCTTCATCGGCGTCTCTGCCGGCAACATTCTCACCGGCGATGACATCGCCACGATGAATACCGACGCGATCGTCTTCGCGATGGCCAACCCGGTGCCCGAGGTCGACCCGACCGAAGCCAGCCAGCACGCCACCGTCGTCGCCACCGGCCGCAGTGACTTCGCCAACCAGATCAACAATGTGTTGGTCTTCCCAGGTGTCTTCCGCGGCCTGCTCGACGCGCGAAGTGAGCACATTGACGACGACCTGCTGATGGCCGCGGCCAGTGCGCTTGCCGACGTGGTGGCTCCGGACGAGCTCAACCCCAGTTACATCATCCCCAGCGTCTTTAACCCGGAAGTGACCAAGGCGGTCGCCAAGGCTGTCGAGGAGACCGCCCGGGCGAGGCAGGAGTCCCGCTCCTGACCTCACCCTCCGATCCGTCGCCAGTCCACGGTGACGGGCCGCTAGGCGTGCGACCCGAGCAGGACCCTCACGGCGTTGACGTGGGGGTCCTGCTCGGCTGGGTGGCGCTGATCGTGTCCCTCGTCGTGCAGGTGGTCGGGCTGTATGCCGCGAGTGCGCCTGGTCCGCAGGGGGTGGTCGGCTTCGACAAACTCAGCCACGTCGCGGGGTTCGGCGTGCCCGCAGCGCTCGCCTGGCTGCTGCGCGCGCGTTGGCTGGTGACGCTGATGACCGTGCACGCGTTTCTCAGCGAGCCCCTGCAGGGGTGGGTGGCGCCGACCCGGATGGCCGACCCGCTCGACCTGCTGGCCGACCTCGTGGGCATCGCCCTGGGAGTCGGCACGGCGACCGTCATCCATCGCGCCCGGCGACAGGGTCGGCCATGATGGAGCGATGACCCCCGATTGGGCTGGACGATGAGCGCGACGGTGACCGGTGACCTGCTGGTCGCGACGCCGCTGACCGGCGACGCCTTCGAGCGGGCGGTCATCCTCGTCCTCCACCACGACGCGGACGGTGCGCACGGGGTGGTGTTGAACGACCCGATGGAAGCGCAGGTAGACGCGGTGCTTCCGCAGTGGCAGGAGTTCGTCACCGCCCCCGGAGTGCTCTTTCGCGGCGGCCCGGTGGGCTCGGACACCGCGATGGGCCTGGTCAGCGTCCCGGGCCACGAGCCGGGTGACGCCCCGCTGGGGACCCAGCTGCTCTTCGGCGGCCTCGGCCTGGTGGACCTTGACGCTCCCGCGCCCCTGGTGGTCCCCGAGCTGGGTGCGTTTCGGATCTTCGTCGGCTACTCCGGCTGGGGGGCCGGCCAGCTCGACAGTGAGATCCGGCACGGCGCCTGGTATGTCGTGCCACGCGAGCCGCGAGACCCCTTCCATGACGACACCGACGACCTGTGGCGTGAGGTGCTGCTGCGGCAGCGGTCCAGCCTGTCGCTCGTGACCACCTACACCGACAACCCAGAGCTCAACTGACCACTGCGCCTCCGTTCGTGGCGGGATAAGAACCCCCGAAGACCTCATACGGGTCAGCCGTCCGAGCCGCCACCCTTGCCGCCGCCGTCCTGCGGCGCACGCAGACCCTCGAAGATCTCCTTGCACATGGGGCACACGGGGAACTTCTGGGGGTCCCGGCCGGGGACCCAGACCTTGCCGCACAGCGCGATCACCGGTGACCCGCTCACGGCGCTCTCCAGGATCTTCTCCTTGCGCACATAGTGCGAGAACCGTTCGTGGTCACCAGGCTCGGACAGGTCGTGCTCGACACCGGTGTCCGTCCGCTCCAGGAGGGCGGTACGGGTAGACGGGTCGGAGGGACCAGTAGGGGCATCCAGGGGCTGGTCGGACATGCGAGCGGTCATGACGCCATTGTAGGAGGACGCGCAAGGCCGGTGCCCTCGAGCCGCGAGAGGGCAGCACGATGTTGGGCGCGTGTGCTGCTGCTGCACGCCGGGACCCTTTACCACGTCCACGAGCTGCATCTGGAGCGCCGGTGCGCCGGGTGAGTCGCCTCCCAGGAGTACCTACACTGGACCGGTCATGTCGATCTCTGCCGCCTCCCAACTGCCACCTGCCTACCCGGAACGAGCGGCTTGGGGGACGGCGCAGAAACTGCGTGCGTGGCAAGCCGAAGCCCTCGAGCGCTATCTGGCCGAGCGGCCGCGCGACTTCCTCGCGGTGGCCACACCGGGTGCCGGAAAGACAACTTTCGCCCTCCGCGTCGCGACTGAGCTCCTCGACCGAGGAGAGGTCAACCGCATCACGATCGTCGCGCCGACCGAGCACCTGAAGGTCCAGTGGGCTGAAGCGGCCGCCAAGGTCGGGATCCGCATCGACCCTCGCTTCGTCAACGCTGCGGGCCGCCAGGGCGTTGACTTCGACGGTGTGGCGATCACCTACGCCGGCGTCGCGAGCAAGCCGCTGCTGCACCGGGCCCGCACCGAGGCCGCACGCACGCTCGTCATCCTTGACGAGGTGCACCACGGGGGCGACGCGCGCTCCTGGGGGGAAGCGATCAGAGAGGCGTTCGAGCCGGCCACCCGCCGCCTCGCTCTCACCGGCACCCCGTTCCGTTCGGACACTGCGGCGATTCCTTTCGTGCGCTACGAGATGGACCAGGAGGGCATCCTGCGGTCGCGTTCCGACTACGCCTACGGGTATGCAGAGGCGCTGCGCGACGGGGTCGTCCGGCCGGTGCTTTTCCTCAGTTATGGCGGGACCATGCGGTGGCGGACCCGCGTCGGCGACGAGATCGAGGCACGTCTCGGGGAGCCGGTGACCCAAGACGTCACCAAGCAGGCCTGGCGGACTGCGCTGGACCCCACCGGCGACTGGGTGCCGTCCGTGCTTGCGGCGGCCGACAAGCGGCTGTCCGAGGTGCGGCGGGGGGTCGAGGACGCTGGAGGTCTGGTGATCGCGACTGACCAGAGCAGTGCCCGCGCCTACGCCCGCACGCTGGCAGCGATCACCGGTGTCCAGCCCACCGTCGTGCTGTCCGACGACGCTGGCGCGTCCGGCAGGATCGAGGAATTCGCCAACGGGACGTCGCGGTGGATGGTCGCTGTGCGGATGGTGTCCGAGGGCGTGGACGTGCCTCGCCTGTGCGTGGGCGTCTATGCGACCTCGACCTCGACGCCCCTGTTCTTCGCGCAGGCGATCGGGAGATTTGTGCGTGCTCGCCGGCGTGGAGAGACCGCGTCCATCTTCCTGCCTAATGTGCCGATCGTCTTGGCCCACGCCGGGTCGATGGAGGTCGAGCGTGACCATGCGCTCACCAAGAAGGCAGCGGTCGACGGGGAGGATCAGCTCTGGTCCGAGGAGGACGGCCTGCTGGCCGCCGCCAACGCTCAGGAGCGAGCCAGCGACGAGTTGGGGGGGTCGTTCGAGGCGTTGCAGTCAGACGCGGAGTTTGATCATGTGCTCTTCGACGCGGAGCAGTTCGGGCTGGGTGGGCTGCCTGGGTCTCAGGACGAGGAGGAGTTCCTCGGCCTGCCGGGCCTGCTAGAGCCTGACCAAGTGGCGACCGTGCTGCGCGACCGCCAGAAGAAGCAGGTTTCCCGTGGCGGGGGGCGTCAGCGCGCCGAGGCCGTGTCCGCCCACCGGGCGCTCGCAGACCACCGCAAGGAGCTCAACAAGCTGGTGTCCGCCTATGCCCAGAAGAAGGGCCAGCCGCACGCGGTGGTGCACGCAGAACTGCGCCGCAGCTGCGGGGGACCGGACCTGACCACCGCCTCGGCTGATCAGGTGCAGGCGCGGATTGATCGGATCCGCAACTGGTTCGTCGGTCGCCACTGAGCTGACCCACCGATCAGCGCACACCGGCAGTGCTACCCACCTGCCGTGAGCTCGCCAGTCGGGGGGACGGGCCCGGCTACGCTGCCAGGATGAGGAGCGTTCCCGAGACGTCACAGACTCTCGACCGTGGCCTGCAGGTCTTGCTGGCCATCGGCTCTCCGGGGCAGGTCCGAGGACTGACGGTCACCGAGCTGGCGGTCGAGCTCGGGGTGGCGCGGGCCGTCATCTATCGACTGGTGGCCACCTTGGAGTCCCACGACTTTGTGACCCGGAGCAGCGACGGCCGGGTCCGGCTCGGGGTGGGGGTGGCCAGGCTGCAGCTGGCTGTGCGGCCGATGCTGATCGAGGCGGCCAGACCGGTGCTCCGGGCGCTCGCCGACCAGGTCGGTGCCACCGCGCACCTCACGGTCGCCGAGGGGGAGCACGCGCTCGCGCTCGTGGTGGTCGAGCCCAGCTGGACCGATTTCCACATCTCCTACCGTGTCGGGTCGAGGCACCCGCTGACTCTGGGTGCCGCCGGGCGGGCGATCCTGGGAGCGCGTCGGGGGACTGAGGGTCCCGTCGTCACCACCAGCGAGCTGCAGCAGGGTGCGCACGGCCTGGCCGCCCCGGTCACGGGTGTGCCGGGGCTAGAGGCGTCCGTGGGGGTGGTCTCCACGACGGTCTTCGATGCCGACACGGTGGGCCTCGCTGTGCTCGAGGCCGCGCGCGCCGTGAGCCAAGCCGTGACCAACGCCTAGGCACGCCCGCAGCTCATCCGCCGGCGGTGCTGACCAGCGGCAGCGTGCGGTAGGGGATGCGCGTCGACAAGCAGATCACCGTGGAGGAGCGCTCGACCATGGGGTGCACGACGACCTCGTCGATGACGCGTTGCAGGTCGGCGTTGTCTCGGGCGACGACCCGGATCATCAGATCTCCGGAGCCGGTGATGGTGTGCGCTTCCAGGACCTGCGGAATGCCTCCGATATGGTCCACGACCGGTCCGCCCCCGGTGCCCTGGCGGATCTCTAGGGTGGAAAAAGCGACCACCGGATAGCCCAGGCCGACCGGATCGAGCTGCGGGGCGAAGCTGCGGATCACACCCTTGGCCACCAACTTGTCCATCCGGCTCTGCACCGTCCCACGCGCGACACCGAGCTCGCGAGAGGCGCCGAGGACCCCGATGCCCGGATCATGCTCCAGCAGGGTCAACAATTTGGCGTCCAGCTCATCGATAGACATGGGCAGAGTGTCTATCATCATTCTGTGAGTGCAGGTCAAACTGCACAGGGTGTGCACTCGGAAAAGCTTTGGTTGCACTCGCTGGTGCATCGCGGCACTCTGAGGAACATGACTGACACCGTTGTCCAGCTCACCGACCAAGAGCGCGAGGCCGACCTCGAGTTCGACCAGCTCAAGCAGCTCGTAGGCCTGGTGCCCTACGACCAGACCAAGGACGTCTTCCCTGTCACCGGGTGGGATGCGATCGTCTTCGCGGTAGGTAACGCGACCCAGACCACGCACTATTACCAGTCTGCCTTCGGGATGGAACTGGTGGGCTACTCCGGCCCCGAGACCGGCAACCGCGACCACAAGGCTTTCGTGCTCAAGTCCGGCTCGATCAAGTTCATCATCAAGGGTGGCGTCGACCCGGAGAGCACGCTGCACGACCACGTCCGCCGCCACGGCGACGGCGTCATCGACATCTCTCTGGAGGTGCCCGACGTGGACCGCTGCGTGGAGCACGCCCGCTCAGTGGGTGCCACGATCCTGCAGGAGCCGGAGGACATGACCGATGAGTTCGGGACCGTCCGCGTCGCGGCCATCGCGGCGTATGGGGAGACGCGCCACTCGCTCGTCGAGCGCCGTGACTACAACGGCCCCTACCTGCCTGGCTATGTCGAGCGCAGCTCTGACTACGTCCGGCGTGAAGGCGAGCCCAAGCGGTTGTTTCAGGCGCTGGACCACATCGTCGGCAATGTCGAGCTCGGCAAGATGGACGAGTGGGTCGAGTTCTACAACAAGGTCATGGGCTTCGTGAACATGGCCGAGTTCATCGGTGACGACATCGCCACTGACTACTCGGCCCTCATGTCCAAGGTCGTTGCCAATGGCAACCATCGGGTCAAGTTCCCGCTCAACGAGCCGGCTCTGGGCAAGCGCAAGAGCCAAATCGATGAATACCTCGAGTTCTACGACGGTCCCGGTGCTCAGCACCTCGCAGTCGCCACCGGAGACATCCTGCGCACTGTCGACACGATGCGCGCCAACGGCATTGAGTTTTTGGCGACGCCGGATTCCTACTACCTGGACCCCGAGCTGCGGGAGCGCATCGGTGAGGTCCGGGTCCCGATCGAGGAGCTGCAGAAGCGTGGCATCCTGGTCGACCGCGACGAGGACGGCTATCTGCTTCAGATCTTCACCGCGCCGGTGCAAGACCGTCCGACGGTGTTCTTCGAGGTGATCGAACGTCACGGATCTCTCGGCTTCGGCAAGGGCAACTTCAAGGCGTTGTTCGAGGCAATCGAGCGGGAGCAGGCCAAGCGCGGCAACTTCTGACCGTCCGCGTTCAGGAAGGCCGCTCGATGAGGGAGCTCACCAACTGGTGAGGCTCCCTCATCGTGGTGGCGCCCGGCTGCGTGCGAAGGTAGGGGCATGAGTCAGCAAGCAGGGTGGTACGACGACCCGGAGAACGCAGATGACCTCCGCTACTGGGACGGAGTGGTGTGGACTAACCACACCAGTCCCAAGCGGAAGCCCGATCTGGACCAGGCGGGCCACCCGCCTCAGACCGGATGGCAGCAGGCTGCGGGCCCGACTGCGGGTCAGGGTTATGGGCAAGTGCGGCCCGGTGAGCACGGCCAGGGCAATCAGCAGGTCGATCAGCAGGGCTACGGACAACAGGGCTACGGGCCTCAGGGGCATGGCCAGCAGGGCTACGGCCAGGGTGCGCAGGCGCCCTTCCAGGGCCAGCAGTGGCAGCAGCCGATGCCGGGAGGCTACGCCCCGCAGCGACGTGCTCGGGATATGACCCCGGACGGCCAGCCACTGGCCATGTGGTGGCACCGGGTCGGGGCTCGCGTCATCGACGGCCTCCTGCTGGCGGTCGTCGGTGGGCTGATCGCCAACGTCGTCGTCCCGGGCTTCTGGGGCAACCTCATGGACTGGGCGATGAGCACCCCCGACCCGATGGCGGCCATGCCGGCAGAGCTAGCAGCGCAACAGCGTTCGTGGGGCCTTACGGTCGGGGTCATCGGGATCGTCTACGAGATCGTCACGGTGACCCTCTTGGGCGGCAGCCTCGGCAAGCTGGCGACCGGCCTGCGCATCCGCCTGCGCGACCAACCGGGCAACCTCGGTTGGGGAGCATCGGCCATCCGCGCCCTTATCTACCAGGGCGTCGGCCTGCTGGCCAGTCTGTCGACAGCGCTAGGTTTCCTCGGCTTCTTCAACCTGATCAACGTGCTCTGGCCACTGTGGGATGACAAACGCCAGGCCATCCACGACAAGGTTGCCAAGACCAATGTGGTCAGGAACCAGCGCTGACCGCACCCTGCGGCGATGACAGCGCCGGGCGGATCGTCCCGCTGACCTCGGCCAACGCGATCGTGACCCCACCGGGTCCGGGCGCGGTCGCGGTGATCGTCACAGTGTCGCCATCTTCGAGAAAGCTGCGGGTCGACCCGTCGTCGAGGGTGAGCGGCTCGGTGCCGTCCCAGGCCAGCTCCAGCAGGCTGCCGCGCTGGTCGGGCTCTGGCCCGGACGTCGTGCCGGAGGCAAATAGGTCTCCACTGCTCAGACTGGCGCCGTTGACCGTCAGGTGGGCGATCATCTGCGTCGGCGACCAGTAGAGCCCGGCGTAGGGCGGGCGGGAGATCACGGTGCCGTTGAGCCGCACTTCCATCGTCAGGTCGAGCCCGAACATCGCCCCGGTCGAGCCTTGCAGATAGGGCAGGGGCTCGGGGTCCTGGGCCGGCAGCGGCACCCGCGCATCGACGAGCGCCGCCATCGGGGTGATCCACGCACCGAGCGAGGACGCGAAGCTCTTGCCGAGGAACGGACCGAGGGGGACGTACTCCCAGGCCTGGATGTCGCGCGCTGACCAATCGTTGAAGAGCGCCACCCCGAACAGATGGTCCACGGCCTCGTCCACGGAGACCCGGCTCCCCAGGGGGGTCGATCCGCCCACGACGAAGCCGAGCTCGGCCTCGATATCGAGTTTGATGCTTGGTCCGAAGACCGGCTGCGGATCGCTCTTGGCCTTGCGTTGGCCCACGGGGCGGACGATGTCGGTGCCGCTGATCACGATGGTGGAACTGCGGCCGTGATAGCCGATCGGCAGGTGCTTCCAGTTGGGGGTCAACGCGTTGCCGTCGGGACGGAAGATCGCCCCGACGTTGCTGGCGTGGACCTCGCTGGCGTAGAAGTCGACATAGTCCGCGACATGCAGCGGCAGGCGCAGAGTGAGCCCTTCGACGGCGTGCAGGTGCGGCTCGAGCTCGCCCCACCGTGCCGGGTTGCCCAACGCGTCCTGCAGCCAGCCTCGCAGGCCAGACCACGCCTGAGGGCCGAGCTCGAGGAAGCTGTTGAGCTGCGGTTCTGAGAGGGCAACGGCCCACGGGGTGTCGGCCGCTGCGGTAGCCAGATCGAGGGCATGGTCGCCGATCCGCACCGCGAGGTGCACCTCCTGGCCCACCTTGATCGCGCCGTAGGGCAGGTGGTGCCGGCCGTAGGGGTGGTCGTCGGGCAGGTCCAACGGCGCGTCGTTGAGTGGCTGGGTGGGCGTCATCATGCTCCTTCGCGGGGCGGGCGGGTGATCAGGCCGAGCTCGGTCATCTCCTCTAGGGGCTCGGTGACGCCGCAGCAGCCGAAGGAGACGAACCGGGCTCGGAGGTGGGAGATGGCCTCCTCCGGGAGGTTGAGAGCAACGGCAGCGAGCGCGGCAGCGTCGCGGGTTTCCAGATCGGCCTGCAGCTTGGGCAGCCCGGCTCCACCCTGAAGGTGATGGGTGGCCAGGAGCAGGTTCAGGACGCCATGCTGGTCCTCGGTGCCGCCCTCGGGCAGCTGGACGGTCCTGGCTACTGCATGGTGCAGGCCCCCGGTGAGCTTGAAGGGCAAGTTGCGCTCGCGCACGGCGAGCAGGAACTGCGCCAACTCCCTGGCGCTGGGCACCGGGGCGGTCGCGGTGGACTGGGTGCGCAGCTTGGCCAGGACCGTGTTGCCTTGATCAGCGGCGGCGGCCACCTCGTCCAGCGCTTCCGACTGCGCCTGCGCGTCGCGGACGACCTCGACGGCAACAGGGACAGCGAGGTCCAGCGCGCGCCTCCACTGGCCTTCAGCATCGAAAGCAGCCTCGACCGACACCACGCGGGTGTGCGGGCACGCTCGGAGCACTTCGACGGCCGCGATCAAGTCGACGATGTCCGTGCCCGCCCTAGCAATCACTCCCACGTCGATGGGCTCCGGGCCATGCCCGGTGCCGGTCTCCAGGTCCCCGACCGGCGGCGCATCCTGCGCGGAAACGGCCAGGGTCGCCGCGGCGGAGGTGCCGATGAGCAGCGGACCGAGCAGGTCGCCATACTTCCCGGCGCGGAGCGCTAGATGGCCAGACCAGGCCTGCGGGACCGGGGTGCTGGCCGGCGGGAAGAGCGCGGCGTCGTCGACGAGCCGGGTCAGCAGCGAGCGCGGCGCTGGCGTCGTTGACATGCTCGGCACAGTACTGCATGGTGACAGTGAGAGGACACTGTCGTCCGGATATCGGACGTCGACAGAGCCGACACGCGGGCCGACCCAGGTTGGTCCGGGGCCCTGGGATGCACCTCCCGCAACCATCGAGCAGAGGAGCCACCATGGCGCACTACCGCAGCGTTGGGCACATCCCGCCCAAGCGACACACGCAGCACCGGGACCCGGAGGGCAACCTCTACTACGAGGAGCTGATGGGGGAGGAGGGGTTCGCTTCCGACTCCAGCCTGCTCTACCACCGCAACATCCCTGCGGCGATCGCCGACGCGCGGGTCTGGGACCTTGGCGATATGTCAACCGTGCCCAACCATCCGCTGCTACCTCGCCACCTCAAGCTGCACGAGCTCTTTCTGGACGAGGAGGGCGGGGAGGGCGCCCTGCGCAAGGGCGTGGACGTGGTCACCGGCCGCCGTCTGGTGCTCGGCAACGGCGATGTCCGCCTGCTGTACGTCGTCGCAGACACCCCAAGCCCTTACTACCGCAACGCGATCGGCGACGAGTGCGTCTACATCGAACGCGGCGGTGCCAGGGTGGAGACGATCTTCGGCGCCTTTGAGGTCGGGGAGGGTGACTACGTCATCATCCCGCGAGCGACCACGCACCGCTGGATCCCGCGTGTCGAGGGGGAGGCGGGGTATGTCGAGCCGCTGCGGGCTTACTGCATCGAGGGCAACAGTCACATCGGCCCGCCGAGTCGTTATCTGTCCAGGTTTGGCCAGCTGCTCGAGCACTCGCCCTACTGCGAGCGCGACCTGCGCCTGCCGGACGGACCGCTCCTGGCCGAGGACCTCCAGCTGGACCGGGACGCGCGCACCGAGGTGCACATCAAGCACCGGGGCAGCGGAGAGAACTCGACCGGTGGTCTCGTCGGGACGATCTACACCTACCCCTACCACCCCTTCGACGTGGTCGGCTGGGACGGCTGCCTCTATCCCTATGTGCTCAACATCTCTGACTTCGAGCCGATCACCGGCCGGGTCCACCAGCCGCCGCCCGCGCACCAGGTCTTTGAGGGCGGCAACTTCGTGGTCTGCAACTTCGTGCCACGCAAGGTCGACTATCACCCGCTCTCGATCCCGGTGCCCTATTTCCACTCCAACGTCGACTCGGACGAGATCATGTTCTATGTGGACGGTGACTACGAGGCCCGCAAGGGGTCGGGCATCGCCAAAGGCTCGATCTCGGTGCACCCCGGCGGTCACGCCCACGGGCCGCAGCCGGGAGCGACGGAGAAGTCGATCGGGGTGGAGTACTTCGACGAGACCGCCGTCATGGTGGACACCTTCCGCCCGCTCGAGCTCGGCGAAGCTGGTCGGGCCGTTGACGACGGGCAGTATGCCGGTTCGTGGGGCCGCGGTCTGGCGACCAAGGACGGCGAGCTGCCGGGTGCCAGCGAGGTGTTCTCGACCAGCTGAGCGGTGGCGGTGAGCACCGCCACCGCGGCCCCGCCTCAAGCGAGGGTGAGGAAGAGCTTCTCCATCGCCGCCTGGTCGGCAGCCGTCGTCTCACTAGGGTTGTCCAGGCACTGGCGCAGGCCGGTGGCGACGATGGCGAAGCCTGCTCGGTCGATGGCGCGGCTCGCCGCCGCGAGCTGGGTGACGACGTCGTGGCAGTCGCGCCCTTCCTCGATCAGACGGATGACGCCGCCGAGCTGGCCTTGCGCCCTCTTGAGGCGGTTGATGACGCTGGTCATGTCGTCGGGATTGAGAGTGAGCATGAGCCTGAGTGTATACGGTGGGGGGTATAGGTGCAGGGTTGCTACACTGTGCCTAGATACCCCCTGGGGTATGACAGACCGTTCATCGAGAAGGAAGTGCCTACATGTCTGCAGCGGAAACCACCTCGCAGCCCCTGGGGGGGACCGGCGCGCTCACCATCGAAGTCCTCGACACGCCCACCCTGGGCGACCGCAGCTACGTGGTCCACGACGGTCAGGTCGCGCTGGTCATCGACCCGCAGCGGGACATCGACCGGGTGCTGGAAGTGGCCGAGGCTGCCAAGGTGCGCATCACGCACGTCTTTGAGACGCACATCCACAACGACTACCTCACCGGTGGTCTGGCCCTGGCTCAGTTGCTCGGGGCCGCCTATCACGTCAACGCGCAGGACCCGGTGTCCTTCGAGCGGGTGGGGGTGCGCGACGGAGACGTCGTCGAGGTGTCACCTGCCATGAGCCTGCGGGTGATCGCCACCCCCGGGCACACCCTCACCCACCTGTCCTACGCCCTGAGCTCCGGTGCGGAACCCGTCGGCGTCTTCACCGGTGGGTCGCTCCTCTTCGGGTCGACCGGACGCCCCGACCTGATGGGACCCGAGCACACCCAGGAGCTGGTCCACCACCAGTACGCCTCCGCGCACCGACTAGCGGACGAGCTGCCGGGCCACACCCACGTCCTGCCGACCCACGGATTCGGGTCCTTCTGCTCCGCCGGGTCGAGCGAGGGCGCGACCGCTTCGACGATCGCCCAGGAGATGCAGCAAAATCCTGCCTACTCGATGGAGGAGCAGGCCTGGGTGGAGCAGACTCTCGCCGGGCTGGACGCCTACCCCGCCTACTACGTGCACATGAGCCCGGGCAACAGCGCCGGGCCGGAGCGCGCCGACCTGAGCGCCCCCGAGCTGGCCGACAAGTCGATCTTGGCGCAGCGGATCCAGACAGGGGAATGGGTAGTCGACCTGCGCAACCGCACGGCTTTCGCCTCGGGCCACGTCACCGGCACCTTCAATTTCGGCATCGACGGCCAGTTCGCCACCTACGTCGGCTGGCTGATCCCGTGGGGTGCACCGCTGACCCTGCTGGGCGATACGCCGGAGCAGGTCGCCGAGGCCCAGCGCGAGCTCGTGCGCATCGGGATCGACCGACTGGAGGGCGCCGCGACGGGCAGCCCCCAGGAGTGGACCGACGAGACCCTCGGCAGCTTCCAACGAGCAGAATTCGCCGAACTCGCCCAGGTCCGTCACCACCGGAAGGTCGCCGTCCTGGACGTCCGACGAGCCCAGGAATTCGACGAGGGCCACATCGAGGGCGCCGTGAACATCCCGATCCACGAGATCCTGGATCGTGTCGACGACGTGCCTACGGGCGAGGTCTGGGTCCACTGCGCTGGTGGGTACCGCTCCTCCATCGCGGCCTCCGTCCTGGCCGCCGCCGGGCGCCACGTCGTGTCCGTCGATGACAACTTCGAACGGGCCGCGGAGGCCGGGCTGCCTCTTACCGGCGCGTCCGCCTGAGCGTGAGGCCCGATTCGTCGGGCTGATCGAGCGCCCGGTCGATTTTCTTGCCCATCACCCCCTGGCCGGGTGCTCTGAGTCGCCTTCGGTTCGACCTCACCCTTGCCCCTCACGCCTGCCCCTCACCTCACCTCAAGGAGAAACCACGCATGTGCCGAGCTGTGAACTGCAAGATCTGCGGCAAGACCACCTGGGCCGGCTGCGGCCAGCACGTCGACCAGGTCATGGCCGGGGTCCCGCGCGCCAACCGTTGCCCCGGTCGCCACAGCGACGCAGAGAGGCAGGCTGCCGCTGACTCCCGCGGCAGCTTCTTCAGCCGGCTGTTTGGCAGGTCCTGATCCGGCGCGGCGACGAAGCGAGCTGAGCGGTGCTCGTCCTCGCAGCTGCACTCGGCCTCCTCATCGGCGTGGCCCTGGGCGCCCTGGGCGGGGGCGGGTCCTTGCTGACCGTCCCCGCCCTGGTCTACCTGCTGGGTCTTGAGCCGGCTGGGGCGATCACCAGCTCCCTGATCATCGTCGGCACAACCTCCCTGATCGCGCTCCTCCCGCACGCCCGTCGTGGGCGGGTGCGCTTCGGGCAGGGACTCGCCTTCGGTGTCCTGGGCACGGCCGGGTCCTGGGCAGGCTCGAGGCTTTCGGCGGGTGTCGACCCGGACGTGCTCATGGTCGCGTTCGCCACCCTGATGGTCCTGGTGGCCGCTCTGATGTTCAGGGGAGCCCTGAGGACCGGGACGTCAGCACGTCGCGGTCGCTCGCGGACTGCCGAAGGTGCCGCGGAAGGGGTGGCCGATCCCGTGCTGACCCTCGCCCCGTTCCGCTGCGACTGTCCCCGACTGGCCAAGATCGTCGTCGCCGCCTCCATCGTCGGGCTGCTGACCGGCTTCTTCGGGGTCGGCGGGGGCTTTGTGCTGGTGCCCGCACTCGTGCTGGCCCTGCGCTATCCCATGCCGGTCGCGGTGGGCACCTCCCTGCTCGTCATCGCCGTCAACAGCGCCACCGCGCTGGCTGCCCGGCTCGGCGGTGCCGGCGCTGCCGCCGACCTCGACTGGTCGCTCCTGGGGGTCTTCATCGCTGCAGCCGTCGGCGGCAGCCTGGTCGGAGCCGGAGTCGCCGGCCGCGTCAAGCCACGTCAGCTCACTCTGGCCTTCGCGACCATGATCATCATGGTGGCGGTCTACACCGCGGTTCTCAGCGTCCCGGCGCTGTGCTGAGCGAGGGCAGCAGCGTCAGCTCAGGGTGACGCCCTGCTCGGACAACTCCTGGAGCGCGCCCTGCGTCGACTGCGGGGAGACGCCAGCGCACAGGTCGATCAGAACCGCGGTAGCAAAGCCGGCGGCAGCGGCATCCAGCGCGGTCGCGCGCACACAGTGGTCGGTGGCGATGCCGCACACCGCGACGCTGGTGATGCCACGGTCGTGCAGCCACTGCGCCAGGCCGATCCGCGAGCCCTCGGCGTCCCCGCCCGCCGGCTCCACCGTGGTCTCGCCCCGCGGATCCACCTGCGCTTTCCCCTCGAAACCGCTGTAGGCCGCGTCGTACTCACCCTTGCGAAAGACGGCTTGCACGTGGTCGAGCGCGCCAGCCAGGTTGACGTGGAACTCCGCGCCGATGGTCCCGGCCTCGCAGTGCACCGGCCAGGAGTCGCGGTAGTCAGGGGCCTCCGACCAGTGGCTGCCCGGGTCGATGTGCCAATCCGCGGTAGCCACCACCGCGGCATACTCCGACCTGTGCTCGGCCAGGTGCCGGCTGATGCCCTCAGCCACGGCAGCGCCACCCTCGACGGCGAGGTTGCCGCCCTCGCAGAAGTCGTTCTGGACGTCGACGACGATCAGTGCAGTGCCCATGCCGACCAGGGTAGGGCGTCGGCGGCGCAGCGCCAGTTGGCGGCTCAGCTCCAGTCGTCGAGGTAGGTCGTCGGGATCGCGGGCTCGCCAGAGGAGAGCCGCAGAGCCCGCAGCGGCAGCTCGGCCCGTGCCGTGGCGTGGTGCTCGCGCGCTGAGCGGACATCGGTGGGCGCGACCACCGAACCCCGCTCCACCAGCGGCACCAGGAGTGATCGATCGTCGCCGTCACCCGCTGGCTGGACGTTGATGCCGATGAGCTCGGCCTCGGCCACTCCGTCGGAGTTGCGCCGGCGCAGCGCATACTTGCGGCCACCGACCGACAGTTTGTCCTTGCTTGCCTTGGCCACCCCCTCCATGGTGCCGTCGTCATTGGCCCGGCTGACCAGTTTGTAGACCATCCCGGCCGCGGGATGCCCTGAGCCGGTGACCACGCGGGTGCCCACGCCGTAGGCATCCACCGGCGCGGCCTGGAGGGCGGCGATCGCGTACTCGTCCAGGTCGGAGGTGACCACGATCCTGGTCCCGGTGGCGCCGAGCGAGTCCAGCTGCGCCCGCACCTCGTGCGCCTGGGAGACCAGGTCCCCGGAGTCGAGCCGCACCGCGCCCAGCTCCGGCCCGGCCAGCTCGACCGCGAGCTCCACGGCACCCTTCACGTCGTAGGTGTCCACCAGCAGGGTCGTCTCCAGCCCCAAACTTGCCAGCTGGTTGGCGAAGGTCTCGCGCTCATCCTCGTGCAGCAGGGTGTAGGAGTGTGCGGCCGTGCCCATGGTGGGTATGTCGAACCGGCGCCCGGCCTCCAGGTTGGACGTCGACCCGAAGCCGGCGAGGTAGGCGGCGCGGGCGGAGGCGACCGCAGCCCCTTCGTGGGTCCGCCGCGAGCCCATCTCGATGCAGGGACGGCCGTCGGCCGCCGCCGTCATCCGGGACGCTGCCGAGGCGACCGCAGAGTCGTGGTTAAGGATCGAGAGAAACAGGGTCTCCAGCACCACGCCCTGCGCGAAGGTGGACTCGACCACCATCAGCGGTGACCCTGGGAAGTAGATCTCGCCCTCGGCATACCCCCAGATATCGCCGGTGAACCGGTAGTCGGCGAGCCAGTCCACCGTGCTCTCGTCGACCACCTCGCGCTCGCGCAGGAAGGCGATCTCCTCGGCACCGAACCGAAAGTCCTTCAGTGCCTCGAGCGCGCGCCCGGTGCCCGCGAGCACCCCATACCGACGTCCAGCGGGCAGCCGGCGCGCGAACGCCTCGAAGACACAGGGACGCTCGGCGTGGCCGCTGGCCAGCGCGGCCTGGACCATCGTCAACTCGTAGTGGTCCGTCAGAAGAGCGCTGCTCTGGTTCACGATGCTCACCCTAGAGTGGAGCCGTGCTGATCCACTCGTCGACGTCGTCCCTGCCCCCGCCCTCGACCACGCCCGAGCAGCAGGGCGACGTGGCGGTCCTGGACCGCCCCGAGGCGGACACCCCGTGGGTCACCCTGGTGTGGAACGACCCTGTCAACCTGATGTCCTATGTCACCTGGGTGCTCCAGAACCATTTCGGCTATCGACGCGCCAAGGCGGAGGCGTTGATGATGGACGTGCACACGCTGGGTCGCGCGGTCGTCTCGACCGGCACCCGCGAGAAGTGCGAGGCGGACACTGAGGCGATGCACGGTTATGGCCTGTGGGCGACCTTCCAGAAGGACGACTGAGGTATGGCGACGTCCTTCCGGCGGCGTAAGGGCCGGCTCGTCGCCACCATGGACGCCGAGGAGATCGCCCTGGTGGTCCACATCCTGCGCCTCACCCGCGACTTCGTGGCGCCCGAACGGGAGGACACCGGGGATCCGTTCCTGGATCTGGTCGCCGGCCTCGGGGACGAGGTCGACCCGGAAGAGCCCAGCGATCCGGCCCTGGCGCGACTGCTGCCCTCGGCCTCCCGGGACGACCCCGAGCAGGCGGCGGAGTTTCGGCGTCTGACCGAGCACGGGCTGCGCTCACGCAAGGCGGCGACCCTGAGCACCGCGATCGCGGCCCTGCAAGACGCCATCGCGCCCAAGGTAGAGATCGACCTGGACCAGGCGCGAGCCCTGGCGATCGGTCTCACCGACGCGCGCCTGATCCTGGGGGAGCGGCTCGGCCTGCGCACCGACGAGGACTCAGAGCGTCTGCACGAGTTGCTCGAGGCCGCCCTGATGGGTGAGGAAACGCTGGATCCTGCCACCGCCCAGAAGATGGCCTACTACGACTTTCTCTCCTGGCTGCAGGAGTCGGTGACCACCGCGATGCTCGGGCGCTGAACGCCGGTGCTGTCCGCGGCGCCGTGGCACGTCATACCTGGCCAGTAGTCTTGTACCCACCATGACGACACACCCCGCCTCCTCATCCCAGACCGAGCACGACGAGGTGACCGGCGCCGATGTCCGGGTGCGCTTCGCGCCGAGCCCGACCGGCACCCCGCACGTCGGGATGGCCCGGACGGCGCTGTTCAACTGGGCGTTCGCCCGCCACCACGGCGGAAAGATGATCTTCCGGATCGAGGACACCGACGCGGAGCGGGACTCGGAGGAGTCCGTCGAGCAGCTCATCGACGCCCTTGACTGGCTCGGTCTCGACTACGACGAGGGTCCGGGGGTCGGCGGCGACTACGGGCCCTACCGGCAGAGCCTGCGGCGCGACACCCACGTCGAGGTGGCGCGGAGGCTGCTGGAGAAGGGGCTGGCCTATGAGTCGTTCTCCACGCCGCAGGAGGTCGAGGACCGGCACCGCGCGGCGGGGCGGGGCATCAAGCTCGGTTATGACAACTATGACCGCACCCTGACCGACACCGAGCGGGAGGCCTTCCGCGCGGAGGGCCGCCAACCCGTGCTGCGCCTGCGGATGCCAGACGAGGACATCACCTTCACCGATCTGGTGCGAGGTGAGGTCACCTTCCGGGCCGGTTCGGTGGCGGACTACGTCATCGTCCGCGGCAGCGGCCAGCCGCTCTACACGCTGGTCAACCCGGTCGACGACGCCATGATGAAGATCAGCCACGTCATTCGCGGCGAGGACCTGCTCTCCTCGACGCCCCGACAGATCGCGCTCTACCGCGCGCTCATCGAGCTGGGGGTCGCTGAGCGCGTCCCCACCTTCGCGCACCTTCCCCTCGTCCTGGGCGAGGGCAACAAGAAGCTGTCCAAGCGTGACCCGCAGTCCGACCTCTTCCTGCACCGCTCACGCGGGTTTGTCCGGGAGGGGATGATCAACTACCTGGCGCTGCTGGGCTGGTCGATCGGCCCCGACCGCGACATTTTCGACCCGGAACACCTCGTCGAGGCCTTCGACGTGCGTGACGTCAACCCCAGCCCCGCTCACTGGGACCAGAAGAAGGCAGAGTCGATCAACGGCGATCACATCCGTCGCCTCCCGTTGTCGGAGTTCACCTCCCGGCTGCTGCCGGCCCTTCGCGAGGCAGGCGTCCTCGGGCCCCAGTCCGACATGGGTGAGCTCGCGCGGCTCAAGGACGTCGCCGACCTCATCCAGACGCGCATCCAGGTGCTCTCCGAAGCGGTGCCAATGGTGCGCCCCTTCTATGTCCGCGGAGCAGAGCTGGAGATCGCCGACGATGCGAGGGCCCAGCTCAAGGACGACGCGGGCACGATCCTGGATGCCGCCATCGCTGCGCTCGAGCCGATCTCCGGCGCCCTGCCCCTGCCGCTGGGAGGGGGAGTGGAGTGGACGCACGAACGCATCGAGGAGGCGCTGCGGTCGGCGCTGATCGAGGGGATGGAGCTTAAGCCTCGCTTTGCCTTCGGTCCGCTCCGCACCGCGGTCTCCGGACAGCGCATCAGTCCGCCGCTCTTTGAGTCGATGGCGATCCTCGGCAAGCACGAGACCCTGGACCGCCTGGGCCGGCTGCGTGCGCAGCTCTGACGTGCCGGTGGCAGTGACCGCCCGTCGCGCCGTCGTGGCGCCCCCGGAGGGGCTGCGTGGGCTCCTCCTCGACATCGACGACACGCTGCTCAGCACGCGCGAGGCAATGCGGGAGGCGGGTGCCGCGGCGGCGCTGTCGCTGTGGCCACACTCCGGCCCTGGCCTGGCGAAGGCGGCCGGTCGCCGCTACCACTGCGACCCACAGGGCCACTTCCGAGCCTTCACTCGGGGTGAGCTCGACCTGGACTCGATGCGCCGTCACAGGGTGCGGGAAGTGGCCGACTGGATGGGTGCGTCCTGCTCCGAGAGCGATGTCGCTCGGTGGAAGGGTGTCTTCGACGAGGTCTTCGGCGCGGTCCTCGTCGTCTTCGACGACGTGCTGCCCACGCTGCAGCGATGCCGTGAGAGCGGGCTGCCGCTCGCCTTTTTGACCAATGCTTCGGCGGACTATACCTGGGTCAAGCTCCAGCGCTGCGGCCTGGCTGAGCTCGTCCGAGAGCGGGAGATCCCGGTGATCACCAAGGACACCTTGGGGGTCGGCAAGCCCGCACCAGCCGTCTTCGAGCACGCAGCACAAGCCCTTGGCTTCGCACCGTCGCAGGTCGCCCACATTGGCGACGAGCTCGATGTCGACCCGCTCGCCGCGCTCGCCGCGGGGATGGGAGCGGGCTGGGTGAGACGTCCCGGCTACGAGGTCAGCGCACCGGAGCTGGCGACGGCTGCCGAGCATGGTCTGGCCCCCTTGCCGGGCCTGCACGAGGCCGTCAGCGCGCTGATCGTGCAGGACGCTGGAGGATTTGGGTCCGCGGCCTCGGCACGGTAAGGTATCGCCTCGGTTCACTGCTTCGGATTTCCGGAGAAGTGATACCCCCTTGGGGTATGGTGTAATCGGCAGCACGACTGTTTCTGGTACAGTTAGTCTAGGTTCGAGTCCTGGTACCCCAGCGCAAGATCGACCTCTTTTCGATTTCGCAGAGACCCTCCTGATCAGGTACGGTTTCTCCTC
>NZ_JAUNVI010000116.1:1817-3326 GCF_030537745.1 Ornithinimicrobium sp. | reverse complement strand
TCCTGCTGAGTCACCCATTCAACGACATGTTCAGTGCCGTCGTCGTCGCGGTAGATAGCGTCGGCGCTGACCAGCTTAAGGTCGACGTACCGTTGCCGATCGAGACGCGCGGATGGTGTCCGATCGCGTCGCCGGCATCGCCCACCGCGACGACGAACCGTGCGCCGACGCCAAAGTCGTCGACTAAGTAGCGCGCATGCAATCCCTGAGCGAGCTTGCGCCAGTCGCTCAGTTTGGCCCCGGTGATCTCCTCGCCCGTCAGCATGTCCATGCTCGGGGACACTATCCGCGATTGGCGCCTCGTGCTCGTGCTCATCGCTGAGCCCGCGTCCTGATCACCCGGATCGAGGGGGCGAACACTAGGCCGCTCGCCGGGGCCGTCTGATGCCGACAATTGAAATAGTCCTGCCTACGCGCTATCCGCCGCGGGGGCGGGCGTGCCCGAGATTTCGCTTACTGACGGACAGAACTGGTCCACCCGGCCTGTCTGAGGGGGACGAGGGCACTGAGTAGTGTCAAGATGGCGGCGTGACGTCGGACACGCGGATGGTGGCTTTAGGCTTCGGTAAGTTCGCCCGTGCGAACCGCATCTTCGCGCTCGAGAGGATAACTGGGGAAGAACGTGGCGACGGCCGCCGCACCCGGGTCTGGATAGAAGGAGTCGCCGAACCCTTCATCGCCTCGCGGACCGAGACAACGATGTTGAGGGACATGGGACAGGATGCCGCCATGGTTGGGCCCGAGCTTGACGAAGCGCTAGACCTGGCCGAGCGACTGGCAGCCGCCGCTGATGAAGGACGAGTGGACCTCAGCGATCTTGGTCGTCGAGCTCGAAGACTTCTGGCCTCGACAACTGCGGCTTCATAGGCTCGCGGACACGTCCCCGTTGGTTCCGGGTGAATGGTCAGCCCTTGGCGCCGTCCTACGGCTGGTTTCTATATCGCTGGCTCCCCGTACGCGCGGGTTGGCGACGTCGGAGTTGTCTATGATCACGTCTGCCTTGCCCATTGGGTCCACCCCGGAGCTGTAGATGGGCTCGGCGACGTGGCAGCGATCGCGGTGAACCCGCGAAGCCTCGTCGTATCCCCTCGATCTCTTCGCCGCGTCCCACCCCGCGGGCAAGCGAGGGCGATGGGTCGACGTCGAGCCAAATCCGGTAGTCCCAGTTACCGCCGTACTCGGGAGTGCCGCGAAGACCGTATGGACGATCAGCACCGCATCGGCCGGGCCTAGATGGTGCTGAGGCGATGGCCGACCCCGGTCAGCGGTTCGTGCGCGCCCAGGGTGACCACGCCCGATCCGGCGGGCGCCATCGGCTGCAACAACAGATCCAGGGCCCACGCAAAGTCGTACGCGTTGCGGTAGCAACCCTGAGCCCTGGTCCGGTCGTACCCCCGTCACCGGTGAGGACGGCCGGCTAGTGACCTCAGCCGCGCTGATCCTGTCCGTTGCCTCCATCGCGCTGTCCACCGTCTCGATCATCGACGTCAAGATGCTCGCCACCGCGTT
>NZ_JAUNVI010000116.1:0-1717 GCF_030537745.1 Ornithinimicrobium sp. | reverse complement strand
GGCCCTTCGAGTCCCGCCCGATGAGTGACTATGCCAACAACGGAGCCAATCAAGGACTGGGTGTGGCCGTGCGCGCTGTCTCACGCCACGCCATGACCGCCAGCGCTGTGCCAATCACACTGAGCGGCAGCCATATTGCCCGTTCAACGGGCGACGGTGACAGACCGTTCGCGACGGTGCCAACGGCCACGTAAACGCCGGTGCCCAGCAGCACGCGGCGCCGCCACCTGCTGCCCAAAGTTTTGCCCGCAGCGACTGGGGCGATGCCAGCAAAGACTAAAGCCGCGACACCGCTGGCACAGCGCAAGCCAACGGGGAGTACTCCATCGTGGCCTCCACCCCAGGATGCGGCTCCCCATGGAGCTCCCGCGGCCAATGCCCCCTGAAAAGCGCTCACCCCTGCGCACCAATAGGCGAAAGTCATGCCCCAGCGTGGCGAGCTGGTGCGCTGATGGAGGGTAGTCACGAGGACATACTTAGCAGACGCCGAATTGCATCTTTGGCAAGGGACTGATCCGTCTGGGTCGTTGACATGACGCGGGGACATCTCAACGATGATGTGGAAACCAGCTGAGGAGGCCCAGGCAGCGGACTTGCTAGCCCAGGTCGCGGACTTCGGCTTAGCCGCGGACGGTGACTTTCAGGTGGTCGAACCCGCCGATGCCGCCGCGCTCAATCCCCATCGAGACGATGGTGTAACTCCTGAGCCAGTCTGGGATGTCGGCGCCTCGCACGGGTAACTTGTCCACGGCTTCGCGGACCGCCTCGGAGAGGTCGTAGGCCCGGGAGTACCCCGTGGCCTCGACGGGATCCTCGCCGAAGAAGTCCCCCTGCAGCGGGGTAGTGACGGATGCGCGGAGCGCGTCGGCGACCGGTAGCTCCTTGACGTCGACGGTTAACTCCCCGCCCGCGTGATGGACCACGACTTCGGGGCGGGCGCCTTCGATACGAAACGCCCGGGCAGCCTCGAAGTCGACCTCCTGCATCGCGCACCGCATCAAGGGATGGACGCTCATCCGTGCGGCGAACGCCGGTGGCTCGACGTCGGTGAGCGTTGGTTCGATGGAGACTACGTGGCAGGCGGACGGTCTTGTTCCTGCTAGCCGGACGATCAGCAGGCCTTCGCTGCGGTAGGCGTCCGCTTTCTCCACCATTGCTAATTCTTGCTCGACGATCTCCATCGGTTGACCTCCCCGTTCTGTTGTACGTCAAGGCTGGCACAGGGGTGTGGGCCGGTCAAGAGCCCTGCGAGTAGTGCGAGCCGGGCTCGTTCCCGACGTTGCCCCCAACGAAATCTCCGAGCACCTCCAGTCCCTATTGGAGGTCGAGCAGATCCTGAGCGGCGCTCCCGCGATGGTGCAGCCCATCGCAGTCGTTGACGCCCTCGATGCCTTTATCGGCGCGCTCGACTACACCGGTCCCTCTCGCCACTTCGAGGTGGGTGGCCCAGGGCAACTCAGATACGGCGCGCTGCTGGAGTCCTACACCTCACACGCCGGTCTCAACCGAGAACAGGTCCACGTGCCCCTGCTGCCGACCGCGCTGGTCGCAGCCGACGACGACTTCCGTCGGATGCTGCTCCCTCAGGGGCATCCTCTCGTGGGCCTCGACGAAGCCTTCCCTCGCTGCCTCGCAGCGCCCGCGACGAGGCCCGAGGGTGCCGACCCGATGGGGTCGTTGCCTCAAGACCCGGCGTGGGCCAGCGGAGGCGGACACG
>NZ_JAUNVI010000043.1:11935-26243 GCF_030537745.1 Ornithinimicrobium sp. | reverse complement strand
CCGGTGCCGGGAGGGCCGTAGAGCAGCACGCCCTTGGGGATCTTGGCGCCGACCTCGAGGAACTTGCGGGGCTCGGCCAGGAACTCCTTGATCTCCTGCAGCTCCTCGACCGCCTCGTCCGCACCGGCGACATCGGCGAAGGTCGCGGTGGGCATGTCCTTGGTCGCCAACTTGGCCTTCGACTTGCCGAACTGCATGACGCCTCGACCGCCGCCTTGCATCCGCATCATCAGCCAGAGGAAGAGGCCGAGGATGAGGAGGAGCGGCAGGAAGTTGGCCACCATTGACAGGAACAGGTTGGGCCCGGTCGTGTCGTCGGTCCACCCCTTGGTCGGCGGGTGCTCGTCGAGGGCAGCGATCACCTGGTCACCGCGGGCATCGACGTAGAACGCCTGCACTTTGTCGGTCTCCCGCACCTTCTCGGCGGAGAAGGTCTCGCCTTCCTTGAGCGTCAGATCCATCCGGTCGTTGGTCAAGGTCGCCTCGGCAACCTTGTCGGACTTGATCAGCCCGAGAGCGTCGGAAGTATCGATCCGGGTGAAGGCACCCGGGTTCAACAGGGAGAACCACAGGATGCCCAGGCCGAGGATGACGAAAATCCACATCCATGGGCTGGGCTTGGGCCGGGGCCTCTTGCTGGCGGGGCTCATGACTGGCGCGTTCGGGGCTCACACGGCTGCGGACAGCCTGCTGCGCCCCGGTCCTCCTGATCGTTGCTCGGGCGGGTCTCCTGCCGACAACGCATGGCAGGGGGCCAGTGTTCCATCTCCCCGGTGGCTGGCCCGCCGGAGCCCCCATGCAGTCTCGCTCGTCACCTCGAGCGGGGGCCACGGCCTCGGCGGCTGCAGTCCGGTCGGGGTCAGGAGTAGACGTGGGTAGCGAGGGTGCCGATGACACGCAGATTGCGGTACTGCTCGTCGAAGTCGAGGCCGTAGCCGACCACGAACGCGGAGGGGATGTCAAAGCCGACGTAGCGCACGTCGATCTCGACCTTGAGCGACTCTGGCTTGCGCAGGAGGGTGCAGATCTCGACGGAGGCCGGCCCCCGGGACAACAGGTTGGTCTTGATCCAGGACAAGGTCAACCCCGAATCGATAATGTCCTCGACGATGAGGACATGTCGACCGGTGATGTCTGCGTCGAGGTCCTTGAGGATCCGCACCACACCGCTTGACTTCGTCCCCGAGCCATAGCTGGACACCGCGAGGAAATCGATCGGCGCCGAGCCGGGCAGGGCCCGCATGAAGTCAGCCATGACCAGCACCGCGCCCTTAAGCACGCCCACGAGCAGCAACTTGTCGTGCACGCCCTCGTAGTCGGCCCAGACCTGTTGGGCAAGTTCTGCCAACCGCTCCTGGATCTGCTCCTCGGTGAAGAGGATGTCCTGCAGGTCGGCACCCATGTGCTCGGCTTCCACGCGATTGCTCCTTGGTCAGGGATGGTGACGCTTGATCGGCAGGTCCCAGGCTACGGGGCCATTGTGCTCGCCGCTTCGCTCCCGATCCATAGCCGTCCCTGATGACGTCTGGCACGCACTCCGCCGGGAAGATGGATGGGCCCCTGGCCGTGCCAGTGCGTGAGAAGGCTGTCGACGGCCAGCAGGTGTCCCGCGTTGAGGTCGGTCCCGGGGCTGCCCGCGGTCAGTGCGGCGCAGCGCCACAGGCGGGTGCGCACCGCGCGGGGCATCTCGAGCAGGCGGCGGACCTCCCACGGCGCCTGCCCCAGCTCGAGGTGCGCCTGCGCGGTCAGCTCCTCGAGCAGGTCGGCGTCGTCGCGCAGCAGGTCGGCAGTCCGTCCTAACGCGGCCCGGACGCCTGGGCCCAGGGAATCCTCGAGCATCCGCACGGCAGCCCGCGCCCGGACGCGCGCGAAACGATCGTCCTCGTTGTGCGGGTCACGCCATGGCCTCAACCCCAGGTCCGCGCATACCTGTGCAGTCTGGTCACGGGTGAGCTGCAGGAACGGCCGCACGGCCAGGACCGCCCGGCGAGCCTGCGACCGGGCGAGCACCGGCTGCGTTTCGGGGCCGGAGCTCGCACCGAAAGGTCGCTCCTGGCCGCGGTCCAGCGGAAGTTCGCGCAGCATCGCCATACCCGACAACGACCGCGCTCCCGAGCCGCGGGCGAGCCCGAGGAGCACCTGCTCGGCCTGGTCGTCGAGGGTGTGGCCCAGCAGGACCACCCCCGCGCCTAGCCGGTCTGCGGTGGTGGTGAGCGCGGCATAGCGGGTTGCGCGAGCGTCTGCCTCCGGCCCCGTCCCGGTCTTCTCCACCGCGACCGTGACCACCTCGACCATGGCGGTGTGACCGGTCCTGGCCGAGAAGATCTCCCGGAGCGCCTCCGCTGCCGTCGACGCTACCCGTGCTGACCCGTCCTGCAGCCCGTGGTCGACGACCACCGCCGCGACGCGTAGACCCAGCCGTGGAGCGACGAATGCGGTCGCCGCCGCGAGCGCCAGCGAGTCGGTCCCACCGGAGCAGGCGACGAGCACGAGAGGCGCGTCGTCGGCCGGGAGGTCGTGAGGCGAAGAGGTCCGGGCTGCTCCCAAGCCGAGATCGCTCAGCGCGCGTCGGACGGCCCCCCTGGCGGCCGCCAGCGCGGGAGAGGGCCCGGACACCTGTGCCGACTCTCCCTAGCCGTGCACCCGCGTGACCCACGCGGAAGGGTCGGCGATCTCGGTGGGCAGCGGGAGGGTCTCGGGCGAGGTCCAGACCTGGTTGAAGCCGTCGACCCCCACCTGGTCGACAACGGTGCGCACGAAGACGGCACCGTCCTTGTACTGCCGCATCTTCGCCTCCATGCCCAGCAGTCGACGAAGCATCTTGTCGACATTGCTGGCCCCCTTACGACGCTGGGTGAACTTCGCGCGGATCTCGGCGACGGTGGGGATGACCTGCGGTCCCACCTCGTCCATGACCACGTCGGCATGACCCTCTAGCAGGGACATCACCGCCGTGACCTCGGCGAGCTTGACCCGCTGCTCCGGAGTCGCCAGCACTTGGGTGATGTCCGTATCGCCACGGACGACGCCGGGCAGCGCGGACACGATCTCCTTGAGGCGATCGGCCATCTGGTCCGGCTCCGGCATGACCTCGGCGCCGATCGAGCGAGCCTTGTCGATGATGAACTGCCGCAGCCAGGGCACCGCTGTGAACTGCACCCGGTGGGTCTCTTCGTGCATCGCCACCCACAGCCGGAAGTCAGCCGGGTCCACGTCCAGCTCACGCTCGACGCCCAAGATGTTGGGCGCCACGAACATGAGCCGAGGCGTGCCCTGCGGCGCCAGGTCGTACTGCCCCAGCACCTTGGTCGAGAGCCAGGACAGCATCCCGGCGACCTCGGTGCCGGTGATGGTGGCGCCGACCTTCTGCGCGGTGGCACCAAGCTCGGCGACCTCTTTACCCTTGCCTTGCGCTCGCTCTCGGTCCGCCTTTCGCTTCTTGGCGACAACCTCATCGAGGACGGGGGCCAGCATCGCCCCCATCGACGCGGCGTTGGCCTTGATCCAACCGGGCCGGTCGACGACCAGCGCGGGCGGCGTGCCGGGGGGCGTCTCCATCCTGGCCGTGGTCGACACCGGGTCGACGGCGCGCTGCGCGGCCGCACGCAGGGCGGCGACGAGTGTCTCGATCTCGCCGTGCGCGGTCTTCGGTCCGGGCGGCACGATCCTGCTCGCGGCCGCCGCCGCAAAGTCCCAGTCCACGAGCGCACTGCCGCGCACGTCGTGCTCTCCCTGCAACTCATAACCGGAGTGGGTCGTCTCGGGGGTGTGGTCTGGCGTCGCGTCAGGCTGCGTCATACCCACGACGGTATGCGGTGCGGGGCGGGTTCGGCCACGCGAGGGGGGTTCGACAGCGCGAGGGGCTCCGTCCGGCGGTCAGCAGCCGCAGCGGGCAAGCTGCGCGACGATCTCATCCAGCATCGATCGCGCCTCCAGCACGGCCCCGTCCTCGCCGATCTTGTCCGCGGTCATCGCGTAGACGAGCAGTCGGCCGTCCTTGGTCACCACGGTGCCCGCCAGGGAGGTCACGCCGGGGAGCGAGCCGGTCTTGGCGCGCGCATTGCCGATGGCGGCCGCGTGGACGGGAAGGTGGAAACGGGTGGCCAGGGTGCCGGTGTAGCCAGCGATGGGCAGCCCGCCCGCGGCGAGCACGGACTGCAGGGCAGGGTGGCTGCCGTTGGCTCCCTCGACGAGCACGTCGGCGATGGCGCGCACCGGGATCCGGGTGCCGTCGGAAAGTCCGCTGGTGTCGGCGAGCTGGACCTCGGTCAGGTCGACGTCATAGTTCTCCTGGACCGACTCCTTGACCCAGGCAGTCACCTCGGAGAGCTCGACGGTCCGACCGGCGGCCACGGCCGCCTGGCGGGCGAGCTGCTCGACCATCGCGTTGTCGCTGATGGCGAGCGCATGCGCGAGCACATCACGCAGCGGGGCCGACTCGACCGACGCGAGCTCGGTGGCACCCTCGGGCGCGCTGGTGAGAGACGCCTTGGCCTGCGGATCGTCGCCGTCCCGGACCTGCACACCCTCGGCGACCAGCGCCGTGCGGAAGGCGGCCACGACCTCCTGCGGCGGGTCCTTCGGCGACGGCGCGTAAGGAGCGGAAAGGTCTTCGGCCAGCCCCAGCTGCACGATGCGACCGGTGTAGCCGTTGTCGACCCAACTGCTCGTCCACGTCTCCAGCACATCGGGGCCAGCCACGTAGTCCAGGTCGAGCTGGACCGTCACCGGTTGTTCTTGCCCCTGAACCTTCAATGCTTGGGCGGTGGCGCGGGCCAGGTCGGCGACGCCAGCGTGACCGGTCACGCCGTCGGCTCGACCCTCACCCCGTGCCAGCAGCATGTCACCGCCAGCCACGAGCACCACCTCTTCGGGGCTGGCGCCGGTCACCACCCGCGTGCTGAAGGTGTGTTCGGGTGAAAGTCCCGTCACGATGGCGGCAGCCGAGATGAGTTTGGTAGTGGAGGCCGGCACCACGAGCTTGTCGGCGTTGCGGTCCGCCAGGTGCTTTCCGGTGAGGGCGTCCCGGACGGTCAGCGCACGACGCTTGCTTGGACCCAGCCACTTGCTGGCGACCTCATCGGCGATCTCCTCGGTCAGCTGGCTGCTGGACGGCATCGTGCCGTCCGCGACCTGGCCCAGCGGTCGGGTCAGTGTGCTCAGCTGCGGACGTGCCTCGGCCTGGGTCGTGGGCCCGACACCATCGGCAGTCACCGCCACGGGGTCCGGGCGAACGTCTGTGGCACTGGCCCCAGGTGCCCCCGCCAGGAGCACCGCCAGCAGGGTCGCCGGCAGCACGGCATACCGCGACTGGCCCCGGACCGACGCCCCGCCATGAGATGGACGCACGCGCGCCCCCCTTCGTCGCTATCGTGGCCGTGGATAGAGGACACTGGTTTACCGAGCCTAACGCCCACCGCGAGCAAGGAAGATGCGCTGATGCAGTTCGACGTGACGATCGAGATCCCGCAAGGCAGCCGCAACAAGTACGAGGTCGACCACGCCACCGGTCGGATTCGGCTTGACCGCATGCTCTTCACCGCGACCCGCTACCCGGCCGACTATGGCTACATCGAGGAGACCCTCGGCGAGGACGGCGACCCCCTGGATGCGCTCGTCCTGCTCGACGAGCCGACCTGGCCCGGCTGCCTGGTCGCGGCCCGCCCCATCGGTGTCTTCCGGATGACGGACGAGGCAGGCGGGGACGACAAGATCATCTGCGTCCCGGTCGACCCGCGCAAGGCCAATGTCACCGAGCTCGACCACATCGGCGAATACATGAGGCTGGAGATCCAGCACTTCTTCGAGGTCTACAAGGACCTAGAGCCGGGTAAGTCCGTGGAGGGCGCGCACTGGGCCGGGCGCGAAGACGCCGAGCGGATCTACCACGAGGCGATCCAGCGCGCCAAGGATGCCGGGCTCACGACAGCCCGGTGGCCGATGCCCCAGCACTGAGCAATCACCAACACTGAGCCCTGACCTGCGTCGCCGTCGCTGGAACCGATCGGTCCGGTGCGCCGTCACAAGGAGTGGTCAAGCGGAGCCCGGAGCATCAGCCGTTACGCTTGGCCCCGCAGGGAAGACGGTCGGCGCACGCTGACCGGCGCGCGACGAACGCTGGGGAAGATGTCCCCGGATGACATAAGGGGAAACGCACATGACGACGACCGAACGACTCGACGGCGAGGTCACCGAAGGCCGCTCTGGAAACAAGGGATTGTTGATGGTCGGCATCGGGGTGGGTGCCGCGGCACTGATCGGTGGGGGCGCCTACGCCGCCATCAACTTCATGGGTGGCGGAGGAGATCAGCCCGATAGCGTCCTCCCCGCTAGCGCTGCCGTCTACGCCCGGGTCGACCTCGACCCCTCCGTGGGGGAGAAGGTCGCGGCCGTCCGCTTCTTCCAGGGTTTGGACACCGAGGCACAGGCCCGCTTGGACAAGGGCGAGTGGCGTGAGTACGTCTGGGAGAAACTGACGGAGGACGGTGGCGTCCCCGCCGACCTGAGCTACGAGGAGGACATCGAGCCGTGGCTCGGCGACCGCGTCGGCCTCGCGATGGTCCCCGACGGTGACAACGAGCCCCTGATGGCCGTGGCCGTGCAGGTCAAGGACGGCCAGAAGGCGCTCGCCACCCTCGACAAGATCAAGGCAGCCAACGAAGGTAAAGAGGCGGACGAGCAGTTCGGCTATTACCTGGACGGGGACTATGTCGTCCTGGCCAAGGCCGATCAGGTCGACGCGGTCAAGACCTCTGCCGACAAGGGCAGGCTCCAGGATCTCGAGGTCTACCAGAGCGACACCAAGGACCTCGGCTCGACCGGGATCGCCTCGTACTGGGCAGACCTCAAGCAGATGGCGCAGATCGACCCTGATGCCTACGCCGACGCTACGTTGGGCGGCGCCGAGGGCATCGCGGACACCATCGGGGCCGAGAAGGCGCTGGCCACCGGACGCTCTGCCGGCACCGTGCGGCTGACCCCCGATGCGGTCGAGGTCTTCGGCATCACGCGGGGCATGGAGGGCATCACCATGCCCACCTCCAAGGACAGCGCCCACCTGGTCAACCAGCTCCCGGCCGAGACGGTCGCTGCCTTCTCCGTGGAGAATGGCGCCGAATGGGTCCAGATGCTGTGGGACTTCTACGGCAAGCAAGACCCGGAGGGTCTGCAGTCGACGGTCGACGCTGCGAGCGAGCAAGGCGTGACGCTGCCGGGGGATCTCAAGTCCCTCCTCGGCACCTCCATGTCGCTCTCCGCCGGGCCTGGCCTGGTCGAAGCGTTCAGCAACATGAGCGGGACCGACACGTCGATGCCCGCGCTGCCGATCGCCTACCGGGTGCAGTCAGATCCTGAGCAGGTCAACACGTTCCTAGAGAGCGTGGGCCTGCCGCCCACCACGCTCGCGCAGCGCACCGATGACGGGGTGCTGACGCTGGGGTTGCACCAGCCCTACGTGGACGGCGTGGCCGCACCCCAGGGCAAGCTCAGTGACGACGCTACCTACCGGGCATCGGTCGCGGACTCTGAGCAGGCTGACTTCGTCTTCTTCGTCAACGTCAACGAGTTCGAGAAGGACTACCTCCCCTCGATCAGTGACGAGAAGACCCGTGCAGCTCTGGAGAAGCTCAACGCGCTGGGCTGGTCGAGCGTGATCGACAACGCCGCGGACGGACACTTCACCTTGCGGTTGGTCGCCGACAGCGAGTGACCTGACCTGGACACAAGCAACGCCCCTCCCGATCGGGAGGGGCGTTGCTTGTGTGGAGCTGATGCGGAGCCGCCTATCGGAATCGAACCGATGACCTATTCATTACGAGTGAATTGCTCTGGCCGACTGAGCTAAGGCGGCGTGGTCCACCCGTAGGTCGACCCTGAGCGAGGATACCCGACGTCCTCGGATCGTCCCAAACTCACCAGGTATGCCGTCGCCCTCGCTCCGGGTCGCAGGGCTGGGGTTGCGCCGGCACTCACATGGGCGATCAGCAGGTCAGACCGTCCTTCGGCACGGTGCCCTTGAGCAGGTAGGCATCGACCGCGTCGTCGACGCAGTCGTTGGACCGGCCGTAGGCGGTGTGGCCGTCTCCCTCGTAGGAGATGAGCACCCCTGAGTCGAGGGTCTGGGCCAGCTTGACCGCCCACTCGTGCGGGGTGGCCGGGTCCCGCGTCGTGCCGACGACGACGATCGGCGCGGCACCGGCAGCGGAGTAGTCGGTGATGGTCTCCTCGGCCTTGGCCGGCCAGTACTCGCACGCGCCGTCACCGGACAGGTAGCGACCCCAGGTCGGTGAGGCCTGCTCGAACTGCTGGCGCACCGCTTCGGAGTCAAGGTCCTTCGCACCCTCCTCCGCAGGGCGGTCCAAACAGTTGACCGCATAGATGGCCTGCATCCCGTTGCCGTCGTAGGTCCCGTCGCTGCCGCGGCTGGCATAGGTGTTGGCCAGGAACATCAACATGGTGCCGTCCCCCTCCTGCGCCAGGCGGAGAGCCTGGGTCAGGATCGGCCAGAAGTCCTGGCTGTACATCGCGACCACGACCCCCCACATGCCCCAGGCCTCGTTCAGCTCGGTGACCTTGTCCCCCTTGACCGGCAACGGCTGGGAGTCGAGCCTGGTGAGGAAGGCCGGGATCCACTTCATGGCCGAGTCGACGTCAGAGCCGAGCGGGCAGTCCCCTCCGGCGACACAGTCCTCGACATAGGCCCGGGTCGCGCGCTCGAAACCGGAAGCCTGACCCAGCCCCATCTCCAGTGCCGTCAGGTTGGGGTCGATCGCGCCGTCGAGCACCAGGCGGCCCACCCGGTCGGGGAAGAGCGCCGCGTAGGTCGCTCCGAGGAAGGTGCCATAAGAGGCCCCGAGGTAGGTCAGGGTCTCCTCCCCGAGAGCAGCGCGAAGCACGTCCATGTCCTTGGCTGCTTCGACGGTGGAGACGTGACCAACCAGCTGGGGTGCGTTGGTCTGGCAAGCCTGCGCGAAGCCCTTGATGAGGTCCTCACCGGCCTTCTCCTCCGCAGCGTCGTCAGGGGTGGGATCGGATCCCATGAGGGCATCTAGCTGCTCGTCCGTCAGGCAGGTGATCGGCGCTGAGCGAGCGACCCCACGCGGGTCGAAGCCGACCACGTCGAAAGCTGCGCGCACCGGTGGGGAGACGACGACGCCCGCCGCCATCGCGTAGTCGACGCCGCTGCCCCCGGGGCCCCCGGGGTTGACCAGCAACGAGCCCTGCGCTTTCCCGCTCTTGGCCTTGGCCCGCAGGACCGCGATCCCGATCGTGGCCCCGTCTGGCTCGGCGTAGTCGATCGGCACCGTGAGGGTGGTGCACTCGAAGAGCGACTCACAGGTGGACCACTCCAGGGACTGGGAGTAGTACGTCTCCAGGCCCGCGGGCGCACCTTGTGCCATCGGGGTGGAGGTCGCCGTCGTTGTGCCTTGGCTGCTCGCGGTCGAGGTCGTCGCGTCCGGCCCGCGGTCGCCGCCCTGCTGGATCAGTGAACATCCGGCGAGCATGGACAGTGCCGCAACCCCGGCGATGAGTCGGGAAGGCTGCCTCGATCGGGCGAGGCCTCTCGGACGCGCTCCTAGACGGGTATGACGTGTGGCCACCTGGTGGTCCTTCCGGTGTCGTCTCTCTAGCGCCGGGTCCCGGCACGCGGTTGCTCCGCGCCCCCTGCCGGCCCTGCTCCCGATCCAGCGGGCGAGGGCAGGACCAAGCCAATCATCATTGCCTCCAGCACCAGCAGCGGGGCTCCGTTGGCGATGAGCCGCTGCCGGGCTAGCGCAATAGTCTCCAGCGCCTCGAGCAAGCCCGGTGCGCCATGCGCACGCGCGAGCCGCTCAATCTGCTCCGGGTCGGAGGTGTTGACGGGTTCGACCCGGCTGTCGGTGGCCACGAAGAGTGCGTCGCGGTAGACAGAAGCGAGGTCGGTCAGGGCGGAGTCGATGCTGTCGTGCTGCTGCCGCCGAGCCTGCCGCTTGTGCGTAGCTTCCAGGTCGCGCAGGTGCGCGCGCACCGCCGGCGGCTGGGTGCGCGCCTGGGGATCGGCACCCAGCTGGGCCAGGAGCTCCCGCCTGTCGGTCTCCGCACGGTCGGAGGAGACCGCATCGGCGCCCTCCCCCGCCTCGGCCACGAGGTCCTGCGCTGCGCGCAGCGCCGCGCCGAGGTTGGTCAGGGACAACGGGATCGAGGTGATCTCCCGGCGGCGGACCCGCGCGTGCTCGTCGGTCGCCAGCCGTTTGGCGATCCCGATGTGACTCTGGGCCGCGCGCGCGGCGTAGTGAGCCATCGCCGGATCGACGCCGTCCCGATCGATCAGCAACTGCGCGACCGCCGTCACCGATGGTGTGCCGAGCCGCAGGTGTCGGCAGCGGGACCGGATCGTGACGATGAGGTCCTCGAGCGAGGGCGCGCAGAGCAACCAGACGGTGCGTGGCGGAGGCTCTTCCAACGCCTTGAGCAGCGCATCAGCTGCCTGCTCCGTGAAGCGGTCGGCGTCCTCGACGATGATGACGCGCCACGGCCCGATGACCGGCCGGGCCTGCGCCTCGACCGCGAGCTCACGAGCCAGATCGACCTTGATAAAGGTCTCTGACGTCGCGACCACGCGCACGTCGGCGTTGCTGCCGGCCAAGACGGTGCGACAGGCCTGGCACTGTCCACAGCCTGGATCACCCGGCGCCTGACATTGGAGCGCGGCGGCGAACGCGCGCGCAGCGATGCTGCGTCCCGATCCGGGAGGACCGGTAATGAGCCACGCGTGCGTCATGGCGCCGGGCGTGGTGAGCGTATGCCGCAGGGTCGCCACGACCCGCTCCTGGCCGACGAGCTGGTCGAAGACGCTCACGAAAGGCTCCCGCTGGGCAGCAGCCCACCGACGCGTGCCCGCACGGCTGCCGCAAGCTCCTCCAGCGGCGCAGACGCGTCGAGCACGAGGTAACGGTCCGGCTCGCGCGCGGCGAGGTCGAGAAAGCCCTGGCGGACCCGGTCGTGGAAGGTGTCGGTCTCCCGCTCCAACCGGTCGTGCACCTCTCCCCTACGCGTCCTGCCCTGCTGGGACGTCACGTCCAACAGCACCGTCAGCTGGGGAAGCAGGCCCTGGACCGCCCACATCGACAGGGTGCGGATCTCCTCGTGCCCGAGGTCTCGCGCCGCGCCCTGGTAGGCGACGGAGGAGTCCAGATAGCGATCGGTCAGCACCACCGCTCCCCTCTCCAATGCAGGGCGCACAACCGTCGCGACGTGGTGGCCGCGGTCAGCCGCGAAGATCAAAGCCTCGGCCCGAGGCGTCACCGATCCGTCCTCGCCGTGCAGCACCAGCTCGCGCAGCGCCTTGCCCAGGATGGTGCCGCCCGGCTCCCGAGTGTGCACGACCTCATGACCGCCCTCCGCAAGCCACTGCCCGAGGAGCTGCGCCTGCGTCGATTTGCCCGCGCCATCACCACCCTCGAAGGCGATGAACAGACCCCCTCCGACACCGCGGGAAGCGGCCTGGAAAGAGGTCTGGTCGATCACGTGCGCAGCCTACGCGAGGCCACTGACGACTGATCTCGATCGTCCACACGGTGCACACACCCCGCGTCCAGTCGGCCTGAGCTGTACCTAAGGCTGATCGACCTGATCATCCTCTGCGCCGGGATCGTCGGACGACAAGCGGGTAGTGGCCCCGGCCAGCGCCTCTCGCCGGGCCAGAAGCACCGCCCCGACGGCCTCGGCCCTGATTCCGAGGGCGGCCGGCACGACCTCCACGGTTCGCGCGATCGCTGGCTGAGCGAGGCGGTCGATGGTCTCGCGCACCCCCTTCACGAACGCTTCGGCATGTCCACTACCCAGCACCCCACCAGTCACGATCAACGAGGGGTTCAGGGCGTTGCAGATGGGGGCCAGCGTCGCGCCCACCGAGCGGCCGGCGTCAGTGACCACCCGGTCGACCACAGGGTCGCCGACGCTCGGAGAGTTGAGCGAGTGGGGACCGTAGGGCGCCGGCAACTCCCTGACAAGTCCTTCGATGCCCGCCATGGTCTCGAGGCAGCCGACGTTGCCGCACCTGCACCGGCCGGTCGCGCCACTGACCCGGGTGTGCCCAATCTCTCCGGCCAGACCCGAGCTGCCCTGGTACAGCTGCCCGTTGATGACTACGGCCGCCCCCACGCCGTGCGAGGCCTTGACGAACAGGAAGTGATCTACCCCGACCGCGGCCCCAGCGTGCATCTCACCATAGGCGCCGAGCATCGTGTCGTTCACGGTGCGCACCGGGAAGCCGAAGATCGCGCGCAGGGCGAGGGCGGGCTCGGTGATCTGGCCGTTACCCAGCAAGGAGGGGATCTGCAGCACCCCGTCGTGGCTCATCGGACCTGGCATGCCGGCCGCCGCGGAAGCAACCTCCGTCAGCCCACTGCCTTCGTCGGCAAGAAGCTCCGTCGCCAGTTGGCGCGCCAGGTCGAGGGTGGAGGCAGGCATCAGGTCGATGCTCGCGTCCACTGTCCGTTCCCGGAGAATCTCTCCCGAGGGTGCTCCGATGGCCACCGTGAGGTGATTGTGGCCGAAGTCGAGGCCCAGGAGCAGCCCGGGTGGATCGGCCCGCCGAAGAACGTGCGGGGGTCGTCCGCGCCCCGTGCTGGGTGACCGACCCTTGGTGAGCGCACCTGCGGCGAGGAGTCGTCCCACGACTTCGGCGACCGTGCTGCGGGAGAGGCCCGTCACGGCGGAGATCTGCTGACGAGTCAGATGTGGCTTTCTTTCCAGCGCGCGGAGAATTGCGTCTTCGTTTGCGTGCGGCCGAGAGCCTGGATGGTCACCACCGTTAATTTTGCTCACGACACGGAAGATAACATGCCGATAACTGCCGTTGACAGGACTTAAATCGGTCGTTAGCGTCAGTGCCATCCCCAGGTCGGCAGCCTGCCGGTCGAGACCAGGATGTGGGAAGGAAAGTACGATGAAGCGAAGGACCACGATGAGCCGCGGCTCGACGATGCTCGCCTTGGTGGCAGCCGGGAGCCTGGTGCTCACCGCATGCGGTGGGACGGACACCGCTGGACCCGGCGACGGGGCCAGTGGCACCGCCGGCGGTGACGGGGAGGACGCCAGCCAGGTTCAGGTCATGACCTGGTGGGCCCAGGGCTCGGAGAAGGCGGGCCTCGAGGCGCTGGTCGAGGTATTCAAGGAGCAGCACCCCGACACCGAGTTTGTCAACGCCGCGCTCGCGGGAGGCGGCGGGTCGCAGGCCAAGCAGAAGCTGCAGGCCGACCTGCAGGCGCAGAACCCCCCGGACACCTTCCAGGCGCACGCCGGTGCCGAGCTCCAGGACTACATCGACGCTGGGCAGATCGAGGACGTCTCCGACCTCTACGACGAGTTCGGATTGACCGACGTCTTCCCCGAGACCCTCATGAAGCAGTTGACTGTCGATGACAAGATCTACTCGATCCCGTCCAACGTGCACCGATCCAACGTGACGTGGGTCAACCCGGCCGTGCTTGAAGAGGTCGGCATCGACCCCGCCACCCCGCCGGCTGACCTGGACGCCTGGATGGCCGACATGAAGAAGGTCGCCGACGCCGGCAAGATCCCGCTCTCCCTAGGGATGGACTGGACCCAGACGCAACTCCTGGAGAACATCCTCCTCTCCGAGCTGGGTGCGGAGGCCTACGACGGCCTCTGGGACGGCACCACGGACTGGGGCGGTAAAGAGGTCAACTCAGCGTTGACCAAGTTCGGGCAGATCGTTGAGTGGTCCAACAAGGACCGTGACGGGCTCGACTGGGAGCCTGCGCTCCAGCTGGTGATGGAGGGCAGCGCCGCCTACAACGTCATGGGTGACTGGGCCGTCGCTGCCTACGACGCACAAGACATGGCCGCAGGCGAGGACTTCCTCTACTGGCCGGTGCCCGGGACCGACGGCGTCTTCAACTACCTCGCCGACTCATTCACCCTCCCAGTGGGAGCCCCCCACCCCGGTGGCACCAAGGCCTGGCTGGAGACCATCTCCTCGGCGGAGGGCCAGCTCGCCTTCAACACGGTCAAGGGCTCGATCCCGGCCCGCACGGACATCGACGCGGCCAAGTTCCCGGAGTATCAGCAGTCGGCTATGAAGGATTTCTCCAGCGACACCATCGTCGGGTCCTTGGCACACGGTGCCGCCGCTCCCATCGCCGTCTCCACTGCGGTCAACCAGGCCGTCGTGAAGTTCAGCCAGGGCGCCTCCGACGTCGATACGCTGCAGCAGGAACTCGTCGCTGCGACGAAGTCCCTGAGCGAGTAGCCCAACCGACAGGAAACCGTTGACCGGCTTGCTGTCTCTCACGACCCGGGCGGG
>NZ_JAUNVI010000043.1:0-11835 GCF_030537745.1 Ornithinimicrobium sp. | reverse complement strand
GCCCAACCGACAGGAAACCGTTGACCGGCTTGCTGTCTCTCACGACCCGGGCGGGTGAGGTGCTAGCGCCCGCCCGGGAAGGCGGGCGCGACCCGCTCGGTCCGTCGCTTGTAGATCTTCACGTGGAGGTGGGCCCATGGGCTCCAAGATCAAGAACTGGGGCCCTGGGCTCCTTCTCATCAGCCCGTCGCTGCTGCTCATGGCAGTCTTCGTCTATGGCTTCATCGCCATCAGTTTTAGAGAATCGGTCACCGACAAGCACACGGCTGCCCAGGCCACTGGCCGCGCCGACGTCAACCTCGTGGGGTTCGAGAACTACGCCGAGCTGCTGGCCAGCGAGTCCTTCCAGCACTCCTTGCGCAACTTCTTCGTGTTCACGGCTGTGTTCCTGCTGGGCACCCTGCTCATCGGCTTCTCCTGGGCATGGGTCATGGAACGGCCGATGGCCGGCGAGGGGATCTTCCGGTCGGTCTACCTCTTCCCGATGGCGGTCAGCTTCGTCGCCTCCGGAGTGGTGTGGAAGTGGTTGCTCAACTCCAACGAGGGCGAGCGCGCCTCGGGCCTGAACAGGCTCTTCCAGATGCTGGGCCTGGACTTTCTACAGAACCAATGGTGGACCCACCCCAGCTACGGGATCCTCGCCATCGCCCTACCGGCCGTCTGGCAGCTGTCGGGCTACGTCATGGCCCTGTTTCTCGCCGGGTTCCGCGGAATCCCCGAAGAACTCCGGGAGGCGGGGCGCGTGGACGGCGCCACCGAGCTGCAGCTTTACCGGTTCGTGATCTTCCCGCAACTCTCACCCGTCGCGCTCTCCGCACTCGTCATCATCGGGCACATGTCGCTGAAGTCCTTCGACCTCATCATGTCGATCGCCAACCAGTCGACCTACTCGACCAAGGTGCCAGCCATCGACATGTACAACTACGCGACCGTCTACGACTACGCCAATTCGGCCGCCGTAGGGATCATCCTGCTCGCCCTCGTGGCGGTCGCCGTGGTGCCATACCTCTGGTATGACGCCCGGTCCCGCAAGGAGGGGTCATGACTGACGTCACCGCCGAGCCCCGCGCCGGCACGGTCCTCGAAGCGCCCCGAGCGGTGCGCCGCCGCCAGCGCGGGGGGTGGAGAGCCCTCCGCTACGCCATCCTCATCCTGTCCCTGCTGATCGTCCTCATCCCCGTCTACGTCTTGTTCGTGACCAGTTTCAAGGGCATGGGCGACGCTTCGCCGACCCGCACGTGGTTCTTCCCGGAGACTTGGACGCTGGCGAACTGGACCGAGGCGTGGGCGGCCCTGTCACCTTCTCTCCTGCGCACCTTCGCCATGGTCATTCCCGCCGCCGTCGTGTCCGCGCTGCTTGGTTCGATGAACGGCTTCGTCCTCTCGCGCTGGAACTTCCCGCACGCCAACCTGATCTTTACGCTGATCCTTTTCGGGATGTTTATCCCCTACCAAGCGGTGATGATCCCGCTGGTGCAGCTGATGATCGACCTGAACGTGCCTAACGGCATACCCTCCCTCATCCTGTTGCACGTCATCTACGGCATCCCCATCTGCACGCTCATTTTCCGCAACTACTACGAGACGGTCCCGATGGAGCTCATCGAGTCCGCTCGAGTCGACGGTGCGGGGCTGCTACGGACCTTCTTCTCCGTGGTGCTGCCCATCTCCATCCCCAGCTTCGTGGTGGTGCTCCTGTGGCAGTTCACGTCCGCCTGGAACGATTTCCTGTTTGCCGTGTTCTTCTCGACCGCCAGCAACGGGCCGGTCACCATCGCTCTGAACAACCTGGCCAACGGCGCGATGCTGTCGAACTACGGAGTGTCCATGGCCGGGGCCCTCATCGCCAGCCTGCCGACGTTGCTGGTCTATATCCTCCTAGGGCGATACTTCGTCGGTGGCCTGATGGCAGGGGCCGTGAAGGGCTGATCTCACGCTGCCGGCGTCCTCGCTCCTCTGTCCAGGTGGTCAGCCACGTGAGGCGTGAGCGACGACGGCGTCCCGCACGTAGGTCGCCAGGCCGGGCGCGATGTCCTCGTAGGTCTGCCTGAACCGCGGGTCGTCGACATACATCTGCGCGATGCCAGCATGCATCTGTAGCGAGCAGTCGTAGAACCAGCGGCAGATCTGCTGACGAGCCTCCTCGGCCACCTCCCTCGCCTCGATCGAGTCAGCCGGCACCCCCGTCTGCATCAGCTCGACGTAGCGCTGGTTGAGGGCATCGCCCTCGTCCTTGACCTGCTGCCACTGCGCCTTGGTGTAGCCCTTGGTGCGGCGCGAAGACTCCTTCCAGGCGTCGGTGTCACCCCAGCGTTCCTTGGCCTCGGCCTCATAGTCCTCGAAGTTGGAGTCGTAGCTGTTGCCGAAGATCTCGCGCTGCTCGTCCTTGCTGATCTGATATCCGTTCATCTCTGCCTCCAAGGCTCGGTCGATGGCCGCCACGAGCTGCTCGAGCCCGGCGACCTTGGTCCTGACCGTCTCCCGTTGACGCCGCAGGTGGGTGAGGAGGTCGACCTCGCCGCCGCCGTCAAGCAACGTCGCGATCTCCTCGAGCCCGAAGCCGAGCCGTCGGTAGACGACGACGTGTTGCAACCGCTCCAGGTCGGCCCGCGTGTAGAGCCGGTAGCCGGAGAAGCTGCGTTCGGACGGCGTGACTAGGCCGATGTCGTCGTAGTGGTGCAGGGTGCGCACCGTCACGCCGACCGCCTCAGCAACCTGGCCGACTGTCTGGAACTGGTCCGTCATCGTGGTCATGCCCTTCAGCGTGGTGCCTCACGAGGCGTGAGGGTCAAGCCGGAGTGCCTGGTAGATCCTCCGGTCTGGTCATCGTGCCGCGCCCCCGCTGCGCGTCGAAGATGAGCGAGGTCTCGGCGTGCAGGACACCGGGCCGGTTAGTCAGGTGGTCCAGCACAAAGTCGCGCAGCTCGTCAGCGGAGGGACAGGCAACGTGCACGTAATAGTCGATCGCACCGGAGACGTGGTAGGCGCCGAGCACTCCGGGCAGCGACGGGACCTCCTTGGTGAACTGCTCAAAGTGGCTGCGGCGGTGACCCCCGAAACGGACTGCGATCATCGCCTCGACCGGCCGTCCGACCGCCATCGGGTCGATATCGGCGTGGATGCCCCGGATCACGCCCCGATCCCGCAGGCCGCGGACCCGGACTAGACAGGTCGACTCGGCAATTCCTACCTCGCGGGCCAGGTGCGCGTTGGACATCCGACCGTCCTGCTCCAGAAGGCGTACGAGAGCGAGGTCGGTGGCGTCGAGGGGCTTATGGACACGTGGATTCTTCGGCACAGGGAGAGGGTATGCCGTATCTCCTCCACCAGGTCGACGCCATGACGCGGTGTTGCCAAATTATCAATGGTTTCTGCGATGGCTTTCCGATGATGCTTCGTCAGTCTTGCTCTTTTCACGAAACATCTCCATGATAGGAGCATGGATGCCGAACTGATGATGGGCTTTGACAGCCGCGCTGTCCACGCGGGACGCACCGACTTGTCCGGGCTGGGGGTGCACGTGCCCCCGATTGACCTGTCGAGCACCTATCCGCTGCCCGACATCGAGGCTGGCGGCGACTCCTACGAGAATATGGCTAACGGCCACCCGCTCCAGGAGGGCCACTCCGCCGTCTACCAGCGACTGTGGAACCCCACCGTCGCACGGTTCGAGGAGGCGGTGGCCGCGCTGGAGGGCGCGCAGGCTGCGGTGGCCTTCGCGTCCGGCATGGCCGCGCTCTCGGCGACGCTGCTGTCGGCCGTGGCTGCCGGTAAGCCGCACGTGGTCGCCGTACGTCCGCTGTACGGCGGCAGCGACCACATCCTGGCCACGGGGCTGCTCGGCACCCGCGTGACGTATACGACCGCGGACGGGGTGGCGTCCGCGATCGAGGCGGACACTGGGCTCGTTATCGCCGAGACCCCGGCCAACCCGACGCTTGACCTCATCGACCTCCGCGCCCTCGTCGCCCAGGCCGGCGACGTGCCGGTCGTGGTGGACAACACCTTCGCCACCCCCGTGCTCCAGCGTCCGATCGAGCTGGGTGTGAGCATCGTGCTCCACTCGGTCACCAAATTCATGGCCGGCCACGGGGACGTGCTCGGTGGCGTCGTCGCCACTTCCGAGGACCTCGCCGTGCGCATTCGCCCGATCCGGGCCATCACCGGCGGCAATATGCATCCGTTGTCGGCCTACCTGGCCCACCGTGGGCTGCAGACGCTGCCCGTGCGCGTCCGCGCCCAGCAGGACTCCGCCCAGGTCATCGCCACCTGGCTGGCCCAGCACACCGACGTCGAACGCGTCTACTACCCCGGCGTCGAGGGCGGTGACCCTCTTGGCCTGGTCGGCACCCAGATGCAGGGACCGGGCGCGGTGCTGGCCATAGACCTGGGCTCCTACGAGCGCGCCTCGCAGGTGGCGACCTCGGTCCGACTGTTCACCCACGCGGTGTCCCTGGGCGGGGTCGACTCGCTCATCCAGCACCCGGCCGCCCTGACGCACCGTCCGGTGAGTGCAGAGGCCAAGCCGGGCCAGGGTGTCCTGCGCCTCTCCATCGGCCTGGAGGGCGCTGCAGACCTCATTGCCGACCTCGAGCAGGCCTTGGGCTCCGACCACGTGGGCAAGCAGGTCCCGGCCGCCGGCAAGCAAGACGCAGCCGCCGGCAGGCAAGACGCAGAGTCCGCCGACCTACCCGCCCACGCCGTCTCGGTCTGACCGAGCTCGGGGCGGTCCGGCAGCTCGGCTAGGAGCCCGTCGTCTTCTTGGCTGCCGTCTTGCGGGTGGTCGCTTTTTTGGCGGTCGTCTTCTTGGCCGTTGTTTTGCGGGCCGTAGTTTTCTTCGCCGCACGCTTGCGGGTCGTCGGACCCTTGGCCCGCTTTTCCGCGAGCAGCTCGAAGCCACGCTCGGGCGTGAGCGACTCGGGTTCGTCATCCTTGCGCAGAGTTGCGTTGGTCTCGCCGTCGGTGACGTACGGACCGAAGCGGCCGTCCTTGACCACGACCGGCTTGCCGGACACCGGGTCTGCCCCCAGCTCGGCCAACGGTGGCTTGGCCGCCGCGCGGCCGCCGTACTTGGGCTGGGAGTAGATGGCGAGCGCCTGCTCCAGCGTGACGTCGAAAATCTGCGACTCCGTCTCCAGGGAGCGCGAGTCGGTGCCCTTCTTCAGGTAGGGACCGTAGCGGCCGTTCTGCGCAGTGATCTCCTCCCCTGACTCCGGGTCAGCGCCGACGACCCTGGGCAGCGACAGCAGCAGGAGCGCCGTCTCAAGGTCGATGGTGGCCAGGTCCATGGTCTTCAGCAGCGACCCGGTGCGCGGCTTGGGCTTCTTGGCCCCCCGCTTCGGCGCCTCTTCCGGCTCGGGCAGAACCTCGCTGACATAGGGCCCGTAGCGGCCCGCTCGCGCGATGATGTCGTGACCCGTCTCGGGGTCCTGCCCCAGGATCCGACCGTCTTCGGCCGCCACGTCGAGCAGTTCACGCGCCTTCTCCGGCGTCATCTCGTCGGGAGCAATGTCGTCGGTGAGGGTGGCGCGGCGGGCCTTGGCGCCTTCGTCCTCCTCCCCCTCGATTTCGACATACGGTCCGTAGCGACCGACGCGGACGACGACGCCCTCGCCGATCGGGATGGTCGACACCGCCCGGGCGTCGATGTCACCGAGGTCGCCGACAAGTTCTTTCAGACCATCGATCGACTTCGCCTCGTCCCCGAAGTAGAAGCGCTGCAGCCACGCGACGCGCTGCTCCGAGCCGTTCGCGATGCGGTCGAGGTCGTCTTCCATGGTGGCGGTGAAGTCGTAGTCGACCAGTGAGGGAAAATGCCGCTCGAGGAGCTGGGTGACGGCAAACGCGAGCCACGTGGGGATGAGCGCTGATCCGCGGCTGCGGACGTAGCCGCGGTCCTGGATCGTGGTGACGGTCGCCGCGTAGGTCGAGGGCCGTCCGATCCCCTTCTCCTCCAAGGCCTTGACCAGGGTTGCCTCCGTATAGCGGGCTGGAGGGGTGGTCTGGTGGCCCTGCGCCTCGGCACGCAAAGTCTCCAGGGCGACGCCCTTGGTCAGTCGGGGCAACCTCTTGCCCATGCTGTCCTCGTCCTGCTCACGATAGCGAGACTCGTCCCGCCCTTCCTCGTAGGCGGCCAAGAAGCCGCGGAAGGTGATGACCGTGCCGGAGGCGCTGAACTCCGCCTTCTGGTATGTCGTGCCGTCGCCACCCTTGGTGCCGTCCGGGAGGGAGGCAGTCAGCTTGACGGTCGCGGTCGAGCCCTTCGCGTCGGCCATCTGAGAAGCGACGGTGCGCTTCCAGATCAGCTCGTAGAGGGCATACTCCTGACCGCGCAGCTCCCCGGCCACCTGCGCCGGCGTGCGGAACTGATCACCGGCCGGGCGGATCGCCTCGTGCGCCTCCTGTGCGCCCTTGGCCTTGCCGTAGACACGCGGACGCTCCGGCACGTAGTCGGCGCCATACATGTCGCGCGCCTGGCTGCGAGCGGCGCTGAGCGCGGAGGAGGACAAGGTGGTCGAGTCGGTCCGCATATAGGTGATATAGCCACCCTCATAGAGCCGCTGCGCCGTCCGCATCGTGGACTGGGCGTTGAGCCGCAGCTTGCGAGAAGCCTCCTGCTGCAGCGTCGAGGTGATGAAAGGCGCGGAAGGTCGACGCGTGTAGGGCTTCTCGATGACGTCGCTGACGACCACCGGCGCCTGCCGGGCGCCGTCGGCGACTGCCTGGGCGCCGACGCCGTCCAGCTGGACGGTGCCCTTCGTCTTCAGCGTCCCGTCGTCGGCGAAGTCACGTCCGGTGGCCACCCGCGCACCGTCCAGTGAGGAGAGCCGCGCGGTGAAGGCGTTGCTTGCTGACGTGCCCGCGCCGGCCGGGGCGAAGTCACCCTCGACATCCCAGTAGGACGCCGTGCGGAACGCCATCCGTTCGCGCTCCCGCTCCACGATCATCCGGGTCGCGACGGACTGCACCCGTCCCGCGGACAGGCCCTGCTTGACCTTGCGCCACAGCACCGGGGACACCTCATAGCCATAGAGCCGGTCGAGGATGCGCCGGGTCTCCTGGGCGTCGACGAGGTCGGTGTCCAGGTCGCGGGTGTTGTGGACAGCCGCCTGGATCGCCTCCCGCGTGATCTCGTGGAAGATCATCCGCTTGACCGGCACGGTGGGCTTGAGGACCTGCAGCAGGTGCCAGGCGATCGCCTCTCCCTCACGGTCCCCATCCGTGGCGAGGATGAGCTCGTCGGCGTTCTTCAGAGCCCGCTTGAGCTCGGTGACCTTCTTCTTCTTGTCAGCGTCGACGACGTAGTAAGGCTCGAAGCCGTCGTCGACATTGATGGCGAACTTGCCGAAGGGGCCCTTCTTCATCTCCGCCGGCAGCTCGGAGGGATTGGGCAGGTCCCGGATGTGACCCACGCTCGCATCGACGGTGTAGTCGTCCCCCAGATATTCCGCCAGGGTCTTGACCTTGCCCGGCGACTCGACGATGACCAGTTTGCGCCCACGGCTCACGGCACACTCCTTCTCGGCGTCCGTGTGCCGCGGATTCGTCGCGACTCCGACACGGGACCTCGGGCGTCACGGTAGCCCATCAGCCCGATACGACTACGCTGGCGTCCCATGACGGTGAGGAGCACAGCAGGTATGACGTGGCACAGGCAGATCCTTCCGTCGGCCGCTCTGGTGCTGGCCGCGGGGCTGGTCCTCAGCGGCTGCAGCGGCGATGACACGGCCGAGCGTCCGACCACCAGCAGTCCGTTGACTACCGCCGTCACGGACGGCACGGCGGACGACTCTGGCGCCACCGCCGCGCCGACCGGCCCGCCGACCACGCCGGCCAAGATCCCCGCCGTGCCAGGTGAGCGGTCCGCCTCAGGCGACACCTCGATCATCATCAACGGCGACCGTGCGGCCTTCGCGCTGCCCACCGGCAATGTGGTCTGCACCCTCAACGAGCGCACCGCGGTCTGCGAGATCCTCGACCTCGGCTCCGCCCCTCAGCCCGAGCACCTGGTGGTGGACGGGATCGGCGCCTGCACGGCCCAGGAGGCCAATGCGATCATGCTCAACCAGGATCGCGGCGCCTGGACCTGCCTGGACTCCTCGCTCGTGCGTCAGGCCACCGTCGGTCAGGGTGGCTGGTGGGTCAAGGAGGTCGACGGCGTGACCACCAAGATTGGCAAGTCTACGGTCGCCGTGCTGCCCTATGGCTCCAGCGTGAGCGTCGGTCCGGTGTCCTGCTCGGCGGCGCAGGACAGCATCACGTGCAGCAGCAGCACGCTCGGCAAGAAGTTCACCCTGTCCAGGACCGGCGGCTACAGCTACGGCTGATCCCTAGCAGAATGCACAGGCTGCGCGGCTTCAGCGGACGCTCAGTCTGCGGGGCTTGGCGCCGCTGCGCGCAGCAGGCCGTCCTTGGCCAGGTCACGCACCACGGCAAGCACCTGCGCCTGCACCGTTTCGGGAGTTGTCTGGGTCAGCACCGCCAATCCGGCGCACAGCTGCCGCGCGGTGAGGTCGCCGTCACACGCCCCGACGAACCCAGCCGCCAACGTGTCGAGCCGCACGACCCGACGCAGACCTCCACCCTGGCGCACCTGGATCACCTGTGGGTCGAGCGCGCCCGGACGGCCGATGCGCTCCTCGGTGACGTCCTGCTCGACCTGCCAGCGCACGTCGAGCAGCTCGTCGTCCGTGTGCTCCGCCAGCCAGGTGCGTGCCCGCAGGCCCGCGAGGACGCTCGGGCCCATCGGGCTCGCGACTGGGCCAGAGCTCGCCTCGGTCAGGTCGAGCCACGGCATGCGGTCCGCGGTCGGCCTCTGCAGCGTCACGATCCCGAACCCGACCCGCTCGATGCCACGGGCGTCAAAGTCTGCCAGCCAGGCGGCATAGAGGCGCCTAAAGTCTGCCGTCTCCGCCTGCTGCCCCCCGTCGCGCGCCCACGTCTCGGCATACTCCGCGACGTCTTGCTCCTCGCGCTGCACCACCCAGGCGTCCAGGCCGGTCCCCTCCAACCAGCCGCTGAGCCGCTCGCGCCAGTCCTCCCCCGATCCCAGCTCCCAGTTGCCTAGCAGCTGCGCGATGCCACCGGGTCGCAGGTGCACCCCGATCTCGTGCACCAGGTCGGCGACCAGCGCATCCCCTGTCGCACCGCCGTCGCGGTATTCGTAGAGCGGTAGGTCGCCCCCTCGCGGCGTGATGACGAACGGTGGGTTGCTCACGATGAGGTCGAACTCCTCTCCGGCGACCGGCTCGAGGAGGCTGCCCGTCCGGAACTCCAGGTCGACCTCGTTGAGGGCCGCGGTGAACCGGGCGTAGGCCAGCGCCCGCTCGGACAGGTCGGTGACCACGACCGGGGATGCGCAATGTCCGGCGAGGTGGAGCGCCTGCACCCCGCATCCCGTGCCGAGGTCGAGGGCGCGGTCGACGTTGATGCGCGGCGTCCAGGACGCGAGGGTCGTCGACGCACCACCGACCCCCAGCACGTGGCTGGTCGGGAGGGGCCCACCGATGGCGCTGGCCGAAAGGTCGGAGGCGATCCACCAGGTATGACGTTCATCGCCGTAGGGACGCAGGTCGCAGGTGGCCTTGCGCTGGCTCTCGGTCGGGTGGTCGCTGTCGTCACCGGTGCTCGCGCCGGTGATCAGGGCTAGGTCGGCGAGCCCCCGAAGCCCGGTGCGTGGAGTCGCTGCGGCGAGCTTGGCCTCGGTGACCGGCAGGCCGAGCACAAAACAACGCACCAGGGTCGCGACCGGGTCGTTGCTCGCCCTGGTGACCTGCTCTGCCAGCAGCGGCTGGTCCCGGTGGAGGGCCGCGTGGGCCCGGACGCCAAGGACCTCCTCGATCCGCTCGACCGTGTAGGGGGCCTGCACGAGGTCCTGGCGCAGGCCAGCGATCAGCGTGGCATCGAGGGGGCTGGTGGACTGGGCCGGCGTGGGCTGATCTGGCACGCACCCAGGGTGCCGTGCCACGCCATACCTGAGCAAACGAGGGAGCCGGAGGTGGGGCGAACGGATCGCCACGCCCTGCCACGCAAGCGGGGCGGCACCCCTGGTGGGATGCCGCCCCGCTGGGCGAAGGTGCTTCGGTCAGCGCTCGGAAAGAGATCCTGCGGTGACCTCCGGCGCGTCGCCGATGGAGATGCTGCGCCGCTTGGACACGACGACCGCCACGACGATGACCACCAGCGCGCCCAGTGCGATGCCCCAGCGGATGAGGCTGTTGGCGTCGCCGTAGGTCAGGGTCACGATGGCCGGCGCGATGAGCAGGGCGACGAGGTTCATCACCTTGAGCAGCGGGTTGATGGCCGGGCCGGCGGTGTCCTTGAACGGGTCACCGACGGTGTCACCGATGACGGTGGCCTCGTGCGCGGACGAGCCCTTGCCGCCGTAGTTGCCGTCCTCGACGATCTTCTTGGCGTTGTCCCAGGCACCACCGGAGTTGGCCAGGAAGACCGCCATCAGCACACCGGTGACGATCGCACCGGCCAGGAAGCCGGCGAGCGCGCCGACGCCGAGGCCGAAGCCGACCGCGATCGGGGCGAAGACCGCCAGCAGGCCGGGGGTGGCCAGCTCGCGCAGCGAGTCGCGCGTGCAGATGTCGACCACGCGGGCGTAGTCGGGCTTCTCGGTGTAGTCCATGATCCCGGGCTTCTCGCGGAACTGGCGACGCACCTCAAAGACGATGGCGCCGGCCGCGCGGGTCACCGCGTTGATGGCGAGACCGGAGAAGAGGAAGACCACCGCGCCACCGATCAGCATGCCGACGAGGGCGCTGGGGTCGAAGACGAGGAAGGAGTCCCAGATGACGCCGGTGTCGACGTCGACCATCTCGTCGATGGAGGTGATGATGGCGTCCAAATAGGAGCCGAAGAGAGCGGTCGCGGCGAGCACCGCGGTGGCGATCGCGATGCCCTTGGTGATCGCCTTGGTGGTGTTGCCGACAGCGTCGAGCTCGGTGAGGATCTGGGCGGCGTCGCCGTCCACGTCACCAGACATCTCCGCGATGCCCTGGGCGTTGTCGGAGACGGGGCCGAAGGTGTCCATCGCGACGATGACACCGACCGTCGTGAGCAGACCACAACCGGCCAGCGCGACATAGAACAGCGACAGGATCAAGGACCCGCCGCCGAGCGAGGCCAGCGCGAAGATCGCCATGGCGATGGTGACCGCGGTGTAGACCGCGGACTCCAGACCGACGCCGATGCCGGCGAGCACGACGGTGGCCGCGCCGGTCAGCGAGGTGCGGGCCACGTCGTTGGTCGGCTTGCTCTCGGTGCCGGTGAAGTAGCCGGTCAGCCACAGGATGAAGGCGGCCAGGATGATGCCGATGACGACAGCCGCAGCGGAGCCCAGCGCAGGGTTCACGTCCACCGCGGCGGCAGCGCCGCCGGAGAAGACGCCCGCGGTGCTCAGGCCACCCAGCTCGGAGGAGTCGTGGGGCAGGAAGACCAGCGCGGCGATCACGGAGGCGACCGCGGCGACGCCGGCGGAGATGTAGAAGCTGCGGTTGATGGTCGTCAGCGCATTCTCGCCCTGGCGACCGCGGGTGATGAAGATACCCATGATGGCGGTGAGGACACCGATCGCCGGGATGATCAGCGGGAAGGTGAGGCCACCGTGCGAGCCGAGCGCCGCGGTGCCCAGGATGAGGGCGGCCACGAGGGTGACGGCGTAGGACTCGAAGAGGTCCGCGGCCATGCCGGCGCAGTCGCCGACGTTGTCACCGACGTTGTCCGCGATGGTGGCGGCGTTGCGGGGGTCATCCTCGGGGATCCCGGCCTCAACCTTGCCGACCAGGTCGGCGCCGACGTCGGCAGCCTTGGTGAAGATGCCTCCAC
>NZ_JAUNVI010000115.1 GCF_030537745.1 Ornithinimicrobium sp. | reverse complement strand
TTTTTGCGCCGCTCAGGACGGGAGTTGCTGAATACCAGCGGCCACAAGGCGTGGGGGAGTAGCCTCGGGCAACGGGTCTGACCTTCGGGAGAGAGGTCGGGAACATGGTGGAGTGGGTCCGGGATCGGTGGCAGGCGCTCCTGCTGCTCATGTTGTCCGCCACGGTGGTCCTGGAGCGCGTCGATGCCGCGCTGGCGTTGAGGCACGCACCTGGCACTCGGGCCGGTGGTGTGGGTGACCTGGCCTCGCCCGCGAGGCTCTTCACCCCGCAGGTCTCCGTGGACGTCATGAATGGCTGGGGCTCGGCGGAGACCGCGTCGGGCGGTGTCGGGCCCATCTCGCTGCTGCTCATCTATCTCGGCGTCGACCTCGTCCTCATGCTCGCGGTCGCCTTGCTGCTGGTGGCCGCGCGCGCCTATGTGCTGGGCAGGATCGATGGCGTCACGGGTGCCCCGGGTGATGACGAGGAGCGGTACCTCGCGGCCGCGAGGGCGGCCCTGCGCAGCAGTTGGATCGCGATCGTCGCCTACCTCGTGAGCGACCTCCTGGAGACCGCGACCGTCGTGTGGATCGGTTTTGGGGCGGCCTCGGGCGGTGCCGTGCCGGAGGAGTGGGTCGCGCGGCTGGTCGGGGGGATCTCCCTGGCGAAGTGGGCCGCGCTGGCCGGTGCTATCGCGCCGCTGGTGCTCGTCGCGGTCGGCGGGTGGCGGCAATGGCGGGAGGTTGCCTTGGGGCTGCATACGTTAAGGGCGCTGCGTGGTCACCTGCTCGTGGCTGCGCTGCTGGTGGCGCTCTTCCTCGTGCTCCAGGGTGATCTTGGGCGGCAGATCGACGATGTCGTGGTTCACGCGGCGCAGTCGTTGGCGGGCGCGATGCTCGCAACGCTCGCCGCCCTGCTCGCCTGCCTGGCAATGCTTGTGGGCGGTGCCCGCTCGACCGTTGCCTACCTCCGTCCACCGGCCGTCGGGTCGATCCGGCTGGGATGGCTGGTCTGCTGGGCACTCATCGGAGTGGCCCTGGTCGCGGTGGGGGCGCTGGTGGCCGTCGGCACGGCCTTTGGGCTGCCACTGAATTCGGACTACGCGGCCACCGCGCTCGCCCTCCTGGTCGTCCCCGGTGCGGTCCTGCTGGCCTGGGCCGCCCTCAGCCTTCCCACAGCGGTACGCCACTTCCAGCGTCCGGCCGCGACCGTGCCGGACGAGCTCTCCCGATGGTGGGTACGTGCCGTTGCGCTCCTGCCGCTCGTGCTGCTCTTCCTGGCCACCCTGCGCGCGGGTACCACGCAGTGGAGCGTGGGCCACCCGTCGTGGGCGCTGGTGGCGTGGATGGTCATCCTCATCGCGGGGATGACCGGCCTCGACTGGCTGACCCGTCGGGTGAGCCAGCCCGGTGACAGCCAGCCCGGTGCCTTCCTGTGGCGAGAGTCGTCCCGGCGGGGGCAGTTCGGTGAGGCAATCGCTTGGACGACGGTCCCGCTCGCCCTGGGGTTCGGTGCGAGGTGGTTGCCAGAGACGTTCTGGATGGACGCCGGCACCGTCGCGACGATCTTCGCGGTAGCGCTCCTCCTCACCGGGCTGCTGACCGGGTTGACGCTCCTCAGCGACCTGTGGGGCCCCTCCGGGGCGCTCGCGTTGACCCGCCTGCGCCGCGTGCCCCTGATCACCACGGTGATCCTGTGGGGCGTGGTCGCCAGCGTGGTCGACCGGGACGGGATCTACTACGACGCCAGGCTCATCGACCCTGTGGGCCGGGTCGCCGCACCGCAGGACCCGCTCGTCGCGCTGCAGGCCTGGGCAGGCGCGGACGAGGAGACAGCCGAGCCGAAGGAGGAGCTCAGGTCGGTCGTCTTCGTCGCGGCGGCAGGCGGCGGGGTTAGGGCCGCCTACTGGACCTCGGTGGTGTGGCAGTGCGCCTTCGGGATCCGGTGCGTCGAGGAGCCGGAGGGCCGGCAACCGGGGACCGAGGACGTGTTCTTCGCCAGTGGGGTGTCTGGCGGGGCCGTCGGGCTAGCCCTCGTCGCCGCGCACGAGCGCGCTGGTGCCACGGACGGCGCCGCTGCCGGTGGCGAGGAGTCAACGGGCGGGGGCGAAGAGGTCCTCGACGGGTCGTGGCCTGAGCGGGTGTTCGACGCGGACTACGTGGCTCCGGCCGTCGCCGCGCTGTTCCTCCAAGACCTGCCAAACTCGGTGTTCCGGTGGCCGGACTCGGGGGATGACCGCGCGTCCGAGCTCGAACGGGCCTGGCAGAGCAGGGTGGACGGTCTGAGTGTCCCGTGGTCCCACCTGGCGGGGGGAGCGCCATACCTCTCCTTCAGCGGCACCAGCGTCGAGGACGGGTGCCGGTTCGCGGTGTCCACCCTGCGACAGACCTGGACAGGCCACGACCACGCAAGGTCCGTGGCGATGACCAGTTGCGATGGGTCACCCACCGATCTGCCCGATGGTGGCCCGGGCGCGTCGCCGGTGCGGGACGCCAGCGACTTCCTCTGTGACCGGCACCGGGAACCGCAGGAGATCGACCTGGCGACCGCGGCGTTCCTCTCCGCCCGCTTCCCGTTCGTCTCCCCTGCCGCCGGGATGCACCCGTGCGGGACGGCAGGACAGGGGGAGACCGGAGAGGATGAGAGGGGAGGGCAGGCGGCATCGACCTACGTGCTCGACGGCGGCATGTTCGACAACTCGGGCGGGGCCGCGGTCAGCAACATCCTCGCGCAGGTCGCGCCGGTCCTCGAGTCACTCAACACCGGTACGGGCACCACGTGCTACGTCCCGCGCCTGCTCATCGTGGACAGCCACTTCGCGTCGACGGCCATGCCGGTGGCGGGGAGCCGGCCGATGCAGCTCGCGGGGCCGCTACAGACCATCGGTTCGTTCTACGAGACGCGTTCTAACCGGCAGCTGTCCGCCGCGGCGCGCTCCGTCCAGGGCGCTGCTGTAGCGGCGAGGCAGGCTTGCGGCCTTGAGGAGGGCGAGGTCGCGGACGTCGTCACCATCTTCCCTGTCCAGGGTGTCGGTGCGGCGGCCCCGCTTGGATGGACGCTAGCGGGGACCACTCAAAAGGACTTACTGGCCCAACTGCCCACAACGGCGAACTGCAAGAACCAGGACACCGACCATCAGAAGGCGATGTGCGCGGGCATCAGCGACGTGCACGCCTGGTTGAGCAACGGCTGAGGCTCGACGAGGCCCGCATGCTGATGATGCGCGTCGCATTGTGGGGGCTCTCTAAGCCTTCATCCACCGACCGGCCGGGGTAGCCGCGGGGCGGCTGGCGGTCAGGACGCCCGTGCTGGTGGTGGCCGAGCGGTCGTGGTGAACAGGGTCGTCCAGGCGGTTTTCCAGGGCCAGTGCTTGATAGGTGCAGGGTGAGTCGATGTGCCGAGGAAGCGAGCCTGGCCGGCAC
>NZ_JAUNVI010000042.1 GCF_030537745.1 Ornithinimicrobium sp. | reverse complement strand
ACAACGACCTCAACCCTGGGAGCGCAGGTATCTGCCGAAGTGCGGCACCGTAAACGCGATGCGACCGCGCTCAGCAGAGTAGATCAGGCCCTTCTTGAGGAGGGCATCACGCGCAGGTGAGAGGGACTGCGGCTTGCGGGCCAGGTGGGTCGCCAGGTCGGCGGTGAGCACCGAGCCCACCTCGTCGATCTCCTCCCCTGCCTGCTCGGCGGCCACCTCGGCCATGGCGCGCAAATACTCCCGCTCCCCCGGCGTCGCCCGCTCATAGCGTGACCCGAAGAAGCCGACAGCCAGCTCGGTCTCCGCTTCGGGCGAGGCGACCCGCACGTCCTCGGACGTGATCGGTGAGGCCGGCGCGAGGTCCCAGACCTCCTTGCCATAGGCCTGGATGAAGTAGGGGTAGCCGCCGGTCGCGGCATACATCAGCTCCAACGCGTCATCTGCCCACGCCGCGCCCTCGTCCTCCGCTGGCGACTGCAGCGCATGAGCAGCCTCCTCGCGAGAGAGCCGGTCGATGCGGCTGTAGCGGAAGAGCCGCTCGGAGTAGGACTTGCTCGCGGACAGCACCGCCGGCAGGTGCGGCAGGCCGGCACCCACCACGATCAACGGCAGCGCCGACTGCGACAGCTCGTGACAGGCCGCGCACAGCGCCGACACATCCTGCGCCGCCAGGTCCTGCATCTCGTCGATGAAGATCGCCACGCCTTTGCCGACGTCGGCGGCCAGACCGCCGACGTCGTTGAACAGCTCGACGAGGTCGATCTCGATGTCGCCCGAGTCAGCGCGGCCGGTGATCGCAGGGGCGTCAATGCCTGGATTCCAGCGATCACGCAGCTTGGCACCCGGCTGGTCCTTCTGCGCGAACGCCTTGATCACGCCCAGCACGTAGTCGACCTCCTCGCCGCGAGGGTGTCCGAGCTCGCGGACGGCGACGTGCAGCGCGGCAGCCATCGGGCGCCGCATCGCCTGCTCAGGGCGGGCTTCATATTTGCCGGTGCCCCACCGCGACCGCACGGCGGTGCCGCGCAGGGCGTTGAGCAGCACGGTCTTGCCCACGCCGCGCAGTCCGGTGAGGATCATCGAGCGCTCCGGGCGGCCCCGCCGGATCCGCTCGAGCACGACCTGGAAGCGGTCCAGCTGCTCGTCGCGTCCGGCGAGCTCGGGCGGGCGCTGACCGGCACCGGGGGCATAGGGGTTACGGATCGGATCCACGCTCGGACTGTATGGGGATGTCTACCGTTTCTGCCAGAGACACGCAGAGAGAGTGATCGACGGATCGGGAAGCACGGCCACTTCTGTCGGCCAAGAACACCTCGCCAGCCGCTCGGTGCAAAGATGGGCGCATGAACGACATCCCTACCGTCGCGGTGACCAACCTGTCCGACGACGCCCTGATCGTCGACGTCCGCGAGCCAGATGAATGGGCCGCAGGACACGCGCCGGGCGCGCTGCACCTGCCCCTGGGCGACATCCCGTCGCGCTTGGACGAGCTGCCCGAGACGGACCGCTCGCTGGCCATCATCTGTCGCAGCGGGGGCCGCTCCGGGCGAGCGGTCCAGTGGCTGGTGCAGCAGGGCTTCGACGTGGTCAATGTCGAGGGAGGCATGCGTGCGTGGCGCGACGCCGGCAAGCCGGTGATCTCCGACAACGGCCAGGAGCCGACGGTCGTCTGACGCCCATCTCCGCTCGTCTTCGACGGTCTAGCATCGGAGCAAGATTGGCGAATATTTCGCTCGACAGGCTGGCCAGCGCTGTCAGCGGACCGTTCTAGGGTGGGACCACCATGGACTCCCCCGCGACCGCACGTCTGTCCCGCCTCCGAACTGGCACCCGCGTGGTGGTCCGCTACCTCATCGAGGACGGCCGACGCGCCACGGACGCCCTCGGTGAGCTCGTCGCCCGCGACGACACGACCGTCACGGTGCTGCGACGCAGCGGCGAACGGGTCCGGATCCCCCTGACCGAGGTCGTCGTCGCCAAGGAGGTGCCACCGGCCGCCAGTCGCGGCTGGCGGATCCCGCCGTTCCTCCGACGGGCCAATGTCGCCGTGCTCGATCTCGACGGTGTGCTCCGTGCCTTCAACGCCACGGGATGGCAGGAGTCCCTCGAGCGTTCGCTCGAGTTGGCGGCCGGCAGCCTGAACGACCTCGCTTTTTCACTGCCCGAAGTGGACGCGATGGTGGTGGGCCACGCGACGCACGCCCAGTGGATGGAAGCCTTCGGCACCCGGCTCCTGCAGCTCGGCCACGCCCCCGACATGGTCGACTCGCTCCTAACGACCTGGCTCGCCGATCACGGCACCCCCCTGCAGCCCACCGTCGACCTGGTGGACGAGCTGCTGGATCGCGGCACCCCCGTCTTCGTCTTCACCAATGGCACCGACCGCGTCCCCGTCGAGCTGGAGACCATTGGGCTGGGGCGACTGATCCCGCTGCTGCTCAACAGCTATGACCTGGGGTGGGCCAAGCCTGCTCCCGAGGCGTATGCCGTGGCGCACGCGGAGATCGAACGTCGCCTGGGGCGGCGGGTCGGGACTGCAGAGGTCTACTTCACCGACGATCGTCCGGCCAACGTCAACGCAGCCCGGGCATTCGGGTGGCAGGGAAGGGTCTTCACGCCACCGCCTGCGTGATCAGGCTCAGGGTGATCAGGCTCAGAGCCGTGACAGCGCCGGGACCAACGCAGTCGTCGCCAGTGCGCCGAGCACCATGAAGGGGCCGAAAGCCATCAGGGTGCCGCGTGGCCGGCCCGCTGCCATCAGGGCCAGGCCCACCACTCCCGCGACCGCGAAGGTGATGAGGCCGGAGAGGACGGCCAGCGGCCAGGTCAAGGTCCCCGCCAGGAAGCCGATCGTCGGCGCCAGCTTGACGTCACCACCCCCCATGCCGCTGCCCGGAAGGAAGAGCATCACGCCATAGGCCACCCACATCCCCAGCCCGCAGCCGAGCACTTCCAGCAATCCCGCCCTCGACTCGCTCATGAGGGTGACCGGCAGGACCGCGAGCGCCGTGCCGGCGAGCAGGGGGAGCGTCCAGCGGTCCGGCAGGCGCTGCACATCCAGGTCGATCGCGGCCAGCACCAGCAGAGGGACCGAGACGGCGAGCACGAAGACCAGATAGGCAGGGTCGGTGGGCCACCATGCCAAGCCGGCCAACCCCCAGGTGACGGCGACCGCGGCCGGGAGCCATCGACGGCGTCGGCGAGGGAGGTGTTTCTCGTCGGGGTTGCGATAACTGTGCGAGCGGAGGGCGCGGACGAGCGCCATCCCCACGATCAGACCAGCCAGTGTCAGCAGGGCTGGGATCACCGCAGGTGGCCGACCTGTCGAAAGCGCCAGTCCATCCGCTGCGGCGCCTCGTGGCCCACGATCAGTGCCCCTAGCGACAGCTCGATCATCCAGCGCGGCAACTCCAGCCACCCGCGGCTCGTGGTCAGCATGCTCCAGTCACCCAGAGCCACGAGCAGCCCGCTCCAGAGCAGCCACGCGAAGGCCCCGGCCACCAGGGCGGTAGGGACATAATCCACCGACGAATCGACGTCGTGCCGGGACCGCACCGCGCGCCCGACGAAGATGCCAGCGGCACCCCGCAGCATGGACAGCACCAAGGCAAGGATGCCCGACGCGATGATCGGATCGAGATAGAGGTACCAATCCTGGAAGTAGGGCAGCACCAGCAGAACCGAGAGCACCGTGATGGCAAAGGCCGCGAACCCGCCGATCAGCACACCCTGCCAGGACACACGCCAGTTCGTCATCGTCCTCATCCTTCGCAGTTCGCCATAACGGTGGCCGGCTGACCGGTACGCATGTCCTGGATCGTGGCTCCCGTGAGCGTCTTGATCGTCTCGGTGTCCGACCAGCTCACCCCGACCGGTCCAACGGCCAGGCCATCTTCGCTCGCGACCTTGGCAGAGAGGTCTGTGCCGTAGGTGTCGTAGGTGGAGTTGATGATGATCCCGTCCTGATCGGTCTGACCCCACAACGCCCGTGCGTCGGCCATCCAATCAGCGGTGCTCTGCAGACTATTAGCGTTGATGGGGCGAGGCACCGCGACCTTGGCCACCGTGCCATTGGGCAGGGAAACGCCTCCGGTGAGAAAAAGCGCGTCGTAAAGGTCCCTGTTGGTGGGATCGGTGAGGTCTAGGATCCTCTTCTCTTCTTCCACAGTGCCGGTCTGGGCCCGGGCCTTGCCAGAGACACCCTTGATCTCCGGCGGGGTAAGGCCGGCTTTCAGCGACTCACGCTTCTCGGTGGTGAAGGTGATCGTGGTCGGATTGCCGTCTTGGTCGAAGTTGACGGTGTAGGAGCCGGTCCCGCCCATGCCGGGTGAGACGTTCAGGAAGGGCGGCAGATCACCGATCTGTCGCGTGGGGTCGCCTGGCATCCCGAGCGTCGCCTCCAACTTGCCATCCCACTTGACGATGCCGGTGAAAGAGTTGCTGCCCCTGTCCGGGCCATCGTTGGTTAACGAGGCAGTCACCTGTCCGGACACGCTGGCGCTGATCTCCGCGCCCCCATCGACCAGTCCCGAGGTGATGTCGAGGCCAGCCATCCCCTGCAACGACAGGTCAGCAGTGACAGAGTCGGCTTGCCCCATCCGGTGCTCCCGGTCCCGGGCGGCCTTGGACTCCGCGCTCTCCTCCTGGCCAGTGACCTTGTGATAGCCCCAGCTCCACAGGTCCGCGACGCCATCCTTGGCTCGGGTCACGCCTTCGTCAATCGTCTGGGCACCGGGGATCGCGGTCTGCGCATACTGCTTCCAGCCCCCGCGCTTGTCATCGAGGAAAGAGTCGGCAGCATCGCCGCCTCCATACTCCTCCGGGAAATTGTAGGTGTACTTCAGCGACGTCCCGACGGTCGCCTCGGCCTTGCCCTTGACGTCGATCGACGACGGGGAGTCACCGTCCTTGGCGCCACTGCTGCCCCCCTTGCTCGACCCCGGCTTACGCAGCTTGACCTTGGCACCGACCCCAGCCTCTGCCCTCTCGCCGAGGGTGACAGAACTGCTGCCGTCGGCGCTGTTCTTGATCTGGTCGTTCGTGCCCTTCTCAGCCGTGAAGATCTCGAAGTTTCCGCCATAACTGTTAGCCCGGTCCACCTGACGCAGGGTGCACTTGTTCTCGTACTCCTTGGTCCGATCCTGCGCCTGCGCCTCTGGCGACACGCACTGGGCGGAACCTCCGGGGAGCGCGGCGAACGCCCGACAGATCGCAAACGCGACGTTGGGGCCGATGATGTTGGTCGCCGGTGAGGCGATGGCTGCCCCCAGCAGGACGGCGACGAGAAAAGTGATGCCGGCCTGCTCGATCCCCGCCGCTCCGCGATCCCCTCCACGGGTCCTGGTGACCTGCGTCATCGTGTCCACTCCACCTGTCTTTGTCCCCTCCACCTGTCTTTCCTTCCTCCCAACGGTAGCCAGCGCCCCGACCTCGTCGCTAGACGCGAAAGTCCCTACTTGGCCAAGAGGCATGGGCCCTTTGGTCCCCCTGTTCACCCCTCGACTGTGTCCTCGCCATCAACGACCACCCCTCGGACCTCCTCGGGTCGCACTTCGATGGAGGACTTAATCCGCTCCCAGGCCTCCTCGTCGAACTCCGCGACGGGCGCGGCATACCTGAACCCGAACTTGGGCAGCCCCTCCGTCTCCACGAGCAGCTCGACCTGTCGGATGCGGGTGGCCTTCAGAGGGGTGCCGGTCACCGTGCGCGCTACGGCTGCGGTGGTGTAGTAGGTGTCGAACTCGCGGGCGGCGCTCGCTCCGGCAATCTTCACGTCTGTGCTGGTGTCGATAGTCGCGTCCGAAGGCAGGCCGCTCTGCAGTTGCAGGCGGAGGACCTGCTCACGCAGGTCGAGGTCGCCGACGTGGTCGCGCTCCAGGAACACCAAGAGCCGTGACGGCGGGGTCGACTGCCCTGTGAACGGCACACCGACGTCCATGGCCGCCTGACGGACCCGCTGGTCTTCCGGCCGCGGCACCCATCCCGGCGGGGTGGCGACACTGAAACCTGCGCTCTGTCGCAGCACCCACCCGTCTGGGGCCGGTGCGGTGCGCTCGGCGGCATCGCTGGGTGCCACCGTCGCCTGCGCGAGCTCCTGCGGCGGCGTGTCCTGGGCAGCGTCGCAGCCGCCCAGGACGAGCGTCAGCCCCAGGGCCATCCCGGAGGCGGTGAGAGTGCGGATGGTCATGGGACCACGATCTCCACGCGCCGGTTGCGCGCCTGGGCGGCCTTGACCTGTGCTGGGGATCCGGACTCCTTGACGGCGGGCTTGCTCATCCCGTGCCACTCGACGGCGATCTGCCAGTCGGCGCCGAGCTTGTCGCCGAGGGCTTTGGCCACCGCCTTGGCGCGCTGCTCGGACAGCTCCAGGTTGCGCGCGGCGCTGCCCTGGCCGTCGGTGTGACCGGCGATGGTGATCGCCCGCTTGTCCTGCGCCTTGAGCGTCTTTGCCGCGACCGCGAGCGCGTCGTCGGCCGCACCTGTGAGCGTGGCCTTGTCGAAGTCGAAGAGCACCTCGGTGTCGAGGCTGACGGTGAGTTCTTCGCCCTGCTCGACCGTCGCCCCGGCTTCTTCGGTGCGAGCGGCATAGCTGCGCAGGCTCGCAGCTTGGCCCTCGGTCGGCGTGCCGGTCACCGGGAGCATGAGCGGCAGGCCGGCGTCCGGGAGGATCACGACCTGCTGGGATCCAGGGTCGGCAACCTTGACCTCCAGGGAGATCTGCTGCCCCCCACCAGGCATGGTGCCGCGATGGCAGTCCGGGTCCTGCGCCATCCGACCGGTGGGGGTGGCGCTGCCCCAAGCAGACAGGCCCTGGAAGCAGTCCTGACCCTCTAGGTCCGGAAAATCGAACTGATGCTGGGCCAGGGTGTAGGTGGGATTCAGGTCGCTGACGTTAGCGATCGTGGTGCCAGCGGTGATGACCCCGTCCTCGCGGGCGAGTGCGTCGACCGAGAGGACCTCCACCCAACCGAAGGGGACGCTGGCCGCGGTCGGCAGGTCGGTGACTGGGACATCCTTGATGGTCCCGATGTCGCTGACCTCCACATCGAGGGTCTTCGCGTCAGCCGGCGCAGAGACGACCACCCACGCCGGAGCCTGCGGGTCCTGCGCATCGGCGTAGGGCTGGGTGGACAGGCTGCAGAGGCAGCGGTCTTCCTCATCCCGAACGGGCAGGTGGCGCACTCCATCCGCACCGGTCACCGCCACGCGGGAAAACTCATACCCGCCCATGGAGTGGAAGTAGCCGGGCTCGAACCACTCGGCTGCCGCTGTGTTGCTCTTCGGCTGGCCGGCATACCGTCCGCTGACGACCACGCGCTCGGCGTCGATCCGGTAAACCCCGAAGAGGGCAAACTCAGCCTCCCCCTTGGAGACGGTGTCGATCACCTCTGGCCAGGCACGCTCGGTGCCAGCAGCGACCGGGACGAAGGTGTTGAGCGCGGGCCCAGCACTGGTAGTCGCCGCCTCGTCCGTCGGAGCACTGGTCTGAGTCGAGTCGGAGCTGGGGGCCGTAGTGCCACCAGAGGACGGCGGTGGCGGCGGCTCGTCTGCGCCCGTGCAGGCCGCCAGGGCCAGGACGGTGGTGGCCGTAATCGCCGTCCAGGTGAGCGCACGAGTCATGAGGAAAGTTCCTTTCGGTGGGACTGGTCTGCCATGGCAGATCTCACTCCACGAGCGCGACCTGCCAGGTGATCGGCTGTCGCAGGAGATTGAGCAGGGTGGTCAGGTCGTCCCCGCCGATGATGACGGGGCCGTCAGGGTCGGGAGGGATCGTGGGGGTGGGCTCCTCGGTCGGGGGCTCCACGACCGGCGGCTCGATCACCATTTCCTCACCCCGCAGGCACTCGCCGGCCCACCACAGGCCCAGGTCACCGTTGCGGAAGCACAATGGCCCGCCGGTCAGACGCACCTCCGCGGTGGCGTCGAACTCTGGCCGCTTCGACCCGCCCTCGACTGTCACGGCAGTGGCGCGCGACTTGGTCACAAAGCGAAGGGAGAGCGGCGCAGGGTTAACCGTGTATGCGGTCAGGCGGGAGCCGTTGGCAGCGGCCAGTCGAGCGGCCTCGTCCTTGGAGCGCGTGGTCCAGGCTGAGCGAGGCTGGTCCAAGATCTGGCGGACGTGACCGATCGCCAGACCGGGCGTGACGGGGAGGTTGCCCAGGTGATCCTCGACGGCATCGACATAACCCTGGGCAGCGGCCAGGGCGGCTGCATCGCTCGCGGTCCTCGCCTCGGTCTCCACGGTCACGCCCCGCCCCATAATGGCGATCAACGCGACCGCGATGCTCATCAGCACGGCGACCGAGAACACCAGCAGGAGGGCGGCCTGCCCGGCGTCGCGCTGAGGCCGGCAGGTCGTCCATCGCACAGCGAACTCACGTGCGGTCATCATGAAGGTCCCTCCCCAGGGTGTGCAATACAGCTCCGTGAAACAGTTGTGCGCCCGGTCCACCTTAGGCGAACCGGGCGCGACAGCTCAAACTGAAGATCAGCCAGTGATCTTGCCGAAGGCTGAGGTGACCTTCTCCTTGATTGCGGTGCCGATGAAGTTGTCGGAGCCCAGGAGCGTGATCGCGGCGGCGATCAGCATCGCCACCAGGAAGACCATGCCGGCGTACTCCACGGCGCCCTGGCCCTTCTCGGAACGGAAACGCTCGAAGGCGCCAGCGATGTGAGCGGCGGCGATGGTCTGGTAACCGACGAGGGTCTTCTCGATGTTCAGCATGTCGTTCTCCTTGTGTGGTGTAGCTCTAGGGATCCATCCCCTGTGGACAACCCCTACATTATGAAGTTGCGCCGTCCACCGCTAGGTCGCAAGGTCCCTATCCAGGTCCCTACTTGCGATGGGGCCGTTGGGCCCTATCGCGCCATCCAGGTCACGATCGCGCCCGCTCTGCTGGGCACGCCGAGCTTGGCGTAGATCCGCCCGAGGTGGTTCTTCACCGTCTTCTCGGACAGGAACAGCTGACGCGCAATGTCGGCGTTGGACCCTCCGCGGACCAGCTCAGCCATCAGCTCGACCTCCCGACGGGTCAGACCTAGCGAGGGCCGCTGCTGCGTTTCGATGCCGTCCTGCCCCTGCTCAGACTCCAGCGCTGCCTGCGGCACGGCGTCCCGCTCAGGCGCTGAGCCCGCGCCGAAGGCGACCTGAGCTGCCTGCGGGCTGAGGACAGCACCGCCCCGCACGCTCGTGCACAGCGCACCATGGAGCTCCGCCGGCTGGAAGGCTCCGTGCACGAGATAGCCCGCTGCACCCAGCGACAGCGCTTCCTTGATGATCGCGGGCTCATCGGAGTGAGTGAGCATGACCAGCGGAGCGCTCGCCGTGGTCTCGCGCAGGACGGACAAACCATCCTTGACCGGCATCCGCACGTCGAGGAAGCCGATGTCGATCCCGCCCGCCGCGAGGAGGTCCAGCGCCTCGGCGCCGTCCTGGGCCTCGACGACGCTCTCGACCTCGGCCATCGCCTCCAGCATCATCCGCAACCCCATCCGCACGATGGGGTTGTCGTCCACCACCAGCACCTGCCACCCGGTCTCGCTCATACTCTCTCTCTCGCCGTCAAGGGCGTGGCCGCCCGGTCGCTCACATGGGCCGGGCATTTCAGCACCACCGTGGTGCCCGCACCTGGCCGGCTTTCAATCTGCATCCGTCCGCGCGCGCGGGCCATCCGTCGGGCCACGCCGTCGACCCCGAAGTGCCCCCGGGCCACCCATTCCTCGCTCCGAGTCGTAGACATCCCGACTCCGTCGTCGGAGACCACGATCGTGACCCAACCGGCTTCCTCGCGGGACTGGACCGAGACCACCCTCGCTTCGGCGTGCCGGGCGACGTTCTCCAACAGCTCCCCGACCGCGTTGAGGACCTCGTGGGCGGCTCCAGGACCCAGGCCGAACGGCTCGACCGAGGTGACCACCCGAAAGTCGGGGTGGGACGCCGCCCAGGCCGCCACCATCTCGCCCAGCACACGATGGGGCTCGTCATCTGGGACCTCCCGCCGGTTGGCCACCAGGTGTCGCGCCTCTGCACGGGCTTGGTCGACGCTCTCCTTCAACACCACCATCTGCTCGAGGGCAGGGTGGCCTTCTGCCTCTAGCCTGGCCGCAAGATGGGCCGACATCAGGTGGATGCCATGCAGCGACTTGGCCACCGAATCATGCATCTCGACCGACAGCCGGGTGCGTTCCTCGGCCTGAGCGGCCCGCAGGCGTTCCTCCCGCAGGATCAGCTCCATGGAGCGGTAGGTCGACAGCAGACTTCTGGTGCGGGCGGCGGCGGCGGCAGCCAGGCACAGCACGACGATGCGAGCGGCGGAGGCCAGCCCCTCGGTCACCTGGCCCAGCAGCAGATCCGCCAGACAGAGGACCAGGTAGACGGTCAGTGGCCCCACCATGGCCACCACCCACGGCGTCTTGCGATCGATCAGGGCCCAGAGGAAGACCGTGGCGCTGACATAACCAAGGGCCCATCCACCGGTCCCAAAGCTCATCAGGACGACCACCGCAAGCAAGGAGTCGAGGGTAGGCATCACCAAGGAGCTCGTCGCCCGCTCCCATCGCAGCGGACTGCCGAGATAGAGAGTCATCGCAGTGAGCGCCACGACGGCTGACATCACGGCGCCCGGATCGGCCTGTCGGCCGTCGATGAGCACGAGGAGGAGCCCGATGCCGGCGCGCACGGTGAGGACCACATGGACGACCACGTGGAGCCACTCCATCCCCGGCTTGCGTTCAGCCACCAAAGATGTTCCCGAACACCTCGGCCTGGCTCAGGAAAAGGGCAGAGATCACGAGCAACAGCGAGGCCGGGACGATGATGGTGGTCACCACCAAGGAGATCTTGGGGATCGCCTTGGCGGTCGCCTTCTTCACTTCTGCCGCGCGGACCCGCCGCACCTCCTGGGCGATGTCCTGCAGCGCCTCAGAGATCGGGGCACCCAACTCCTCCGCCTGCAGCATGGAGGTGACCCAGGAGTGAAGGGCGGGAGCGTCGTTGCGTTGCCGCAGGGCCTCGAACGCCTCGCGGCGGTTCATGCCCAGCCGCATGTCATTCAGGACCCGGTCGACCTCATCACTGAGCGGTGAGTCTTCCTGCCCCTGGCTGACCCGGCCCAGGGCAGTGCGCAGCGCGAGCCCAGCCGTCACCGTGACGGCAAGAATGTCGAGGAAGTCAGGCAGCTCGCGGGCGATCGCCCGCTGCCGCTTGGACGCGGCTCCACGCAACCACAACTCCATCCAGAGCGAGAAGGCCACCAGGCACAGGAACCCGATCAGCGGCTGACCGGCGAGAAAGAAGAAGAAGAAGATGATGGCGCCCAGCGCGACGAACCCGGCCTGTCGCCGCACATAGGTCCGCACCCGCAGCCCCTCAGGGCGGCCGGCGCGTTCGAGGCGGTGGTCGAGCGCGGTAAGTCGACGGTCGCCGTAGAGGCGCAGCACGGAGGACTCGAACCGGCGTCCAAGGCTATCCAGCACCTTGATCATCAGGGGGACTCGAGCGGGACCCTCCTCCACAGCCACGGCATAGCGCTCCTCGACCGCCTCGAGCCCAGTGCTCCGCAACAATCTCCATCCACGAATCCCAAGGAGCAGCACCAGGACCACGGAGACGGGGAAGGCGACCAGCACGATGTTTCCGAGGTCCATCACACGTCGACCTTGGTGATGCGCTGGATGAGAATGATCCCCAAAATAAACATCCCGCTGGCGATAACGAGGACGATCTGACCGATCAGCGAGGTGGCCATGAGGTCGAGGGAGCCTGGCTGGACGATGTTCATGAGGAAGACGGCGCCGACGCCGATGAGCAGCACCGTGTAGCCGCTGAAGACTGCCCCCGAGACCGAGTTGCGCAGTTCGCGCTCCAACTCCCGGCGATCATCCAGGGTGGCCGCGATGGTGGTGAGCGAGGTGCTGAGCCGACCACCCGCCTGGCTCTGGACCAGGAGGGTGCGCACGAGGACCTCGAGGTCACGGGAGGGCAGCCGCTTGTGTAGGTCGTTGAGGGCATCGCTGAGGCTATGGCCCAGACGCATCTGCCGTTGGACCTCCCGAAACTCCGCGCTGGCTGGCTCGGGGAGCTCACGGACCACCAGGTCGACCGCGGTGCGCAGCGCCAGGCCGGCCTGGGTCGCGTTCGCCAGCAGGCGGGCCAGGTCGGGCAACTGGCCGATGAAGGCCACCACCCGCTGCTTGCGCCGACGCTCGAGCAGCTTGATGGCGGTGGCGACCACGGCGAAGATCATGATCAGCGCACCCAGATTGCCCAGGAACGAGCGGACGACGATAGCGAGCACGAGTGCCACCGCGGTCACCACGACGACGAAGTCGAAGGCGCCGAGGGAGACATCGGCGCCGGCCAAACGTAGGTCGAGCTGCTGGCCGAGTCTGGAACGCCGAAACCACTGGTTGACCTTGCGGCGCAGCTCCCCGAAACGATCGAGGCGCTCGTCGCCTCGGGCGGACGCCTCGATCTCACCCGACCTGCGCATCGCCTCACGGTTGACGCTGACCGAGAGGACGAGCGCCACGAGGGTGAAGGCCAGCAGCAACCCGATCAAGGTGGGCGTGGACCTCATACCTCGCCGCCGTGGTCCTGGAAGGCGTCGGGGACCAGCTGGCCGGAGAAGTGCAAGCGCTCGGCGATGTCCTCGGGCAGGTGATGGTGGAGGAACACGCCTCGCGCGCGCTCGCCGAGGACGGCGGGGTCGGCCTGGAAATGGGCCAGCGACACGGTGCGGAACGGCTCGCGCCGCTTCGACACCAGGGCCGCGACGTCCACCACCTTGCGGGAGCCGTCATGGAGCCGACTGAGCTGGATGACGATGTCGACCGCCGTGTTGATCTGGTCTCGGAGCACGTCCGAGGGCAGCGACATCTCGTCCATCGACGCCAGCGTCTCCAAGCGGCCGAGCGCATCGATCGTGGAGTTGGCGTGGACGGTGGCCAAAGACCCGGCGTGACCGGTGTTCATCGCTTGCAGCATGTCCAGCGTCTCGCCGCCACGGACCTCGCCGACGACGATGCGGTCGGGCCGCATTCGCAGGGAGTTGCGGACCAAGTCTCGGATGGACACCTGACCTGAGCCCTCGACGTTGGCCGGCCGGGACTCCAACCGGACCACGTGCGGCTGCTGCAGCGAGAGCTCAGCGGCATCCTCTATCGTGATGATGCGCTCGTGCTCGGGGATCATGCCGGAGAGACTGTTGAGGAAAGTCGTCTTGCCGGTGCCGGTGCCGCCGGAAATGATCACGTTGAACTTGGCCCGCACCACGGCGGTCAGCAGCTCGGCGACGGGGCGGGACAGGGTCTCTCGGACGACGAGCTCCTCGAGCCGGAACGGCCGCGGGAAGCGACGGATCGTCAGGGTCGGGCCGTCGAGGGAGAGCGGCGGGATGATGACGTTGACGCGTTCGCCAGACTCGAGACGGGCGTCCACCATGGGGCTGGACTCGTCGATCCGTCGGTTGACCTTGGACACGATGCGGTCGATGGTCTGCATCAACTGCTCCTCGGAGGAGAACACCGTGGGGTGTCGCTCCACCCGCCCCCGTCGTTCCACGAAGACGGAGTCAGCGCCGTTGACCATGATCTCGGTGATCGTCTCGTCCGCCAGCAGCGGCTCGAGCACGCCGAGGCCGAGGGCTTCGTCGATGACACGGCGGATGAATCCGGCCCGGTCGCGGGCCGAGAGCACGGGCCCGTCAAAACTGATGATGTCGCTCAGGCGTCGCTCCAGGCGGGCCCGCCTCTGGACGTCGGTCAGGCCGTGGAGCTCGTCACGATCGAGGTCGACGAGGAGTCGGTTGAGATATTCACCGACGAGGTTCGGTCCGTCGCCGCGCTCGCGTTCTGCCCCTGGCAGCCGGTCCCGGAGCGCCATCAGTCCTGCCTCGCGAAGGTGGCCTGGCGGGTAATCTGGAGGTGGGTCACCGTGACGACACCTGGTATGCCGATGGGCACGCTCGCCCTGACCTCGACACAGGCGTCGGCACAACTCTGCACTCCGACACCGTCCAGCCGCATCCAGGACGGCACGGCTGATTGCGCCGCGGCGGTGGGCGAATTGCCCTGGCTGGCCGCGCGTGCCGCTTCACGGGCCGCGTGCGTGGTGGCATCCACCCCGGCGACGACTCCGACGGCATGGCCGAGGAAGAGAATGACGACCAGCAGGATCGGGAGCATCCCCGCGACCTCGATCGAGGTCGCGCCCCGGTCTTTCCGGGCGCCCTCGCTCATGGCCGGGGCTCCGCGGTGTAGCTCGCGGACTGACTGATCCGCATCCGGAAGTCACCGCCGACGGGCAGCACCATCGGGATAGTGGTGGAAACTGTCACCTTGCCCGGGCCGGCGCTAAAACTGGGGTTGGCTCCAGCCCAACCGGGCAGTGCGGCTTCGGCGCTCGCCTGTCCCGCGCTGACAGAGCGGGACACGGCATACTCCCTCGCACCTTCGGTGGCCGCATGCCGCGTGAAGACCAGGCAGGACGCGGCAAAGAGCACCTGGATGCCGAGGACGGTGGCGAGCAGGAAGAGGGCGACCGCCATCGGCGTCTCCACGGCGGACTGTCCGCGCTCACGACGTCGCCCGGCACTGCGTCGGGAGCTTGCTTCCGGTGCCGCGACGAGCTGAAGCTCGCGGGCCAGCCGGAGGACTCCGGACCGGATGGAGCCTCCCTTGACCAGGGTGATGTTGCCGCTGTTGTGACCGGGCTCGAGCTGGGCGAACTCGTCGGGCAAGGAGACGGAGAGCGGATGGGCGAGCACTCGCTCGACGAGCGCTGCCTGCACCTCTCGGCGTCGGTCGGTGCGGTTCATCACGACGGTGACCGCCGAGGACGGCCGCACGGAGAGTCGCTCCCAACTGTGCATGGCCTGCCGGGCTGAGTTGACCGAGGCGACGTCCGGGGTGACGACGAGCACGACGTGGTCGGCCACCTCCAGGGCCACCGCCTGCGCGCTCTCCAAGGTCGATCCGACATCGATGATGGTGATGTCGTACTGGAACCGCAGTTGGTGCAGGACCTGAGTCATCGCCGTGGCGCTGACATCGTCTGCCTGCTCCACGTCCGTCGGTGCCGAGATGACCGCGAAGCCCGCCTCGGCGTCGACCGCGACATCCCGGACGTTGCGGCCGGTGAGCTCGGAGGCGACGGTCGCCAGGTCAGTCAGATTGCGACGCGGCTTGACGTCGGTGAGGTAGGCGATCGAGCCCTTGCGCAGGTCGGCATCCACCAGACACACGGTGCCTGCTCGCGAGCACTCGTGCGCCAGGAGCGTGGCGATCGTGGACACCCCTGCCCCTCCACGGGCACCGGCGACGGCGATGACCTGCCCGCGTTCGTCTGACGTCCCACCCGAGAACTGCCGCAGCCCGCGGCTCCACTGCCCGACGGCGTCCACGCGAGCCTGGAACTCGTCGAGGGAGAGCGGCTGGAGCAGGACCCCACGGGCGCCGAGCTCCATGACTGAAGACAGCAGCCCGGCATCGGACTCGGGCGCGATCACGAGCACGCCGACGAAGGGCCGCTGGCGCTGAAGGTCAGAGATCACTGCGGCGAACTGCGAGCGCCGCAGCTCGGTGTGCACCAGCACGACGTCGAGCTCGGGGTCCTCAAGGACGCTAGAGATCTCCGCGAGATTGGCTCCGACACCGACCAGCTCGACGTCGACGGCCTCGCTGGCGACGGACTGGAGCGCCGACCGGAGATCGAGGTCCTCGATCACGGCGGCGACAGTGGTACGGCTCATGCTCAGCCTTCCTTGCCCGACGGGGCGAAGATCGTGTCGGTGCTGACCCGGGTGTCGTCGTTGCCGGCCCGCAGTGCCAGTCGAAGCTTGACGCTGAAGGACTCGGCATACGCGACCCGGAGGGCTTCCTGGGTCGGGAGGGCGAAGGTGATCGGCACGCCCTGGCCGGTGCTGAACCCACCGCCACCGTTCTCGACCGCGATCTCCTCGGGCAGGCCGACGTCGATGACGAGGGCACCCTGCGCCCATAACTGGCTGGAGGGCCGCTTGTCCTCTTCACCCTGGAAGGTGGCGATGATGTCGACCCGGTCTCCGGAGCGGACCTTGCCGGCGACACCCGTCTCGGCGTCCACCATGATGGCGATCTCCCGGTGGCCCTGCGCGATGCCAGGACGGTCCACGAACATGCCGCGGGAGGCGAAGGTGCCCGACCGGAGGTCGGTCACGGGCACCAGGCCGAGCACGTCCCGGGCATCGCGGATGGTCTCCGAGGAGGTCCACCGTTCGGGGACCTCACGCAGCTCCAGGTCATCGGTCGCTAACGGTTCATAGGCCTTGACGTCCTTGGACAGCGAGACCACCTGGACGAAGTTGCCGGCACGGGAGTTGACGTCGGCAACGAAGGCCAGCACCGCCACAAAGACCGCGACAGCGCCGAGGACGGACACGATCAGGAGCATGAGGCCCCGGCGTTGACGAGGGTTCATACATGAGCCTTTCGATCGGCTGACGTCTGGCGGACGCCACAGAAGGGGCACCTGGTCAGCCGGGTGGGCACGTGGCAGTTGACGCAGTCGCGAGATGGTGCCGACAAGATCTGCGACACCAGGTCATCGGGGGTGCCGAGGAGCAGGGTGCACTCGACGGCGTGGCGGGCACGCCACGAGCTGGCCGGAGCCTCCAGCGAGAGCTCCTGGGCCGCCGGCCCTGTGGGGAGCAGGTCGGAGGCGATGCGCTCATCCAGGGTGCTGGTGACGCGGACTGCGGCCTCCGCCACCAGGCGAGGCAGCTCCGCGGGCTTGACGAACGTTCCTTCGTGGAGGTCGATCCCGAACCTGGTCCACGGGAGCAGGCTGAGCAGGTAGGTCCCCAGGGAGGGCGTGGGACGCTCGACGCGGGTGGCCGAGGACACCACGGCGTACGTGCGTAGGAAAGGCTTCAGGCCGTGGGCCACGTCGACGCCCTCGGTTGCGCTCAGATCGCTGTGTCGAAGCACGTGATCGGTCATCCCGACCGCAGTCACCGGGCCAGTCAAGGCCACCATCGCCAAGCCTGGGTGGCCCGCGACAGCCCGCGCCATCTCGGGGGCGCGACGAGCGCCGTGGGCGACCAGGATGAGCGCGTGCTCAGCCCCGTCCGCGGAGTCGAGCTGCTCGGTGGCAGCGGTGTAGACGTCCTCGACCGGCGCGTCGGGGGCAAGACCCGGGGAAACCCCCTCGGTTGACGGCATGGCGACACGCACTAACTGTTGCAACGCAACTGTTCCCTCCCAGGAAAATACCCGACCCTCCCCACCGCACTCCGGGAGTCCCTCCCAGCATTGCTATCCAGGGGTGCGTAAGTCAAGTCGGGCTATCCAGCGCGCAGGACGGACCCTTGCGTGATCCCCCACGCACGGAGTGCTCCCGCGGGGGCCTCAAGAGTGTCCCGACGGCCAGGCAGCGGCCACGTCAGGCCCAGCCCAGGACGCAACGCCTTGGTCGCCGTGACCCGTCCGTCGCGATCGAGGATCGCGACGTCGATCGGATATCGCATCCCCACCATATGGACTGACGGACAACGGGTCAGCCAGAGCGCGCCGACGAGGTGGTCGGTGCCCAACAGACCCTTGCGCACCTCGGCGCGGTCGTGCGCAACGGTCAGCGGGGCGACGTCGCGACCGTCCACGAGGAGCCGGGCCGGGCCGGGCCCGAAGGTCCGCTCGCTCACGGCGCCACCCTGAAGGAACCGAGCACCGCCGGCACCTGCGAATCGGCGAAGGCGTCCGGCTCGGCGAAGCCGATCACCGACCCGGTCCCACCCTGGGGCAGGTCGGCAAAGATCTGCTGGACGCGGCGCAACGCGCCCGGAGCCATCTCGCTCTCGAAGGTCACCAGGTAGGCACCGCCCGGCGCGACGTCGGGCCATGCCAGCTCCTCGATGGTGGCCGTGGTCCCCTCCCCAGCCAGCTGTTGTTCGAGCTGCTCTGCGGTGTCGAGCGCCGAGGCTCCTTGCGGGTCCCAGCGGACCATGGCGCCCTCGGCGGGTGCGCCGTCAGCGTCCTCGCCCCAAAAGGCGAGGGTGGGCTCCCCGGTCGTCTCCTCCGGAGTCCACTCCGAGGGGATCGCCACCTGGAAGACCTTGACATCGTGGACGTCCATGCCGTCGGGGACTTCCTCACCCGGCTTCAGGGACACCAGTGCGCCGGTGTCGTCGCTGGGCTGCGCGGCCTCCGATGTGGTGCTGGAGTCGGTCGCCGCTGCGGTGGTGGTGATGGACGAGGTCGCTGTCGGTGTCGACCCGCCACCAGAGCTACAGGCAGTCAGGGCGGCGGCCGCTGCGCCGACGATGATGATCGTGCTCAGGCGAGTGCGCACTGGCAGTTCCTTTCGGAGGGATGAATGGGGCACAGCTCTCGGGGCCGCGGAGCTCGTGGCGCGCTGCGAAGTGTCGCCTCAGCGGGTGAACCACGCGATGGCGAGGCAGAGGACGGCAAAGCCGACCAGCACGACGTCCTGCAGGTCGATCCTCCCCGGGCTGGCAAGGTCCAGCGTGATCCTGGAGGGGTCGTCGGGGTCATAGCGGCACGGCACCTGGGCGCCCTTCTTGCGCAGGACAGCTTCGTCGTAAAGATCGATCGACGTGGCGGAAAAGCTGCCCTTGGGTGTGCTCACCACGCCGTGCACCTTGTAAGTGCGGGTCATCGTCGCCGTCGACTCACCGCTGGAGGTCCACGGCTGGATCCGACTGATGGTGAGCTGACCACGCTCAAAACCACGAGCTCTCACCCGGCTGTTCACCAGCACAAAGATGCTCAGCGCAGCAAGCCCGAGGGCCATGACAGGCATCATGAAATTCTCCTCCCCGATCGATCGAACCGGTCGAGTGTGTCATACCTCCCCGCGTCGGCCGGCTACCTCAGCAGCCGCGACATCCTGCGGTCGGCCAGCGGCTTTCCCCCGGTCTGACAGGTCGGGCAGTACTGCAGCGAGGAGTCGGCAAAGGAGACCTCGCTGACCACGTCGCCGCAGACCGGGCAGGTCTGGCCGGTGCGGCCATGCACATTCATCCCCGCCCGCTTCGCGTCCTTGAGCTGAGCGGCGGGCTTGCCCTCCGCCGCCATGACCGCCGCCGTCAAGGTGGTCCGCAGGGCCTCGTAGAGCCCCGCGACCTGTTCGGACGTCAACGACGCCGCGAGCGCGAAGGGTGAGAGTTGGGCGGCGTGCAGCACCTCGTCGGAGTAGGCGTTGCCGACGCCGGCGAGCACCGACTGGTCGCGCAGCAGACCCTTGACCTGCGTGCGCCGACCCTGCAGGATCGCCGCGAAATCTTCCAGGGAGAAGTTGTCGGCCATCGGGTCCGGCCCGAGGGTCGCGATCCCTTTCACCTCCGCTGGCTCCCGCACGATGTAGGCCGCTAACCCCTTCTTCGTGCCAGCCTCGGTCAGGTCGAAGCCGGACTCGTCGTCAAGGCGCAGCCGCAGCGCGATGGGCGACTTCCCCGGTCGCACCCGGGTCGCCGGCACTACGTCATACCAGCGCAACCAGCCCGCGCGCGCCAGGTGGAAGATCAGATGGGTCCCATCCACGTCCAGGTCGACGAACTTGCCGTGCCGTGACACCGCGTCGATCGGGCTGCCCACCAACGCGTCCGGTGGCGGGTCGAAGGTCTTCAGGACCGCGATCGAGCCGAGCTCGACATCCGTGACGACCCGACCGACCGTGCGTCCACCGAGGAAGTCGACGAGTGCCTGCACCTCGGGCAGCTCAGGCATCGGGCTCGTCCTGGGCCCTCTCGCGCCGACTGCCGACGAGCAGCTGGTGCAGCCCGAAACCGTTGGGTGCCTTGAACATCGGCGCTCGCACCTTGCGGCCGAGCAACTCGTCGGTGGCGACCGGCAGACCGCTGGAGAGGACCTGCTCGGCGGGCGTCAGCTCGCGGATGCAGATGGCCTCCACCGAGTCGGGGTGCTCGACGGCGAACTCGGAGTAGATCACCGGATCGTGCTGCCCGTCGTCGCCGACCAGGATCCACCGGATGTCGGGGAAGGTCTGGGCCAAGCGCCGCAGCTCAGCCTCCTTGTGCTCCTGCCCTGACCGGAACCATCCGGTGTTGGTCGGCCCCCAGTCAGTGAGCAGCAGCGGCCCCAGCGGGAAGTCATGGCGGCGCAGGAAGCGCGTGAGGGCAGGCGCGACGTTCCACGCGCCGGTGGACAGATAGAGGACCGGCATTTCCGGATCGGCCTTGACCAGGGACCGATACATCGCGCCGATTCCCGGCACCTCCTGGCGCACCTGCTCGGAGCGCACGAAGGTGTTCCAGCCGGCGATGAACATACGGGGCAGGTGGGTGACCATCACGGTGTCGTCGATGTCGCTGACCAGGCCGACCCGCACGTGCGGGCCGACGATGAGCACCGAGGTGGTCACCGAGTCGCCGTTGGGCAGGTCGATCGACGCCTCTTGCCACCCCGGGGCCAGCCCGTGACCGCTGAGCTCGACGTCGACGTAGCCACCGCGGTCGGTCTTGACCATGACGCTCGTCGCACCCATGGTGACCCGCACCTGGACACTGGCGGCGGGGGCGGTGAGGAAGAAGTGCCAGCCCCGCTGGGCGATGTCGAGCAGCGAGTCCTCATGGTGGGTGAGCGCCGTGCGGCTCTCTTCCGGCTCCTGGCGCGAGAGGCTGATGCGTCCAAAGACGCGGGCCGTCTCGACCGTGCCGTAGCCGGTGTAGCCGCTGACCCGCTCGTGCCAGCCGCGCCGCTTGAGGCGGGCGCCGATCCGTCGGCGCACGGAGTCCTCGAGCTGGGCGGCGATGTGAATGGGCGCCATGGTCGTCACCCTCGTTGCCGGGGTATGGCGTGCAGCGCTCGGTCGGACCCGCAAGAAACGTGGCATTCAGCCGACGTCGGCAACGGCTTGCGAGTGGGCTGCCGCCTCTGCCTTCTTGGTTTCCTCGGCCTTCTTTGCCGCCTTTGCCTTCGCCTTCTCCGCTTTCTTCTCGGCCGCCTCGCGGGCGGCCTCGGCGCCCGGTGCTCCGTCGGCGCGGCCCTGCGCGATGGCGACCTCTTCGATGGCGGCCCAGGTGGGTCCATCGACGAGGCCGGTCGGCTCGAGCTTGGCGGACTCTTGGACCTCCTGGACGGCGGCCTGTGTCTTCGGCCCGAAGCTGCCGTCCGCCTTTACGCCGAGCAGCCCCTGCAACAGGGTCACGGCTCCGCCGGCGTAGGGACTTGCGCGGTCTTCGGCGATCGCCGCAGCAGCCAGCAGACCGTCCTGGTCACCAGACTGGTCGAGACTGCCGATCGAAAGCTCGACCTCGCGGACAAAGATCGTGGGATGGGCGGCGCGTTCGAGGTAGATCCACGTGAGCGGAGTGATCGTGACGGGGCCGTCGCCGCGGCGGGTCGACTGCAGGGCGAGCTCGGGGACGGTCTTCTCCCAGTCGGCCACCGCCTTGGCTGTCTTGGGACCGAAGGAGCCGTCCGGGCTGGCCCCGATAGCCTCCTGCAGGACCTTGACCGCTTTGCCTTCGTCGCCGAGCGTGAGGGTCGTGCGCTTGTAGGGCGAGAACTCGGTCTGTTGCCACTTGCGCGGCGCGACCGCCATGGCGCTGGCTGGCACCTCACCGAGCGGCATGCCCTCCAGCACGGCGTAGGAGAAGTCGTCGAGGACTCCCGTCTGCGGCACGTGCCGCTCATCCTGCCAGGTGATCAACGCGGCACGCGTCGCTTCGTCCAGCACCCCTGTCTGCGGCAGACCCAGGGTCGCCTGCAGCAGGGAGACGCCGCCCCCATACTCTCCTGGCCGGACCCGGATCAGGCCGGTGCTCGGAGCGGGGGCCAAATCGGCGGTGTCGCAGGGCTCCAGGCGTGGGTACTGATGAATGGCGGCATAGGACCAGGGCGTGACGTCGCACGGGCCGCGGTCGGGCGTGGTCACCGCGACCCCGGTCCACCAGGAGGTGCGCATCTGGGCGCCGTCCCACGTGAAGGAGAAGTGCATGTGGTCGGTGTGCGGGTTGCCGGTGTAGTACTCCCAGCCGCGGCCGTCGGCATACCAGATCAGGCCGTTCCAGATGAAGTACTCCATCCCGAAGCGCTGGGCCATCTCGCCGTTGTTAGCCGTCAGCCAGGTCGCGACGGAGTCACCGACCATCCGGTCGTTGGTGTCCCATGCCGCCAGCGGCCAGTCGAGCGCACGCCCGTCGTGGTGGAAGGAGGCGTAGTCGATGCACGGACGGGCACCGGAGAAGGGGGACCGCTTGTAGTGGTCGGAGACGAGCAGCGCGAAAGCAGTGACACCCGGACGATCGACCGGGTCACAGCTGATCTGCTGGGCGAACTCGCCCTTGTCGTCGACCTCGGGGGGCAGGCTCTCGTTGACGGGAGGCTCCGGCACCACTGCGGGATCAACCCACACCGGGACGAAGATGGTGGTGGCGCCTTCTGTCACGCCCGGCCCGAGACCGGTCAACGGCACCTGCTGGATCGGAGCCGGCTCGACCGGCTGGACGGGAGCCGGCTGGGCCTGCTGGCCTTCCCCTTGCGCACCGTCCGGAGCCGCGAAGGACGGCCCTGCCCCCAGCGCGAGCACGCCCGCGAGCACCGCTGCGACCGGCAGTCGTGTCAGCTTCGCCCGTGTCAGGCCGCCCGCGCTGCGACTGCCCCCGGCGCTGTGCATTAATGCCCCTTCGTCGCTGATCCTGGACATGCTGAAAGTGGACGTACTGCACCCCGCGTCAGCGCGGACCGCCCTGCCGACTCTATGTCGGTTTGGAGCCGCTGACCATAGCTTCGTCAGGGATCGTGACCAAGACGTTGCCGGGACCTGCCCTGCTCTGTCACACCAGCCACAGTGGCCCCATGGACATTCCCTGCAAAGCCCGACGGGCCGCCTGCTCGGTGGCAGACGGCCCGTCATGGTGGTGCCGAGGTCAGAGGCCGGAGACGCGGTCCTCCGGAGCAGACAACGGGCTGGTGGCCTTGATGTAGGCGACCAGGTTGGCCAGGTCCTCCGGGCCACCGACCAGGTTGGTGCCACCGGTGAAGGCGGTGAAGCCGTCACCGCCCTCAGCCAGGAAGGAGAGGGTGGACACGCGGTAGGTCTGTCCCGCCTCGACGGGCACGCCGTCGAGGGTCATCGAACCAGGCACCACGGAGTGGGTCGCGTCGTCCCAGGCGTAGCTGAAGCCCTCGGAGACGCCCAGCGCGAGCTGCTTTTCCTTACTGGGGTTGTACTGCTGGTTGAGCACGGCCTCGATCTGGGCACCCGTCAAATCGAGGGTGACCAGCAGGTTGCCGAACGGTGCGACGTCGTAGGCCTCCTGGTAGGTGATCTCGCCCGCAGCCTCGCCGTTGCTGATGTCGTTGACCAGGAACGAGCCGCGAACACCGCCGATGTTCATGAACGAGATCTGCGCGCCCGACTCCTGGGTGCCCCACAGGATCGCGTCGGCGAGCAGGTCACCCATCGGGGTCTCTACGCCACGGTCTCCGCTCGCATCGCCGGTGATGTCCTCGGTCGTGGTCCCGATCACCTGACCCGCGAGCACGGCTGCCTTCGCGATCCACTTGTCCACGATCTTCTGGACCTGCGCGTCGGGCGCAATCGAGCCGTCGGCGAGCACCAGGTGGTTTTCCACCGCGAGGCTCGCGCGGATGACGTCCTTGGTCTTGCGGTCGACCTTGAAGGTCGTCTCGGACAGGACCCGGCCCCAGTCACCTGGGCCGTTGACCGCGCGGGGATTGCCCGCGGGGTCGGGCAGCAGGCAGGCGAAGCCGTTGTGGGTGTGGCCGGTCAGGAGCACGTCGATGGCCGAGGAGGCGCCAGCGTTGATGTCGACGATCGGGCCGGTGAGGGTGTCGCAGCCGGCGTTGACGTCCGGCTCGTTGATCGCGCCGGAGTAGGCGCCGCCGTCGTAACCGCCCTCATGGACCAGCGCGACGATCGACTGGACGCCCTTAGCCTGCAGCTCGACTGCATACTTGTTAAGCGTCTCCGTCTCGTCCAGGAAGGTGACCTGCGAGATGCCGCCGGGGGAGACGAGGATCGGCGTCTCGTCGGTCACGACACCGATAAAGCCGACCTTGATGCCGTTCTTCTTCTCGATTGTGTAGGGGGGCAGGATCGTCTCGCCGGAGTCCTTCCACACGACGTTGGCCGCCAGGTAGGGGAAGGAGGTGCCGGCGTAGGGCTGGTCGAGATACTGCCCGTCCTCGGGGTGGTTGCCCCCGTTGACGATGCGCATCAGCTCTGCGACGCCCTCGTCGAACTCGTGGTTGCCGACCGCCGATGCCGTCAGGTCCATCGCGTTGAGCACCTCGATGGTGCCTTCGTCGTGGAAGAGGCCACTGGCGAAGGTGGATCCGCCGATGCTGTCACCGGAGGACACGGTGTAGGACAAGGCGTGCTTGTGCTGCGCCACGAACTCCGTCGACAGCTGGTTGACCAGGCCGGCGAGGTAGGCCGCGCCGCCGAAGACGCCGAAGACATTGCCCGCCTTGTCCGTCAGTGCCTCCGGCGAGAGGTGGCCGTGGAAGTCGGAGAACGACAGCAGTTGCACAGGCACAGTCCGCGCATCCGGGACGGGAGGCTTCGTGGGCTTGGGCGGCTTAGGCGGCTTGGCCGGTTTGGCTGGCTTCTCGGGCTTCTCCGGCTTGGCTGGCTTGGCGCTGGTAGCGGCCGCCGCGGGGCTGGCGCTGAGGCTGGGGGCGGCGATCGCGGCAGTGGCGACCATCGAGGACGCCGTGGCCGCAGCCAGCGCGAGGGCGAGTGTTCGCTTCATTGCTGTTCTCCCTTAGGGGTCCGTCTTGACGGCGATGTCATCGAACGGGGTCGGGGTCACGCTACCGCGAGTGGGTGGATCCGTCACCCCCTAGAGAGCGGCCCAGGATCAGGCGCGGTTGCGCGGAGGCAGAGGGAAGAAGCCGGAAGTGCGCTGCACATACTCCCGATAGCCGGGACGGTCCATCATCCGCGACTCGGTCAGCGGCTTGCCGGTGCGGCTGGTCAGCGCCCAGGTCATCAGCAGCGGCGAGAGCACGGTGACCAGCGCGACGAGCCAGCCGGCGGAGGCGGCGACCAGCCAGATCCCCCACCAGACCGCCGCATCACCGAAGTAGTTGGGGTGACGGGTGAAGCGCCATACCCCGGTGTCCAGGATCGTGCCCCGGGACGCAGGGTCGTTCTTGTGACGGGAGAGCTGCAGATCGCCGGCTGCCTCGAAGAAGAGGCCGATCGCCCAGACCGCGACGCCGAGCCAGGCGATCCAGTTGAGCGGAGCGCTGCCGAGCATGCCCATCTGGATGACCATCGAGACCAGCAGGAGCACCACGGCCTGCGGCAGATAGACCCGTCGAATCGCATAGAGGTCGCGGCGCTCACCACCACTTTCCAGGATCTTCTCGTAGCGCGGGTCCTCGGCACCATCACGCATGCGCCAGCCGAGGTAGATGGCCAGCCGCAGACCCCAGAGGCCGACGAGGGCCAGCAGCAGCCAGCGACGGGCGTCGTCGGGATTGGGCGTGATCGACATTCCCGAGTGGATGAGGGTGACCACCGCAACCACCACAAAGCCAAGCCCCCACGCGCAGTCGATGACGACATGGCGGTGCTGGGCGCGGCCGATGGTCCAGGTCACGGTCAGCAACACCAGGAGGGCGGCGAGGCTGAGGACGATGTTGAGTCCGAGCGCGGACCAGGACAGTCCCATCACGGCTAGGGGAGTTCGACGACGGTGGCACCCTCGTCGTCATCCTTGTTGCCGGTCATCGCCTTGACCATCGAGACCGCGGTGCCGATCATCGTCTCGCCTCCCCACAGCTCGGCGGTGTCACCGCTGACGCGGACGACGACGTTGTCCGGGTTCTCCGGTCCACCCTCCATGAACATGTCGGCGCCCTTGCTCCACAGCTGCGCCACCAGGTCGCGGTCCTCGACGACGACACCGGTGCCCGCGAGGGAGACCCAGGCGCTGCGGGAGGCATAGGCGACGTTGACGTTGGGGTCGGTGGTGAGGTCACGGACAAACGCGCTACTGCGGCGGGTCAGGAAGAGGACGTCGCCGTCCTCCTCGGCACGCTGGGTCGACAGCGGCCTGCTGGTGAGCCGACCCTCTGGCGAGCTGGAGTCGCGGGTGGTCACCATCGCGATGTCCATGCCGTCGATGACGTCGTGGACCTTTTTGACCATCTCTGCGTCGTCAGTCACCCGCACCGGGTCCTGGGGATTGATGTCGTGGGCAGTGCTGTCGTGCTGGGTCATAGCGGCTCCTCTATCGTCTAATGTTTGTCCCATCCTAGCCCCGATCGGTCTGGACGCTACCTGGATCCGGCGGCGAGCAGGTAGCATCAGCCGACAACGTCTGTCTAAAGTTAGTACAGGCTTCCCGTCTCACGCCAGGAGTGGTCGCCATCGAGGGTCCGCAGTACACCGTCAAGCAGGTGGCTCAGATCGTCGGCGTATCGCCAGCCACGGTGCGGGCCTGGGAGCGCCGGTATGGCGTGGTCTCACCCAAACGCTCGGAGTCCAGCTATCGGCTCTATGACGACGAGGACGTGGCACGGCTGAGCCGGATGGGTCTGCTCGTCCGGGCCGGACGACCCGCCTCGCTAGCCGCCGCCCAGGTGCTCGGGGAGGCGGCGACGCCAGCCGCTTCTCCTTCCGGGGCTGCGCTAGCGGCACTTCCGACTGACCAGACCCAGGTCGACGACCTGCTCCGAGCGGCGCAGACGCTCGACAGCACTCTGCTCACCCGCGTGCTGGACGAGGCGTGGGCACGCACCTCCTTGGAGACCCTGATCGACTCCTGGCTGGTGCCCGCGATGGCGGCGATCGGCCAGGCGTGGATAGCCGGCGAGATTGACATCGCCGGCGAGCATTTCGTCTCGGCGGGGGTCCATGGACGGCTCGCAGCAGCCTATGAGGCCGCCGGCTCGCGCCCCGGAGCCCCCGCGCTAGTGACCGGGCTGCCGGCCGGAGCTCGGCACCATCTGGGCGCTCTGGCTTTCTCCGTCTGCGCACGTCGTCAGGGGCTGGACGTCGTCTATCTGGGCGCAGATGTGCCGGAGGACAGCTGGCTCTACGCGGTGCGAAGCCTTCGCCCCGCGGGTGTCGCCGTGAGCGTGCCACTGGAGTCGGACGTCGCCAATGCCGTGACCTTGTGCCATCTCCTCATCGAGAGCAAGACACCCGTCAGCATCAGGCTGGGCGGCCCTGCCGCAGCCGCCGCCGCGGAGCAGGTCGGCACCGCCGTCACGCTGCTGCCGCCCTCGGTCGTCGCCTCCGCCTCGGAGGTTGCGGCCGCCCTCCACGCCTCCTGACCGGGCGGTCGCCCCGGCCACACCGAACGGTCCGCACGGCCACCCACATCCGCAACCGG
>NZ_JAUNVI010000041.1 GCF_030537745.1 Ornithinimicrobium sp. | reverse complement strand
CCCACGCCTTGTGGCCGCTGGTATTCAGCAACTCCCGTCCTGAGCGGCGCAAAAAGCTCCGCCGGCCCGCTCGAACGACACCTGCTCGCGGCCAGGACAGGGCGGCACGTCGTTCTTCGGCGCCCTAAAATCTGGGTGAACCTGACCTGGTAAAGACACCTACATTCCCCGGCGATCGTCCTGACCAGGTACCAAAGGGCCCGGTGCCAAAGCTCCCTCCCCCTCCGTTCTGGAGCTCCGGAGGCGGCCGTCAGGTCGCAGGCTTACGTCCGCCCCTCAGCAAAATTGGGGACCACTGCCTGCGAGTCATCCACGTGCCCAGGGTGACGCGACGGACACCGGCGGCAACGGCCACGTCGGTTAATAGGCTTGTATGACTTGGAGGGCCTCCTGGTGACGGGTGGTGGTCGCTACGGTGGCTGTGGGAGAAGGCCTCGGGGCTGGCCGGTATCCGGCTGGGCGTGATGGCTCGTGGAAGAGATCGACGGACTCGGGGTCGGCTCTCCCGGTCAGGCTGGCCCGGTGCAGGGAATTGGTGGCCAGGACGGTGTGCTTGCGACGCGGGTGTGGGTCCTGGGTAGGCACCGGATCACGCACAAGCGTGGGTTCGCCACGCAGCCCTCGTGCCGCGGTCGCCCGGGTAGGCATGAAGGGCCGGGATATTCCACCGCGCCATTTGCCGCTGGTTGAGGGCAAGGGAGGAGGGTTCTCCCGTCCACCCAGGACGATGCCTGTCCCGCAAGTCACTTGGCCGGTGGTCGAACGGCACAGGGTCGTCGCGTTGCAAGCGAACGGAAGGAACCCTCGTGTCCACACACTACTGACCCCGCCCCGGCGCGGGTCCAGGTCGCCCTCTGCCACGTCTCGCCCACGAGCGCGGGCCTCTCACGCCTCGGAGAGAAACTGTCGGCCTTCCCCGGCGTGGTCGCCGCGGCCGAACCGACCTCGATGACCTGGCTTGGCCTGCACGTCACCCTGCAACGGGCCGGGTGCGACTTATCCCTGGTCGGGCTCCGTCCCTCCGCCCGGCTGCGCGGCGCGATCAGCGGCAAGCACGAGTCCGACGTGATCGACGCCGACATGCTGTCCATGGCGGCCCACGTGTTCACCCTCGCACCCCTGGCCCCGCCAGACCCAGCCCATTTGGCGCTGCGCCGCGCGGTCGTGCGCGCAGGAAGTTGGTCGTCGACGGCAACCGGGCCCGTCGCCGGCTGATCTCGCTGGCCAGGTGAACTTTCGACGGTCGTGTGGTCCGCGTTCGCCGGTTCCTGGCCCACCGCGGTCGCGGTCCTGACCCGCTGGCCACACCTGCATGCTTTTGGCGGCCGCGCGACGCTCCAGTGGGACCGCGGTCGTGGCCGCCCACACCAGGGGCGTGGCCCGGCGTAGCCGAACGGGCCGGAGCGATCCGGGCTGCTCCCGCAGCCTGGTGCGACTTCTGGGGTGGCCCACCTGGACCTGGACGCGTTGGCCTGGGAGGTCGGCGAGCACCTGGCCGACATCACCACCGCGGCTGAGCAGATCGGCCGCGCCACGACCCAGGCGAACGCTACTGGGCGGGCCTGTATGGGGATGACCCGCTACTGCTGTCCCTGCCAGGGATGGGCACGATGACCGCCCCCACGGTCCGTGCGTTCCTCGGCGACGGCTCCCGCTTAGTCACAGCCAAGGCCGCCGCGCCCTACGTCGGGGTGACGCCCTCCACCTGGTCCTCAGGAACCGTGACCCAGCCCTCCCGGGCGATCACCAAGGAAGGACCCGCCGTGCTGCGCCTAGCGTTCTACCAGGCCGCCACCCCGGGGACACGTAGCCATGCCCGTAAAAGACGTACCCAACGGCTTGACAACCGTTAGGGAATCTTGTCGGTTGCAGAACCGCACGATCCCTCGTGGCAGCGGCTTGTCGGCTTCTTTGACGCGCAAGTTACCCATCCCCCAGATCATCTGCACCCTGTGTCAGCTGTGTGTCAGTTCGGGTGCTGAAAAGAGCCTACATCTGCTCACACGTGCCCACACAAGAAAACCCCCGTATTCCGCGTGGTGACGCGGAATACGGGGGTTTGACGTGGGACAACTCGCACAGCATGAGACACGTAAGTGGAGGTGGCGGGAATCGAACCCGCGTCCGTTGCCAGAAGAACAGGACTTCTCCGGGTGCAGTGCGCTATGGATTTTCTCGGCCCCAGGGCTCGCGCGCACACGTTCCCTGACAGGCCCAGTCGAGTTGGAGTCCCGCACGATCCCCCGACATGACCGTGCAGCAAGTTTCCTAACTGATGCCAGGCACTGAGTCGGAAACTACCTCAGGCTGACAGACTTCGCGTCGCCGTCAGGCGGCGAGGGCGAAGTCGCTGCGCGTAGAATTGGCAGCTATTGGTTTTGCAAGGAGCGTTGACGAGCTGACCTTGCATCCTCGACCCGCTTCTCCTGAAATACCGAGCAACGTCGAAACCGATCACCCCCATGGGGTGCCTCACGCTGTGCAGTTGTCAAAGACCGCCGGTCTCAGTGCAAAACTTCCACCGTCGGACCTTGCAGTCTACTCACTGAACGCCGCCGCGGCCAACCAGATTCCCTGACCTACCCTCGACGCATGAGCACGATGCCCGCCAACCCCCAGTCACCCTCGGACGGGGCACGCCGCACGCTCGCAGTCCTCGTGGGGTCCTACGCGCTGGCGCTGGTGACGCTGGGTGTGGTCCTGGCGCTGCTGGGCGCCGAACTCGCCTCGCCGCCGCTGTGGATGGTCGTCACCGTGTTGCTCGCCACCATTGCAGTCTGGGCTCTCGCGGCCGTGCTGCCCGTGTCGCGGGCAGGCTCCGTGGCTTCCGTCACGATGCGCCTGACCATCCTGCGTATGGCGTTGCTGGAAGCACCGGCGATCCTCGGCTTTGCCCTCGCGTTTGTCTCCAGCCCGACCAACCTACTGATCTTCGTCCTCCCGACCATCTTCGCGCTCGGGGGTATGTGGCTACTCGCCCGTCCCAGCGTGGTGCTCGCCCGCGTGGAGAACGCCTTCTCCTCCCCGTGAGCGCCGTGGTGCACCCATCGACCGGCAGGTCAGCCCCGGCCGTAGACCATCCGCACGAAGTGGACGATCTTGTCCTCGGCCACGCCGCGGGCCAAGTCGGACTCGCTGATGATCCCGACGACCTCGTCGCCGTCCATCACCGGCAGTCGCTTGATCTGCTGGTCGCCCATGATGTCGACGATCCGTTCCACGTCCTCGCCAGCATCAACCGTGGACACGATCCCCTTGGCGAGGGCGCCCACTGCCGTGGCTCCGAGGTCGCGACCCGTGGCAACTCCGCTGATCACGATGTCGCGGTCGGTGACGATGCCGATCAGCGAGCCGTCGGCCCGGACCACCGGCAGCGCACCTACGTCGTGATCACGCATCACCGCAGCTGCTTCGATCAGCGACTGGTCCTCACGTAGCACTTCCACACCCTCGGTCATGATCTCGCGCGCTGTAGTCATCGGAGCACTCCTCGTCAATAGTTCGTGCGGTCACCCCAGCCTGCCCCCTGACTCTTTCCCCAGCAACCCGAGGCCCACCTAGCCACCCTCCACCCGGCGTGGAGCAAAACCGAGGCGACTACCCACCGCGGCCTCACCTAGACTGGATCGGCCATGCCCAAGGAAACCGGACGCAAGCTCATCGCGAGCAACAAGAAGGCCCGATACGAGTACCTCATCGAGGACACTGTCGAGGCCGGCCTCGTGCTGACCGGGACCGAGGTCAAGGCGCTGCGGATGGGTCGAGCCACGCTGGTGGACGGCTACGCCGTGGAGTACCAAGGCGAGCTCTACCTCGAGGGCGTGCACATCCCGCAGTACACCCAGGGCAACTGGACCAACCACGCGCCCCGACGGCGGCGCAAGCTCCTGCTCCACCGCCACGAGATCGACAAGCTGCTGTCCAAGTCGGAGCAGGCCGGGCACACGATCGTCCCGTTGTCGCTCTACTTCAAGGATGGTCGCGCCAAGGTCGAGATCGCCCTGGCCAAAGGCAAGAAGGTCTACGACAAGCGACAGACGCTGCGGGAGCGTCAGGATCGCCGCGAGGCAGACCGCGCGATGTCAGCACACCTCAAGCGCCACGGCTGAGGGGCTGTCGGCCCTCGAAGAGTGCCGATCGGTCAGAGCCAGCCGCGGGGGTTTGTCGGGGTGCCGTTCTCGCGGGTCTCGAAGTGCAGGTGGCACCCGGTCGAGCTGCCAGTCGTGCCCTCGTAGCCGATGACCTGACCGACCGAGACGGACTGCCCTGAGGAGACCGCGAAGCTCTCCAGGTGCAGGTATGCGGTGGTGAGGTTGACGCCGCGCGTGACCCCGTGGTCGATGACGACGTAGTTGCCGCGACTGTTGTCAAACAGCGTGCCGTAGACGGTGCCGCTCGCGGCGGCGCGGATCGGCGCCCCGCAGGGTGCGCCGAAGTCGAGGCCGGAGTGCAGGAGCCAGATGCCAAGGATCGGGTGCAGGCGCATCCCGAACTCGCTGGTGGTGGGTGCGTTGACGGGGAAGGACAAGTAGTTCGACGGCTTGACGGACTCCGTCGGCGGCGGCGGCGGGGGCGCAGAGGCCGGAGCCGGAGCCGGAGCCGGAGCAACCGTCGCAGCACGGTCGGCCGCCGCTCTCTGCGCCCTGGCTGCGGCGTCCGCGTCGGCCTGAGCCGCGGCCGCACGGCGCTGTGCTTGCGCGGCGGCGTCCGCGTCCTGACGCTGTTGGGCGGCGGCGGCGGCATCGCGTTGACGCTGCGCCTCTCGCTCTGCCGCTCGCTGTCGGGCGGCTTCGTCGGCGGCAGCCTGCTCCGCAGCCACTCGCTCGGCCTCCGCGGCTGCCCGGCGCCTCGCCTCTTCCGCAGCGATCCGCTTGACCTCAGTCTTCTCCTTGACCTTGAGCCCGTGCTTGGTCGTCGCCAACTCAGCCAGTTGCGCCTCGAGCTCGTTGGAGCGGTCCTGCTCGGCCTCCAGGTCCGCCTGGACCTTGGCCTTCTCGGCCTCCAGGTCGGTCTTGTCCTTGGCCTGCTGCGCTTCGAGCGACTCCAGGGACCGTTTGGCTCCATCGGCGACGGCGCGAGCCTGCTCCTTGGCGATGACGTTGGCCTGCGCCTGGGCGAGCAGGTAGTCGATGTCGCGGCGGACGCCGACGAGGCGGTCCTGCTCGGCCACCGCTTGCGCCTGTGCCGTGGCCAGCGTGCGAATCTGTTGGTCCTGGACGCGCAGGACGGTGCGTGCCATCGCCATCCGGTCGACCGCGTCCGTCTCTCCGGAGAGAATCTCCAGCGTGGTCGCCAGCGATCCGATCCCACCCTGCTTGTAGCTGTCACGCGCGATGGCACCAACCGTGGACAGGCTCTCCTCCTGCTCGATCTCGTTGGCTTTCAGCCCTTCTTCGATCGTCGCCTCGTTGGCGCGGGCGATGCCGAGCTCGGTCTGGATCCGCTCTGCCTCTGCCTCCGCATCGGCCAGCTCCTCCTCGGCCGCGGCCAGCTCGATCCTGGCCTGGCCCACCTTGGCGTTCGTCTGTTTCAGGCGGGCATCAGCCGCGACCAACTTGGCGCTGGTATGCGTCAGATCCTCGGTCAGCGCGTCAGCGTTGGTCGCGGCGTTGCCTTGCGCCTTCTCCGCCTTGCTCTCCTGCTGCTCCACCTGACGGATGCGGTCGCGCAGATCATCGAGATCACCGGCGAGTGCCGGACCGGCGACGAGCATGCCCGCCAACGACAGCACCACGGCCGACCGCAGCCTGCGTGCGGTGGTGCGGCGACCTCGGGAGGCGGCCCGGTCTGCAGACGCAGCGATGGGAGGTGATGACAGGGATGACATAGCGAAACTCCTCATACCCTCACGTGACGGCGCAGGGCCATCCAGGCGGTGATGACAGCCAGCAGCAAGGAGCCGCCGACCAGGAAGGGGGTGATCAGCCACAGGTCACGTGGCCCGACCAGGCTGATCAGGCCGCTGTCTCCAGCGAGCAGCTCGGACAGGAACCCGGTGACCCCGTAGCGAACGGTCGCCCAGAGCAGCCCGGTCGCAAGGGCAGCCCCGATGAGCGTGGCGATGACGGTCTCCAGGATGAAGGGCAGGTGGATGGCGAAGGCACTGGCGCCGACCATCCTCTTGATCGCGGTCTCCCGGCGTCTGGTCCAGGCGGTGAGCCGGATCGTGGTGGAGACGAGCAGGATCGCGCAGACGACCATGGCCACCGCCAGAGCCAGCGCGCCGAGGCTGAGAGCACTGAGGAAGGTGAACAGTTTGTCGACGACCTCGCGCTGATCCTCGACGCTCTCGACCCCCGGAGCCTGCTCGAAGGCCTGCTGGATGACCTCATACTTGCTGGGGTCGGAGAGGTTGACGCGGTAGGACTCCGGGATGGCTTCCTGCGGTATGGAGTCGAGCACCGGTGAGTTGCGGAACTGCTTCCGGAAGCGGTCATAGGCCTCATCGTTGGATTCGTAGAAGTACTCGGTGACCAGCGGCTCGAGCCCGTCCAGGTCGGCGGCGATCTGCTCACGCTGCTCCGGAGTGACGCCACCGCCGGCGCAAGAGGCGACGTCGCTGGCGTCGGGGGTGCACAGGAAGATCGAGACCTGGACCTTGTCGTACCAGTAACCCTTAGCGGTGTTGACCTGCTGCTGGGCGAGCAGGCCCACGCCGAGGAAGAACAGGGAGACCATCGTCACCAGGATGACGGAGACGATCATCGACATATTCCGCCGCAGACCGTTGAGGATCTCGCCGAGGAGGAAGCCGGGCCTCACGAGGTCACCTCGCGGTAGCCGCCCTCGGCCTGGTCGCGGACCACCTGACCGTCCTGGAGCTGGACCACTCGCTTGCGGAAGCGGTCCACGATCGTGGTGTCGTGGGTGGCCATGAGGACCGTGGTGCCGGCGCGGTTGATCCGATCCAGGATCGCCACGATGTCCTGGCTGGTGTCCGGGTCAAGATTGCCGGTCGGCTCGTCAGCCAGCAAGATCGGTGGCTTGTTGACCATCGCGCGCGCGATGGCCACCCGCTGCTGCTCGCCCCCGGAGAGCTCGTGCGGCAGTCGTTTTCCCTTGGCCTGCAGCCCTACCAGCGCCAGCGTCTCAGGAACCCGTTGGTCGATCTCGTGCCGTCGGGCACCGAGGACGTGCAGCACGTAGGCCACGTTCTGATAGACGGTCTTGCCCGAGAGCAGACGGAAGTCCTGGAAGACGGTGCCGATCTGGCGACGCAGCAAGGGCACGCGCCGATGCGCCAGCGCACCGAGGTCATGACCGGCGACGAGCACCCTCCCGGCGGTGGGCTCGTTCTCCAAGATGATGAGGCGAAGCAGGGAGCTCTTGCCCGAGCCGGACTGGCCCACGACGAAGCAAAACTCGCCCCGCGTCACGTCCAGATCGACATCACGAAGCGCCCAGGGGTCGCCTTTGGCATAGCGCAGGCTGACGTTCTCAAGGGTGATCATACGATCGGGACGGCTCCGGGACAGGGGTGACGGTCGGGACTCACGCTAACGGATGTGACGCCTGGGACCAAGGACATCGGGGCGTGCCCTCCCCGCGCCCGCGCTAGCCCCCCTCGCTACGCTCGCCCCATGAGGCTCTCGGCACCCACCGGCGACACGCCCTGGCGGGCCCCCAGCTCCTACTGGCCAGCGCTGACTTCGGCGATCGCGGGCCGTCCGCTCCCGTGCGCCACTCTGGATGCGACCGCAGTCGAGCACAACGCGAGCGACCTGGTGCATCGCGCAGCCGGCCTGCCCATCCGCGTCGCCACCAAGTCGGTGCGCTCCCGACCGGTCCTCCAAGCCGTGCTGCAGCTGCCGGGATTTGCCGGCGTGCTGGCCTACACCCTCGCTGAGGCAGTCTGGGCGTCCACCTGGTGCGCGGACGTGGTGCTCGGCTATCCGACTGCCGACCGCGCGGCGCTGTCCGACCTGCTCGCCGACGAGCGGGCCTGTCGACACGTGACCTTGATGATCGACTCGATCGACCACCTGGATCTCATCGACAGCGTCGCCGCACCGGGGGTCCGGCCCGAGGTGCGGGTCGCGATCGAGCTCGACCTGGCCTACGACCCCCCACGCGCGGGACGGATCACCGGACGCATCGGGGTCTATCGCTCACCAATCTCTACCGTCACTGCCGCTCGTGCCCTGGCCCGGGCAGTCGTGGGACGCGCCGGCTTCGCACTGGTCGGAGCGATGGGCTATGAGGCGCAGCTCGCGGGGATCGGCGACGCGCTCCTGACCGCAGAGTCCTGGCCGGGGCGCCTGGCCAACACCGCGACCTCCGCCCGCACTCTGATCCTGCGGCGGCTCCAGTCGGACTCCTGGTTCGACGTGCTCGCACGGCGCGCGGCGATGGTGGCCGCCATCAGCGACATCACCGGCGGGCTGGAGTTCGTCAACGGGGGCGGCACCGGCTCGATCCATCTGACGCGGCAGGACCCGAGCGTCACCGAGGTGGCGGCAGGCAGCGGCTTGTTCGGGCCGACGTTGTTCGACGGCTACCGCGCCTTCACCCCCGCGCCAGCGGCGGCCTTCGCCCTGCCGGTTGTCCGGCGACCGTCCGCGGAGATCGCCACCGTCCTCGGCGGCGGCTGGATCGCGTCCGGGCCGCCGGGCCCCTCCCGCGTCCCGCGCCCGGTATGGCCGCAGCAGATGCGGATGATCGCCAATGAGGGAGCGGGCGAGGTGCAGACCCCGCTCCGTGGCCCGGGTGCGAGTGACCTGCGGGTCGGTGATCTCACCTGGTGGCGGCACGCCAAGGCTGGGGAGTTGTGCGAGCACATCGATGAGCTCGTCGTCGTCCGGACGACCGGTCGGGCCGGCGCCCAAGCCGGCCCAGGAGACGTCACCGCGGAGGTCGTGGACACCATCCCTACTTACCGCGGAGAGGGCAAGGCCTTCCTGTGAAGGGCGCGCACACCCTCCGGGGGCTGACCAGAGGCCGGAGTGCGTGGCACAACTGGTCGGGCTCGGTCACCGCCCGCCCGGTCCGCGTCGACCGACCCTGGAGCCAGGACGAGGTCGTCTCGGTGATCCACCGGGCTCGCGAGCAGGGCCTGCGGGTCAAGGCGGTCGGCGCCGGTCACTCGTTCTCACCCATCGCCCACGCGCCGGGCGTCCAGGTCGACCTCACCGGCCTCACCGGACTGGTCGCCGCCGACGCGACGAGGGGCCAGGTGACGCTGCGCGCCGGCACCCCGCTGCACGCCATACCCGCTCTCCTGGCCCCCCACGGCCTAGCGATGGCCAACCTGGGAGACATCGACCGGCAGACCATCTCCGGTGCCGTCTCGACGGGCACCCACGGGACCGGGCTGGGCCACGGTGGGCTCGCGACCCAGGTGGTGGGCCTGAGCCTGGTGGACGGGACCGGTCAGTTGCGCACCTTCACGCAGGAGGACCCCGAGCTGCGCGGCGCGGTGATCGGTCTGGGTGCGCTCGGAGTCGTCACCGAGGTCACCCTCCAGTGCGTTGGGGCGTTTGCGCTGCACGCCGTCGAGCGTCCGGAGCCGCTAGAGCACGTCCTGGAGACCTTTGTGGAGCGGTGCCAGAGCGAGGACCACCTCGAGTTCTACTGGTTTCCGCACACCGGCACAGCCTCCACCAAAACCAACACCCGGCTGCCCGCAGACTCCCCGCTGGCGCCGCTCTCGCGCCGGCAGCGGGTCCTCGACGACGAGCTGCTTGCCAACGGCGCGTATGCGGCGACCTGCCGGGTCGGTGCGCAGCTGCCGTTCATCGTGCCGACCCTCAACCGCGTCGCCGCTTCCCTCTACGGGGACCGGTCGTTCACGGATCGGTCCGACCGGGTCTTCGCCACCTCCCGTCGGGTGCGTTTCCACGAGACCGAGTGGGCGGTCGAGCTGGAGGCCGTCCCCACCGTGCAGCGCGAGATCGAGGCCATGATCCGCCGTCATGACTTCCGGGTCAGTTTTCCGCTGGAGTTTCGTGCGGCCGCACCCGATGATCTGTGGTTGTCCACCGCGCACGAGCGGACGACCGGGTATGTGGCCGCGCACCGGTTCGCACGCGAGGACCCGACGGAGTACTTTCGCGCTGTGCGGGACATCGCGCTCGCGCACGGTGGACGTCCGCACTGGGGCAAGATGCACGACCTCGACCACGCGTCCCTCGCTGCCCGCTACCGGAGGATGGACGACTTCCTGCAGCTACGGGATCGACTCGATCCAGATCGCCTCTTCGGCAACGATTACCTCACCCGGGTGCTGGGGGCCTGACTCTCCCAACCTGGGAGTTTGGCAAGGTGCCGGTCATGGTTTGGCCAAGAAGCGTCAAGCCTGTCGTGGCCTGCCCCGACGTCGCTTACCTTCGACATTCACCCGACCGTCGAAGGAGACGACCAACGTGAAGACCGCACGCACTGTCGCTGCCGGAGCAGCCACCGCCATGATCCTGGCCGGTATGGCCGCACCAGCCATGGCCAAGCCGGGCAACAACGGCAATCCCAACAACAGCAAAAAGATCGCCGCCGCCGTCACGGTGGACGGGGTGATGGACCACCTGGAGGCTCTCCAGGCCATCGCGGACGCCAACGACGGCAACCGCGCGGCGGGCACCTCCGGCTACGAGGCCAGTGGCGACTACGTCGAGGCCACGCTGCAGGCAGCCGGTTATGAGACCGAGCGCCAGTACTTCACCTTCGAGCGGGAGACCGTCGTCGCCGAGACCCTGATGGAGAACTCCCCCACCCAGCGTTCGATCGACGCGATCGTCATGGCCTACAGCCCGAACACGCCCGTGGGAGGTGTCACGGGCGACCTCGTTGCGCCTTCCGGCTCCAACCTCGGTTGCGCAGCCGCGGACTGGACGGGGGTCGACCTCTCCGGCGAGATCGCCATCATCAGTCGCGGAGCATGCTCCTTCGGTAGCAAGGCGGCCATCGCTGCGGAGGAGGGCGCCGCGGCCGTCATCATCTACAACAACGTCGCGGGTGCCCTCAACGGCACGCTGGGCGCGCCCGGCGAAGCGCCTACCGCCGGCATCAGCCAGGCCGACGGGCAGGCCCTTGTCACCGAGATGGCGAACGGCCCCGTCAACGTCACGCTCGACCTGCGGGTGCGCGTAGATGCGGTCGAGACCTTCAACGTCCTGGCCGAGACCGCCAAGGGCCGCACCGACAACGTGGTCATGGTCGGCGCCCACCTCGACAGCGTGGAGGACGGACCGGGCATCAACGACAACGGCTCCGGCACAGCGGCGATCCTGGAGACGGCGGTGCAGTTGGCCAAGGTCAACAAGCTCAACAACCAGGTCCGGTTCGCGTGGTGGGCGGCCGAGGAGCACGGCCTGCTCGGGTCGACCCACTACGTAGACGACCTCGTGGCCAACGACGCGGCCGAGCTTGACGACATCGCGACCTACCTGAACTTTGACATGGTCGCCTCGCCCAACTACATCATCGGTGTCTACGACGCCGACGAGTCGACCTACCCGGCTCCGGTCGCGGTGCCGGACGGTTCGATCGAGACGGAGCAGGTCTTCACCGACTGGTTCGACTCCATCGGTCAGCCGTGGGTGGACACTGCCTTCTCAGGTCGCTCGGACTACCAGGCCTTCATCACCAACGGAATCCCGGCCTCTGGCCTGTTCACCGGCGCCGACGACACGAAGACTGCGGAGGAAGTAGCGCTGTTCGGCGGGATCGCGGGCATCACGCACGACCCGAACTACCACAGCCCCGGCGACGACCTGTCCAACGTCAACGCGGAAGCCCTGGACATCATGAGCGACGCCATCGCGGTGGCGACTCTCTCCCTGGCCCAGGACACCTCCACGATCAACGGCGAGCGCAGCGCCGGAAAGTCCGGCCAGCCGCACCCGAAGGGACCGATCGTGCGCAGCGAGGAGGCGGCCGCCTGATCAGCTGAGCGCCAAGCAGCACCAGCACGACAGCAATGCGGGCGGGTCCCTCCGGATCCGCCCGCATTGTCGCCTTGCGGAGTGCGCGGCGGCGGAGCGTTGGGAAGGGCCACCCCTCAGCGGGAGCGGTGCATCGCCCTCGGCAGCTTTTGTGCTGCGCCCTTGACGCCCTTGATCAGCGTGGCTGGCACCTGCGCGTTGACCAGACTCCGGCGCATCGGGGCCATCAGGGCACGCACGGCTGAGCGTTTCCAGGCCGGATAGGGCGGATAGATCACCGCGAGCGTGTCGGGACGCAACGGTTTGGACAACACCGACCGGTGGTGGGAAAGCTCCTCGATCGAGGCTCGTCCCAGATAGCTGCCCATCCCGGAGCCCCCGACACCACCGAAGGGCAGGCTCGGGACCGTCAGGTGGATCAGCGCGGCACCATAGGCCAGGCCGCCAGAGACGGTCTGCGACTCGAACGCCTCCCGGGTGACGTCGTCCTCGGAGAAGACATAGAGGGCCAGCGGGCGCTCTCGGGAGCCGATGATCGCAATCGCCTCGGCGGCGTCGGCCACTGTCAGCACCGGCAGGATGGGGCCAAAGATCTCCTCCTGCATGAGTCCCGCATCCAGCGGCACGTCCGCTATCACAGTGGGCGCCAGGAAGTTGCGGTCCGCGGCGTCGTGACCACCGCCGACGACCACCTCGCCCCCCGAGGATTCCAGCAGGGCGACCAGACGCTCGTGCTGAGCGGCGTTGATGATGCGGCCGAGGTCGGCGCTGTGCTGTGGATAGGCGCCGAAGAACTCGATGACGGCTTCCTTCAGCGACGCCAGCAGCCCCTCCTTGGCCTCCTTTGTCACCAGGACGTAGTCGGGCGCGATGCAGGTCTGACCGGCGTTGGTGAACTTGCCCCAGGCGATCCGGCGCGCAGCGATGTCGAGGTCGACCGTGGCGTCGACGAACGTCGGCGACTTGCCGCCAAGCTCCAACGTGACGGGCGTGAGGTGCTCGGCGGCCGCCTTCATCACGATCCGACCCACCCGGGTAGAGCCGGTGAAGAAGATGTGGTCGAAGCGTTCTTCCAACAACTCAGTGGTCCTCGTGACTCCCCCGGTCACCACCGCCACCACATCGGCGGGCAGGTGCTGCGCCATCAGCCGCGCCAGCAAGGCCGCCACGGTCGGGGTCTGTTCACTCGGTTTGACCACGGCCGTGTTGCCAGCGGCCAGCGCTCCCGCCAGCGGCGAGAGGACGAGCTGCACCGGATAGTTCCACGGCCCGATCACCAGCACCACGCCCTTGGGCTGGAGTTGGACATGCGCGGAACCGGGCACGTGCGTGGCCGGAAGGGCCACCGGACGCGGCGCGGTCCACGTCTCGAGGTTGCGGAGCAGGTCGTCGATCTCTCGCAGGACCGGGGAGAGCTCGGTGAGACGCACCTCCAGCGCTGGTTTGCCGACATCGGCGTGGACGGCCTCGGTCAGCTCGGCCTCGTGCTGGGTCACCAGGTCACGCAGCGCCAACAGGTGTCCTCGTCGCGAGTCCAGGTCCCGGGTCGCGCCGGAGCTGACGGTCCGCCGGAGCGCATCCAGGTCGAGCGTCGGCGGGGTGAGACTGGGTTGGAGGCCAAGGGACGTCATACCCCCCAGCCTAGGAGTGGTCAGTCCTCGTCGCGGTCGTGGGAACGCTTCCAGCGGATGCCTGCCGCGATGAAGTCATCGATCTCTCCGTCCAGCACCGCCGACGTCGAGCCGACCTCGTGCCCAGTACGCAAGTCCTTGACCATCTGATAGGGGTGCAGGACGTAGGACCGCATCTGCTCTCCCCAGCTGGCCTTGACGTCACCAGCCATCTCCTTGCGCGTGGCGTTCTCCTCCTGCTTCTTCAGCAGCAGCAGGCGCGACTGGAGGACCCGCAGTGCCGCGGCGCGGTTTTGGATCTGCGACTTCTCGTTCTGCATGGAGACGACGGTGCCGGTCGGCAGGTGCGTCATCCGGACCGCGGAGTCGGTGGTGTTGACCGACTGCCCGCCGGGTCCGGATGACCGGAAGACGTCGACCTTGATGTCGGCATCGGGGATGTCGATGGTGTCCGTCGTCTCGATCAACGGGATCACCTCGACCGCGGCAAAGCTGGTCTGCCGGCGGCCCTGGTTGTCGAACGGGCTGATCCGGACCAACCGGTGCGTGCCGGCCTCGACGGCGAGGGTGCCGTAGGCATAAGGCACCTTCACCTCGAAGGTCGCCGACTTCAGCCCCGCCTCTTCCGCGTATGAGGTGTCCAGCACCGAGGTCGGATAGTGGTTGCGCTCCGCCCAGCGCAGATACATGCGCATCAACATCTCGGCGAAGTCGGCCGCGTCCACGCCGCCGGCTCCGGCACGGATCGTGACGACGGCCTCCCGCTCGTCGTACTCACCAGAGAGCAGGGTGCGCACCTCCAGCAGGTCGATGTCGCGTTTGAGCTTGGCCAGGTCACGCTCGGCCTCCTGCAACGCGCCCGCGCCTTCGGGTCCCCCGACCTCGGTCCCCAGCTCCACGAGAGCCTCGAGGTCTTCGACGCGCGCGTCCATGTTGGTGACCCGGTCGTGCTCGGACTTAGCCCGCGACAGGGCGGAAGTGACGTGCTGAGCCTTCTCCGGGTCATCCCAGAGGTGGGGCACGGAGGCCTGCGCCTCGAGGTCGGTGATCTCCGCCTCCAGGCGCGACAGATCGGTCACCTCGCGGACAGAGTCCATCGTCGATCGGAGATGCTTGATGTCGTTCTCGAAATCCACAGCCACGATGATCAAGCGTACGCGACCGCACGACGCCCCCTCCCCCGCAGTCCGGACGGGTGCCCCTGCCAGTCCGGACGGGCGTCTGTGCCAGAGAACTCGGTGTGGGGGTCCCTCTTCCTCAGGCCAGGGACAGGCGCACTGCCGGGAGCGCCTCCTGGAGGTAGGCCAGGGCCTCGATCGCCGACCACCCCTTCGGATGGCGCAGGATCAGCTCCTCGGCACCCCGCAGGTCCTGGCCGAGCGTGACGAGGGTGACCTCGTCATAGCCGTCTTTGCGGTGCTGCCCGAGCCCGATGTTGGCCATCAGCCCGTTGCACAAGCACTTCCGCCCGACCGTCTCCTCCTCGGTGCCACCCTTCTTGAGGTACATATGCACCGGCTCGGAGGCGCAGCGATAGCCCACGGCGCCGTCCTCACGCTCGTAGGCCTGTCGCAGGTAGGAGAGGTCACACAGCCGCGGTCGCGCCTCATACACCTCGGTCTGGCTAGCGGTGCCGGACAGTGTGGCGACCTTGAACGGGAAACCGGTAGGGCTGGCGCGCGGGTCGTTGCGGATCTCCAGGTCCTGAGCGCGGAGCTGGTTGATGAGCTGGTTGCGCGCCTTGTCGGTCAGTCCCGACTCCAGCGAGAGGGCAAACAGCGTGCCTACCTGGACGCCGACCGCGCCAGCCTCGAGGGCTTCCTGCACCTGGTCAGGCGTGCCAAAGGCGCCGGCCATCCAGAACGGCAGGCCGATCGCGGCCATCTTGGCGAGGTCGGCTTCGTCGCGCGCACTGTAGATCGGATCCCCAGCCTCATCGAGCTGCATCTTGCCGCGGGGCGGGGCGGAGTGCCCCCCGGCCGGTGGCCGCTCGACCACGAAGCCATCCGGGCGGATCTCCGGGTCGCGGTGCAGGTAGGCGGCGAGCTGGTCGACGGAGATGATCGCCAGGAAGTCGGGGCGGTTCAGGGTCGGCAGGTCATCGCCCAGCAGGTCGACCGGGTCGGCGCAGATGTAGCGGCGAGAGGACCCTCCGGCCACGTCGGCGCTGATCCGCCCGACCTGTCCCGCTGCGAAAGCCCGCAGCAGAGCGGGGATCTCGCGCGGGATCCCGGCGCCCATGAGCACATAGTCCACATCGGCCAACATGGCGCCCAGGAGCGCGGTCGGCGTGGCCATCTGGACCTTCTCCAGGCAGTTGATGCCAACGACGCCCTCATGGCCCTCCTTCGCGAGCCAGACCTCCGCGAAGTTGCCCACCACGGCCAGTTCCTGACCGGCGCGAGCGGTGTCGAGCGTGAGCTTGGGGATCGGCCGGTAGGGTTCGTCTGCGGCTCGGCCACCCTCGATGAAGTACTTGTCCAGCACCCGCTGGGCCATGTCCGGGCTTGGGAAGTGCGCGAGCGCACGTCGGTAGTGCCCGCCCTCATCACCGTCCTGAAGGACGCGCGAGATCACTGCGTCCATCGCAGTGCCGGACACCACGCCCAGATGACCGGCCGCAGAAACGTCTCGCGCCAGGCGCCAACCGGACACCGCGACTCCCATGCCACCCTGGATGACGACAGGACGGCGCCGACCCGGTTGCTTGGGCACGGTCGTGAGGTCTGGATAGGTTGGCGGGTCATACTCTGTGTGCACAGCGGCCATGCGGAGGTTTCACCTTCGATGTCGGGGCAACCTACGCTCTCGTAGGTTTCGGTGGCGTAGGTTACGGTAGCGTAACTTGCCTCCCGCTGTCTCTTTTTCCTGCTCAGCGGTGGTCCGCGGAGCGCCTCCCGTCCGGTTACAGCAACCGCCACCTGCACGAGCCAGGTTTAGCGAAGCGCGATGCGCACTCCCTCGCCGGTCACCGTAAATGTCAGCTGCGAGAGGTCAGACACGACGAGGTCTGCTAGCGGCTCGAGCTCCTCGGCGTTGCTGGTCGAAGTAATCCCCACCACCGCGGCGCCAGCGGCGCGACCAGCACGCAGGCCCGCGGGTGCGTCCTCGACCACGAGGCACCGGGCAGGGTCCACTCCGAGCCTGGCGGCGCCCGTGAGATAGGGAAGCGGGTCGGGTTTGCCCTTGCCGGCCGGGATGTCGTCGGCGGTCACCATCACCACGGGTGGGGTGAGTCCGGCGGCCCCGATCCGTCGCCGCGCCAGGTCCCTGCCGGCCGAGGTCACGATCGCTGCCCGTGCGCCGAGGGCGGACAACGCCGCCGCGGCGCCTGGCAGGGCGACCACCCCCTCGGTGTCCTCAAGCTCGCGGCGGTCGATGTCGGAGACCGCCGCCTCGAGGTCGTCGAGCTCGGGTGCGACCCTCGCGACGATGCCCCGGCTCGGCATGCCGTGAAAGCCGACGAATCGTTGCGCCGGTATGCCGTGATCGAGGGCCCACGCCGCCCAACTCCGCTCGACGGCGGCGTGGGAGTCGATAAGGGTGCCGTCGTTGTCGAACAGCACGGCGTCGAAGGTCTGCGTCAGGATGTCTCGCATCCCGACATCGTCCCAGGTGGCCCTGGAACGCACATCGGCCGCATCACACACGGCGCAATCACGGCATCAGGTCGCTGCGAGCGGTGGACGTGGCGGTGATCCTGACCCCTCCCCCGAAGGTATCCAGCACCGGGCTCACGACCGGAATCCTCGCCGTCCCCGTGAGCACAACCACGGCCGTGCGACCGTCCGGTGTCCCGGTGCCGGGTCCTAGAGCCCATCCCTCGATGCGTGTCGGCATCGTCCGCGTGGCCAGGTGCTGGGAGGCAGCACCGATCACGGTCTCGTCGGTGAGCGGCACCCCGGCCCCCAGCCCGTCGCCATACACGACCTCCATGGAGAGCGCATCGCTCGCATCCAGGGCCGCGGCATCGGCGGCATCCAGCAGATGGATCCGGCTGAGCTGGACCGAGGTGACCCCCACGATCGCCATGATCACCGTGAGGGCGATCGCCGTCAGTCCGATCATCAAGATGCTGATCAGACCGTCCTCCGAGCGCGCCCACGTCGCTCCGATCCGGTCTGCGAGCATCCTCATGGCGACTCTCGAAACTCATCGACAGTCTCGACGTGTTGAGCGGTCAGCGTGATAGCGGTGGGCAGAGAGCGCGCCATAAAGTCGGGCACCAGCGGCAGCGGGACCGTGATCGTCGCCTCCGCCACGACGTGGCTCCCCGGTGTCAAGCAAGAATCCCCGCCCTCACACCCGAGTTCGACGGTGCCCTCGCCGGCGATGAATCCGTGGGAAGCGAAGACCAGCCCCGCAGCCGCCTGAGCTCGCCCCGCCGCGGCACCGACATCCTCGGCCGTCACGAAACCGCGTCCCGCCTCCCGTGCGGCCGCTGACACGGCATAGGCGCCAGCCTGCACTCGCCCGACCGTGCCGATCAGGTAGAAAAGCGGAACGACGAGAAGCACGAGCAAGAAGGCGACTTCAACGGTCATCGAACCGCGCTCCGCCTGTCGCAGCCACGACGCCTCCCTCGCGGTGGGGACCGGAGCAGTGGCACCGTTCATTGATCCTCCGAGTAGGCCTGCCCGCTGACCTTCATCCCGTCCGCAGGACCGAACGGGCCGAAGACCGGCAGTGAGAGAGAGGCCGTGACCTCCACCACTGCCATTCCTGCCACCGAGGTGCGGGTCGCAGAGACCGAGATGCCGCCGGTCCCGGGCAAGCTGCTGACGAGCAGGTCACTGGCTCGGGCCGCCCCGTCAGCGGGGGTGAGGTCAGCCCTGGCCCCATGCCGTGCACCCTCGATGACGTGTGCGGTCGCGGTGTTGTGCAGGTGCAGGGCGAAGGCCAGCTGGATGGCGGCCAGGACGATGACGCTGACGAATCCAGCGAGCATGGCAAACTCCGGGGCGGCTGCACCGCAATCACGGCCACGTCGGGTCAGCGCCGCGTTCACGGCCCGCCGACGGTGCTGACTGCCTGGGTGAAGAGGTTGGTCAGCAGCGGCTCTGCCACGAGCCAGAGCGCCGCGACCAGTCCGGCGGTCATGATCGTGATGAGCACCCAGCCGGGCACGTCTCCCCGGTCAGGCTCCTCGATCCACTGCTTCAGTCGGTGTGGCAGGTGGGTGGTTCGGGAGGTGACGAATGTGCGGTTCATGGTGCTTCCTTTGGTGAGGGGTTGGGTTCTAGATGGAGATGCGGAGCAGGCTGGCGCCGGGGAAGACCGCGAACAGGACGGTGACCGGCAGGACGAGGAAGACGACTGGGACCATCATGGAAATTTCGCGCTTCCCGCCCTGCTCGATGAGGTTCTGACGGGCCGCTTCACGTGCGTCGGCGGCCTGGGCTCGCAGAACCTCGCCCAGGGGTGTCCCCCGCTGGATCGCGATGACAAGGCCATCGACGAAGCGCACGATGGGGCTGAGGCCCGTCCGCTGGCTGAGCGCCAACAATGCCTCCGGCAGGCTGGCTCCGGTCCGCGCCTGCGCGAGGCACAGGCCCAGCTCGCCGGCCAACTCTCCCTTGGACAGGCGCGTGACCCGGTCGAGCGCCTGGACCGTCCCCTCGCCCGCCGTCACGGACAGCGCCAGCAGCTCGGCGACGGCAGGAAACTCCGCCATGATTTGCTGCTCCCGGCGCTTGGCCGCCTGGCTGAGCAAGGTGTCCTTGACGAGCACTCCCGCCAGGAAGAAGACCCCCACGAGCACGGCGATCGCAGCGACGCTGGCACCGCGGGTCCACCAGAGCATGGACCCGAGGCTGGCGCTGAGGACGGCCGCCGCGACACCCCACAGAAGCTGCTGGATCCGGAAGCTCTCGACGTCTGTCGGCAGGCCAGCCCGGAGGAGCCGACTGCGCACAGAGTCGGTGCCCCCGAGCGCACGATCCAGCAGCGCCCCACCCCTTCGCATGAGCGGGAGCGCCAGGTCCGAGAGCCGCCATGGACGGGGGTCGTCGAGGCGGAGCAGCCTGGACCGTTGCGGGGCACGGTCAAGGTAGGGCTCGATCCGGGACACCAGGCCCACCGGGCGTGCGAGCGGGAGTCTGGCGACCACGATAATCACCCCGGTGGCAAACACCAGGCCCAGAAACGCCCCCCACCACTGGCCAGGAGTCATCGCAGCACTCGCTGTTCTTCGGGGAGCCGTCCGATCGTGATCATCAAGCGGTAGGCGACGACCGAGAGCGCAGCACCAACCGCGAGCACGAACGCCCCCGTCGGCGTGCCATAGGCCTCCAACGTGCTCCCACGGGTCGCGAGCAGCAGGAGCACAGCCCAGGGCGCAGCCATGGCCAACCTGGCCGAGTTGACGGTCCAGCTCTGCCGGGCTTCCAGCTCAGCCCGGGCGTGGGCGTCCTCCCGGAGGAAAACGGACAGCGTATGCAGCACCCGCCCCAAGTCGTTGCCACCTACGTCACGGGCGATCCGAAGGGCCTCGACGAGGCGATCCGCCACGGGATCGGCCAGGCGCTCCTTGAGCCGGTCGAGGGCGTCCGTAAAGCGACCCGAGGCGCGGTAGTCGTGGGCGAACTCAATAAAATGCGGGCGCAGCTCCTCCGGACCCCTCTCCCCCAGCTGGACCAGAGCCTCCGGCAGCGCCAGACCTGCCCGCACCGCTGAATGCACGTGATCAATGACGTCCGGCCACACATCCCGCAAGCGAGAGCGGCGCGCTCGGGCGCGGGACTTGACGACCGCGAACGGCGCCCAGCCCGCGATCACCGCGAAGCAGAAGCTGATAGTGGCGACGCCGGAAAGGGCGTAGCCGAGCACGAAGACGAGGCCGGCAAGCAGGATCGAGAAGGCGATCAGGGCCCGCGGCCCCAACCCGCGGACTCCGGCCAGCACGATCTCATCACCGAGCCGCTCCAACCTTCGGTGGCGGTCCCGAGGAGTCGGCGCGGCCTCCCGAGGCCAGAAAGACCACCAGATGCTTGCGACGCCGAGCCCGAAGGCAAGACCGAGAAGGGCACCCTGCATCAGGCGGCCTTGCCCAGGAGCTGCCGCAGGTCGAAGCCAGCGCGCTCGAACCGGTCCGGATGCGGCGGGAAACCGTCTGCCCGGAGGAGCTCGTCATCACGGCGGACGAAGATATCGGCGATCTCGACAATCTCGCCCTCTACCCTGCCCGGGACGCCCACGATCTCCCGGACCCGGCGGTGCCCGTCGGCCTCCAGGCCGAGATGGACGACGAGGTCGATGGACGCGGCCACGGTCGGCACCACGAAGCTGGCGGACACATTGGTGCCCGCCAGGAGAGGGAGGGTGCACATCTTGGTGATCGCCTCGCGCGCGCTGTTGGCGTGCAGGGTGCACATCCCAGGAAGCCCGCTGTTGAGCGCGATCAGGAGGTCAAGGCTTTCCTCCTGACGGACCTCGCCCACGATGATCCGGCCAGGACGCATCCTGAGGGCCTCCTTGACCAGGCGACGGAGCGGGATCTCCCCCGTGCCCTCCAGGCTCGGTTGACGGCATTGCATCGCGGCGACATCCCGCAGATTGATTTTTAACTCGAAAACTTCCTCGCAGGTCACGACCCGTTCGGCAGCGGGGATAGAGGCGGCCAGAGCGTTGAGCATCGTCGTCTTACCCGCCTGGGTGCCCCCGGCGACGAGGATGTTGAGGCCGGCGGCGACGGCGGCATCGAGGAAGGCGGCGGCCTCCGAGGTCAGGGAGCCGAGGCGGACGAGGTCAGACAGGTCATCGGCGGCCACGACGAACTTGCGGATGTTGACCGCCCAGTGACGCCTGGTGATATCGGGGATGGCGACGTGCAGGCGGCTGCCGTCCGGGAGGGAGGCATCGACGAACGGGCTGCTCAGGTCGATCCTTCGGCCAGAGCTCCGGAGCATCCGCTCGACCAGGTCCTGCACCTGCTGCTCGGTCAGGAAGGTCGTGGTGAGCTCGGATCTGCCGTGTCTGGCCACGAAGACCTTGCTGGGCTCATTTATCCAGATCTCCTCGATGCTGTCGTCGTCAAAATAGCCTTGGAGCGGCCCGAAGCCGGCGACCGCCTCCATCAACGAACGCTGTGCCTCACGCCGGTCATCGACCTGGCCCAGCCCGGTCACCAGCGCCCGTTCCTCGTAGTCGTCCAGCACCTCACCGATGAGAGCCCGGACCTCCAGGTCGTCACGGGCAGGGTCCAGCCGACGTTGTCGGATGAGCTCTCGCACGTCCTCCTCGAGCAGCACCATCGCCGTCGACTGCATCAAGAATCCTTTCCCCTTACGTTGCCCATCCTCAGGAGCGGCACCCAAGCCGTTGCCATCAGATCAACCGTCACGACGACTGTAAAGAGACTTTGCGCAACCCTGACCAAAAGATGACCAATCCTGTGGACAACCATCCCGGCAGACGCGCAGGCACCGCGACTGTGGATAACTTCCGCTCGGGGCGGAGCCCTCGTCCACCCTGAAGAGGTGCGCATCCTGGTCACCACAACTTCAGCTCACCGCTCTCGCTGCCTCGTGATCGATGCGCCGGACGGAGCGTCCTCCCACGAACTCGTCCGTCGGCTCCATCACGATCGGCACGGCAGCCTCGACGATGGCGGCCCGCACGGGGGGAGCACGGGCGCGTCGGATCCCCTCCTGCACGGCAGCTCGCTCCTCCTCGATGGGCCAAGACCACGTCAACCCGTCATCGGTCTCGCGCAGGTCGTGGTGATCGCCGGCCCGGACGCCGGGGCGGCCCACTCCTTAGGCCCAGGGCAATGGCTCACGGTCGGCCGCGACCGTGGGTGCGATCTGAGGGTCGAGGACCCCCGCATGTCCCGGCGGCACGCCCGCATCCGGCAAGGCCGCGATGGCTTCATCGTGGAGGACCTCGGCTCGACCAACGGTGTGCGTTTCGAGGACGGGTCCTGCGGACCGCGATGGCCTCCAGGCCTCACCCTCGAGGTCGGCGGCTCCCGGCTCGCGCTGCTCCTCGACCCGTTAGCACCGCTGGGAACCACCCCACTCGCGGGCAGGCTCACCCTCACGCCGTGGCCCCGCCACGTCTGCGCACCGACGCAGATCTCGATCCCGCTGTCGGCGGAGCCGCAACGGCGGGCGGTCCCCGCGCCGAGCACTTGGACCTGGGCGCTGCCGCTGGTCGTCGCCGGCGCGGTCGCCCTTGCGCTAAGAATGCCGTGGATGGTGATGTTCGGCCTGCTCGGTCCAGCCATGGTCATCGGTCAGTACCTCGGCGACCGGCGCACCGCGCGACGCGAGTACGACCAAGGCGCCATCGCACATCAACGGGCGATCAGCCAGGTGGACGCCCTCACGGCGCAGGCCCTGGCCGGTGAGCTGCGACTGCGCAGATCCCGCGATCCCGGCGTCCTGGGTGCGCGCACGGCGCTCTTTCCGGCCCCATCCGTCAACTTGTGGTCCCGAGCCCGCGAGGAGCCAGCCGTCGTCGTGGGGGAAGGACCTGTCGAGTCATGGGTGACCGTGGGCGAAGAACGGCAACTTCTCAACCGTGCTCCGGTCGTCCTGCACCTGGACGAGCCGGTCGTCGTCGTGGGACACCCCTCGTTGCGGGATGCGCTGGTCCGCTCCTGGCTCGTGCAACTCGCCACCAGCCATCCACCACGAGCTCTGTGCATCGTCATCGACCCCATCGACACTCCGAAGGAATGGGACCTGCTGGCATGGCTGCCCCATACCCGTCCCCGACCCGAGCCAGGCGCAGATCACGTCTTGGTCTGGGCCAGGGACTTGGTGCTGGTCGACGATCTCGCCGATGCTCCACTGGGTATGACGCGAGTCGTGGTGGGTGAGGGCGTCGGGACGGTCCAACGTCCTGGAGAGCCGGCCCGATCTTTCGTGCCGACGCTCCTTTCTCTGCCTCGTGCCCGGGCGCTGGTCCGCGCGCTGGCTCCGCTGACGCAACGATGCTCGACGGGGCCCAGCGGTTCGGTCACCTTGGGCAGCCTGACCCCATGGCCAACCGATGAAGCCGGTGTCCGCAGACTCTGGCACCAGGACCCGGGCGTGACCCTCCGCGCCCCGCTCGGCACCGACCACGCGGGATCCAGCGTCGAGATCGACCTCGCGCGTGATGGCCCACACGCACTCATCGCGGGGACGACCGGCTCGGGCAAGTCGGAGCTGCTCCGCACGCTCATCACCGGCCTGGCGCTGCGCAACCCGCCGTCGCGACTGAGCTTCCTCCTCATCGACTACAAGGGCGGATCTTCCCTTGGCGAGTGCGCCACCTTTCCTCAAGCCACCGGGCTGATCACCGACCTCGACCCCCACCTTGCCCAACGCGTCCTGATCTCGCTCCAAGCAGAACTCAGACGGCGAGAGGCGGTTCTGGCCGACGACGGAGCCCGGGATGTGCGCGACTACCACGGAGCCGAGCTCCCCAGGCTGGTGATCGTCATCGACGAGTTCCGGGTGCTGCGCGATGAGCTGCCCGCCTTCCTCGACGGGCTGGTGCGAGTGGCGGCCGTCGGGCGCAGCCTGGGGATCCATCTGATCCTGGCTACCCAGCGGCCGGCCGGAGTCATTACCGCTGACCTGCGCGCCAACGTGAACTTGCGGATCGCCCTGCGGCTTCGGGACGTCAGCGACAGCCGGGACGTGATCGACACGGACGACGCAGCGCACCTCCCCGAGGGCGCGCCCGGACACGCGTTGCTGCGCACCGGCACTGATCCCCCACGCAGGGTCCTGGTCGCTCCGGCTGCACCCGCGCCCACGGCGCGCCACGCACAGGACTGGTCGATCCAGGAAGTGCGCGACGTCTGGGACGGCTGGCGCGCGCTCCACCGCCCTCCGAGCACGGAGATGGACAGCGACCTGGGCGCACTCGGCACCCGGCTCGCCGCCGCCGCTTCCGCGGCCGGTGACCGCGCACGCCCGGTGTGGACACCGCCGCTTCCGGAGGTCGTCCTGGCTGAGTCCGTGCGGACGGGACCACAGCAGGAGACCTCGAGGGCCTGGGCTTTGTCGGACCGCCCCCAGGAGCAGGATCACGAGCCGCTCGTATGGGGAGTGGACAGCCACCTGGCGATTGTCGGGGCAGCGCGCACGGGGCGCAGCCAGGCTCTGGCCTCCATCGCCTGCTCGGCAGGCCCCGTCTGGCTCTATGTGCTGGACCTCGGTCGAGGCCTAGAGCCGCTCGGGTTGAAGAAGCACCCTGGGCTGCGCGCCTGGATGGACGCCGACGACGTAGCCACCGGCCTGCGGATCGTGGAGACGCTCAATGACCTGATCGACGACCGCCTGGCCCGTCCTGCCGTCGACCATGCACCCGTCGTCGTGCTTCTGGATGGCTGGGACCGCTGGGTGGAAGCTTGCGAGAATCTGGACCGGGGCATGGGGCTCGAGCGGACGCTCCGCTTGATCCGCGAAGGCCCCGGCGCTGCGGTCTTCGCCGTTCTCAGCGGTGACCGTGGGTTGCTGCTGGGCAAGGTGGCCACCCAGCTGCCGCAGACGTGGGCGCTGCGTCTGCACGACCCCAACGACCTGCTCCTGACGGGTCTGAGGCGGGCCCAGTTGCCCGTCGACCCGCCGCCGGGCCGGGTGGTGCGCACCTCGGACGGGCGCGTGGCACAGGTCGTCCTCACCCAGCTGTCAGCGGTGGCCGACCTGGCGGCCCCCGCGGGTCCCGAGCCGACGCGCGTCGTCGCTCTCCCTCGAACTCTTGACCCGTCGGCCGGCTGGGCGGTGGGCGGAGACGCGGCCCTGTCGCAGCCCGCCCCGGAAGGCTCGTTCCTCGTGGTCGGTCCGCCGGGCGCCGGTGTCACGACCGCCTTACAGATGCTCGCGTCCACGATGGCAACTTCGGGGCCCGCTCCACTGGTGGTGGGCGGCGCGGGCTCCTGGACCGAAGAGGCACTCGGTCTGGCTCTGACCAGTGACGTCTCTACGGTCATCGTCGACGACGTGCACCTGCTCGCAGGTACCGTCACCGAAGACCTCGTCCTGGCATGGGGGCAGCGCACCGGCGGACGCCTCCTCGTCGGCGGCGAACTCGACGCCTGTTCGGCTCAGTTCCGGGGACTCGTGCCGATGGTCGCGCGGCTCCGCTCCGGCCTGGTCCTGCAGCCGCGCCTGCCCTCTCACGGTCAGCTACTCGGCGTGCACCTTCCGGTGGGAGACCTGCTGATCCCCGGCAGAGGGGTTCTGGTCGAGAGGGGCCGCTGTCTGCGCGTGCAGGTCGCCGGTCCCGCGCGACGGAAGCCATGACCCACCCGCGGACGCGGAGGGGGTCCGCGGGCCTCGGAAATCTCTCACCCCTAGATTCTCCAACCTCTAGCATTCAGGCCGATGCCGCGCTACCTTGTGCACGTCGCAAATGTGTGTGCATAACCATGGAACGGGAGAGATCGTGGCTGTGACTCATCAGACGGACGCCCAGAGCGGGAGCCGCAAAGAATTAGCGATCTCCAAAGGGTGGGTGCAGGGCGTAGCCCTGGTCTTCATCTTTGGGTTCACCGTCATGGGCATCCTCGCCGCCCGCACCTACTCCGACGGCATGCCCCAGCCCACGACGGTGGTTGATAGCACCGGTCAGACTGTTTACACCACCGAGGACATCACTTCCGGTCAGACGATCTTCCTTCGCCGTGGCCTGCAGCAATACGGTTCGGTGATGGGCCACGGCGGTTATCTGGGCCCCGACTACACGGCCGAGTATCTTCGGCTCTCGAGCGAGTCGGTGCTCGCCCAGCTGACCGACCAGGGTGTGCAGGATCCCTCCGTCGCCGTAGTGGAGATGATGCGCACCAACCGCTATGACGAGGCCACCGGCGTCCTGGTGCTGACCCCGGAGCAGGTGAAGGCTTTCGATGAGTTGAAGGCCCACTATGCCGACGTCTTCGGTGAAAGTTCCACCAAATACGGGCTCATCCCGAACATGATCACCGACCCCGAAGAAATTCACGACATCACCGCATTCTTTGGATGGACCGCGTGGGCCGCCGCCGCCGAACGTCCTGGCCTCAATTACTCGTATACCAACAACTGGCCCGGTGAGACGCGGGTAGACAACCATCCGACCGCGGACATCCTGGTCTGGTCGGCGATGTCTCTGGTGGCCCTGCTCGCCGGACTCGGCGCCCTCTTCGCGCTCTATGGCCGGTGGAGTCGGCAGATTGGGTGGCACGGCTCCGAGATCCAGTCCTTGTCCTTCCTGCAGCCTGGTGCGGTCAAGATCACTCCCTCGCAGCGCGTGACCGCGTGGTTCTTCCTCGTCGTGGCGGTGCTCTTCCTGATCCAGGCCACTCTCGGTGGTGCCATCGAGCACTATCGGGCGGACATGGCCAGCTTCTTCGGCTTCGACCTGGCCAGGATCCTGCCCTTCAACTTGGCACGGACCTGGCACGTCCAGCTGTCTCTGCTGTGGACGGCCGCGTCGTTCCTCGCTGCCGGAATCTTCCTGACGCCCATCATTTCCGGACGCGAGCCCAAGCGGCAGAATTGGTTGGCGATCGCCCTCTTGGTGGCGCTCGTGATCGTGGTCGCCGGCACCATGGTCGGAACCGCAGTGAGCACCTTCGGCGTCGAATGGGCCAAGGGGTCGATCTTCTTCGACCAACAATGGGAATACCTCGACCTGCCACGGTTCTGGCAGATCTTGCTCGTCATCGGACTCTTCTTGTGGATCGCCATCATCTACCGGGGCCTGCGCTCCCGGCTGAGCACGGAGAGCAAGTTCAACATGCCGTGGCTGTTCTTCTACGCCGGTCTGGCCATCCCAGCGTTCTACGCCGTGGGGCTGCTCGCGGGCACCGAGACCACCCTGACCGTCGCGGAGTTCTGGCGCTTCTGGGTCGTGCACCTGTGGGTGGAGGACTTCCTGGAGCTGTTCACCACGGTCATGGTGGCCTACA
>NZ_JAUNVI010000040.1:5762-27586 GCF_030537745.1 Ornithinimicrobium sp. | reverse complement strand
TGCGGGAGACCTGGACGCCACCGAAGGAGCGGTTGTCGAGCAGGCCGCCGTACTCACGGGCGAAGGGCACGCCCTGGGCCACGCACTGATCGATGATGTCGGCGCTGACCTCGGCCAACCGGTAGGTGTTGGTCTCCCGGGAGCGGTAGTCGCCGCCCTTCTCGGTGTCGTAGAAGAGCCGGTAGACCGAGTCGCCGTCGCCCTTGTAGTTCTTTGCTGCGTTGATGCCACCCTGGGCCGCGATCGAGTGCGCGCGGCGGGGGCTGTCCTGGTAGCAGAAAGACTTGACGTGGTAGCCGGCCTCGCCCAGGGTCGCGGCCGCAGACGCTCCCGCCAGACCGGTGCCGACGATGATCACGGAGTACTTGCTGCGGTTGGTCGGCTGGACCAGGCCCGCGTCGAACTTGCGTTGGGTCCACATCTGCGGCACCTCGACGTCGGGCGCCTTGGTGTCGGCGATCGGCTCACCTTCGCGGTAGAGGCCGTCGATCAGCGAATCAGTCATATTTTTTCTAGGTCCTCTACTTGACGAGCCCGAACAGGATCCCCAGCGGCGGGATCAGGAAGCCGACCACGACGATCGTGACGACCAGGATCGAGACAAAACGGATCTGCTCGGCCCGCTTGAAGGAGGTGTTGAGACCGAGAGTCATGGCCGCGCCCCAGATGCCGTGGAGAAGGTGGAGGCCCAGGAAGATCATCGCGACGACATAGATCAGCACTCCCCACCAGTGGCTGAAGCTGTCCACCACCCGTGCGGCCGGACTGGCGTGCGCCGCCCCGATCGTGACGGTCTGGGTGGTGAAGTGCAGGATGTGGAAGATCACGAAGGCCGCGATAGCCAGCCCGCCCCAGCGCATCGCCCTGCTGTAGAAGCCGCCGTAGGTCACGCGCTTGGCTACATATTTCGTCGGTCGTGCCCGGTTGGCCCGGCCCCACAGCGTGACAGCTGACCAGATGTGCAGCCCCACCGCCGCGAGCAGGCCGAGCCGCAAGACCCACAGCAGGCCTCTCTCGGGCAGCATCGGCGCGCCGAAGGTCCGGATGTGGTGGGCGTACTCGTCGAACGCCTCGTGCCCCAGCAGGATCTGCAGGTTGCCGTACATATGCACCAGCAGGAAGCCGAGGAAGAACAGGCCGGTCACGGCCATGATCATCTTCAGCAGGACGCTGGGCGGACCCGTCCGGGTCGGGCGCGCGGGAAGGGTTGTAGTGGCCACGCTCGCAGGTTACTACTCTCGCCTCGACGGTGGGGTAAGGCCCTCCCACGACCTACCATGTCCGGTATGGAGTCACTGCGGGAGCGGCTGCTCGGGCCGCTGCCCCGGTCGCTGGGGCGCGCCAACCGGATCGCGTGGCTCGGCATCCTGATCGTCACCGTCCTCGGGGGCGCTGTCCGCCTGTGGCGGCTGGAGCACCCGCACCGACTCGTCTTCGACGAGACCTACTACGTCAAGCAAGCCTGGTCCCTGCGGCTGTTCGGCTACGAGCGGGAGATCCGGGAGGGGCTGGACAAGCCGGACGACCTCTTTACCAACGGGACTCCCGACGTCTGGGGCACCGTTCCTGACCTTGTGGTTCACCCGCCCGTCGGCAAGTGGATGATCGCCGCCGGAGAGTTGCTCTTCGGTCCGGAGTCGTCGTTCGGCTGGCGGTTCTCCTCGGCCGTGGTCGGCACCCTCTCGATCCTGATCATCGGTCGGGTCGCCTGGATGCTGTGGCACAACGCGCTGCTGGCGATCGCCGCGTCGACGCTGCTCGCCGTCGACGGGCACCACTTCACCCAGTCCCGCATCGGGCTGCTCGACATCTTTGTCATGTGGTGGGCGCTGCTGGCGTTCTGGTTTCTCCTGCTCGACCGCGAACAGGCCCGTCGTCGACTGGCGCAACGATGGCCGGTGTGGGCTGAGCACCGACGAGCCGGGCCCGGGGCGAGGACGCCCTGGGGCGGCTGGGCCCGCCAGTGGGGGCCCGGTCTGGGGGTGCGTTGGTGGCGGCTCGCCGCGGGGGTGAGCCTGGGCTTGTGCACCGGGACGAAGTGGTCGGGTCTCTACTTCTTGGCTGTCTTCGGTCTGATGACGGTCTGGTGGGACCTGGGAGCTCGCCGGGCGGCCGGCGCTCCGAGGTGGTTCAGCGGCACGGTGGTGCGGGACGGCATACCTGCCTTCCTCACCATGGTGCCCGTCACGATCGTCACCTATGTCGCCACCTGGGCCGGCTGGTTCGCGACCCAGGGCGGCTGGAAGCGTGAGTGGGCCAGCGACCACCCGGCCGATCCCGGGAGCCTGGCCGCGCTGGTGCCCGACCCCCTCCGCTCGCTGTGGGCCTACCACGTCGAGATGCTGACCTTCCATGTCGGACTCCACAACGAGCACAAGTGGAGCTCCAACCCGTGGAGTTGGACGGTGCAGTGGCGACCAACGCTTTTCTATGCGCAGTGGCCCAAACGCGGCGAGCAGGGCTGTGAGGTCTCCGACTGCGTCGACTACATCGCCTCACTAGGCAACATCTTCGTCTGGTGGGGTGCGAGCGCGGGTCTGCTCGTGGTGCTCTTCCTGTGGCTGCTCGGTCGCGACTGGCGAGCAGGTGCGGCGCTGGCCGGGATCGTCGCAGGCTGGCTGCCCTGGTTCCTCTACCAGACGCGCACCATCTACAGCTTCTATGCCGTCGCCTTCGTGCCCTGGCTCGTGCTGGTCGTGGTCTGTTGCCTCGGACTCGTGCTCGGGCCGGAGCGCGCGTCACGACGGCGTCGCCGCTGGGGCGCCGCCGTCGTGGTCGCCTATCTCGTCCTGGCGACCGCCTGGTTCGTCTGGTACTACCCCGTCCAGGCTGCTGTCGTGATCCCACGGGGTCAGTGGCAGTGGCGCATGTGGTTCGATTTCTGGACCTGACGGGCCCGGCTCAGGAGTCCAACCCCATCGCCTCGGCGATCTTGAGGTGGCGGGCGCCCTCCTGCGCCCGGCCGGACCGTTGCAGGGTCCGGGCCAGCAGCAGGTGGGCGTAGCCGTCGCTCGGCCACCGCTCGACCATGTCGCGCAGGAGCTCCTCAGCTCGGCCCAGCCGGGCCGAGTGATAGTAGGAGCGAGCCAGCAGGAGGACGGTCGCCGCGTTGGAGGGGTGGGCCTGCGCCAACGGCTCCAGGAGCGTCGCGGCGTGCAGGTAGTCCTTGGTCTCGAAGGCAAAAGTCGCTCGGTCGTAGCGAGCGTGGTCGTCCAGGGCCCCATCATGAGGCAGCTCGATCGAGGGCATCGCCTGCGCAGGCGTCCCGGTCAACCTCTGGAGCCTGTCCTGGAAGTCAGTCATGCCACCGACTACGTCAGGAAGTCGTCCAGCATTCCCGGGGTCGCGCGCGCGGCGAGCGAGACCGCCAGCTCGAGGGGGATGTTGGGTGCGACGACGACTTCGGCGCCAGCGGCAGTCGTCGCGCTCAGGTCCGACAACCCACGGCGGCGCTGGAAGAAGCCCTGATGGATGACCCACCCGATGATCCCCGCCCGTTCCAGAGCCTCTCTCGTACGGATGACCGTCCCCGTCTGCACGACCAGGTGCGCCTGCGTCAGACCATGGCCGAGGTTGCGCCAGGTGCTCTCGGCCAGGAGCAGGTTGAGCGGGCCCACCACGATGAGTACGGCGACCGGCAGCCACCACGGGAACAGCTCGAACCACCCCCAGGGGATCAGATAGGTCGGGATGGCGACCAGCCCGGTGAGGATGAGCGTCGTCCATAGGTGACGCACGTGGATGCGTCGCCGAGCCTGCGGACCGTGCCCGGTCAGCGACATCGTCAGCGGCCCAGCCTCTTCGAGGAGCTCGTGGCCGATCTGCGTGACGACCTGGCGTGGCGCGGGCGGCAGCACCTTCGCGGAGCCGCCTGCCCCGATCCCGGTCGCGATGGCAGAGAGTTCGGCACCCTTGACGAAGCGCAGCAGGAAGGGCTCCCCCATGACCACCCCGCGCACCTTGGCACGTTCGATCGTCTGGCTGTGCGTGGTGAGCAGGCCGCGGGTCACGCGGAGGTTCCCATTGGGCTCCCGCACCACCCGCAGGTTCCACCAGGTCATGACATAGCTCAGGGTCGAGAGCAGCACCCATCCGAGAGCGACAGCCACCGTTGCGGCGGCGGCCAGGATCAGCACCGCCCTGGCCGCTAGCCAGGTCCAGGCGTCCTGAGCGACCTCGACCTGGTCGATCGGCAGTTCGTCGCCGAACTGCGCGAGCACACCCACGGCACCAGCCACGACGACCAGGCTGGACAGGCTGAACGGCGCGAACCGCAACCAGCTCCAGTCGATCCGGGCGAGCTCGACTTCCGGCTGCATCTGCACTGTGCTTGGCGGGTATGTCCCGGCGCCCGGCCCGGTGCTCCCTTCACCCTGCTCGTGCGCGTGGGGTCCGCCCGACTCCCCGCGGGCACTGCCAGCCGGTTCCCCCGCGCCCAAGCCATCCGGCCCGCCCCTGGTGATCTGCGAACGACGGAGCAGGTAGGTGCGCAGGTCCGCCGCCTGCTGCTGGCTCAACCCGTCCAGCTCGATCCGGCTCAAGTCCACGCCGGTGCCGATCTTGACTTTGGCCAAGCCAAGGACGCGGTGCACCGGAGAGGATTCGATATCAACGCTGCGGACCCGGTCCAGCGGAGCCGTCAACATCCGCCTGCTGAGCAGCCCGGTGCGGAGCTGGAGCTGCTCGTCGGTGAAGCGATAGCGGGTGATGAACCAGGTGAAGACACCCGCGAGCAGCGCGATCACACCACCGGCGATGCCCACCCAGATCCACCAAGGGTTGGCCCCGTCCCCACGGGTGGCACCGAAGAACGCGATCGCTAAGGGGAAGGCCATCGACCAGAGCGTGCGCACCGGGTGCACGAGGAGCATCCTGCGGCTCAGTCGCTGCCACCCCTCATCAGCGGCGAGCCCCCGGCCCTCGCCCATGGGTGGGCGCACACCCGGCGCGCCGGTCGAGGCTGACGCCAGCACGACGGGTTGCCCGGTCGGTGGTCGCAGGCCTTGCACGCTCGTGGGCGGGGGCACGACCGGTAGCCCCACCGGAGGTGGCAGGTCCGGTCGGTTCACGTCGCGTCGCCGGTGGTTTCGCCGGTGATCCGCGCGAGCTCTGCGGTCACCCGGTCAGCCAGCTCGGTGTCCAGGCAGGTGAGCGTGATGGGGCCAGAAGCCGAGGCGGTGGTCACCTTGATGTTGGCCAGACGGTAGAGGCGCATCACCGCTCCACGGTGGGTGTCGACCGTCTGCACGCGCGACAAGGGCGCGATGCGCTGGTCCCGGGAGAGCCAACCGGTCTGCGCAAAGACTTTGTCCCCGGACACCTCCCACCGGGTGCGGCGATAGCGGATCAGCGGCTCCAGAGTCACGTCCACCAGGTTGCTGATCATGATGAGGATGAAGATCGGTCCGGCCCATACTGCCCACGAATCCGGCAGGAACCAGTAGATTGTGAAGAGCACCACCCAGCCCACCACCCCGCTGATCAATCCGTTGACGACCCAGTAGCGGATCGCTCTCGGACTCACGTGGTGAGCGGGCTCTCGCAGCACGAATTGACCGACGTCATGGCCGCTGCCCTGTTCTTGCATCACTGTTTCCCCTCGATGTGGGCCTGCGGTCGAGCAAGCGGTCAGGCCAGCGTGGCCACCATAAGCGCCTTGGCCGTATGCAGTCGATTCTCCGCCTGCTCGAAGACGATGCTGGCCGCAGACTCAAAGACTTCGTCCGTGACCTCCAGACCGCTCGAGAGCTCGGGATGAGCGCCCATCAGCTCCTGACCGACCTCGGTGTCTGTGTCATGGAAGGCCGGCAGACAGTGCATGAACTTCGCGTTCGGGTTGCCGGTGGCAGCCATCAGCTCGGAGTTGACCTGGTAGGGGAGGAGGAGATCGATCCGCACGTCCCAGGCATCGACAGGCTCGCCCATGGACACCCACACGTCCGTATGCACGAAGTCGACCCCGGACACCGCCTGCGCCGGGTCGTCAGTGATCGTCAACCGGGCACCGGTGGTGACGGCGATGGCCTCGCAGAGCTCGGTGACCTCCTCACTCGGCGCCAACAGCGCGGGTGCGGCGATCCGGACGTCCATCCCCAGCTTGGCGGCCAGGAGCAGGAGCGAGTGCCCGGTGTTGTTGCGGGCATCGCCGAGGTAGGCAAAAGAGGTCTCCGACAGGGGCCTGTCGCAGTGCTCGCTCATGGTGAGCGCGTCGGCCAGCATCTGCGTGGGGTGCCACTCGTCGGTGAGCCCGTTGTAAACCGGCACCCCGGCGTAGGCGGCGAGGGTCTGGACGGTGGCCTGCCTGGCGCCGCGATACTCGATGGCGTCATACATCCGCCCTAGCACCCGGGCGCTGTCCTTGATCGACTCCTTATGACCGATCTGGGTCGTCGACGGCTGCATAAAACTCACGTGCGCGCCCTGGTGGAAGGCGGCAATCTCGAAGGCGGCTCGGGTGCGGGTCGAGGTCTTCTCGAAGATCAGGGCCACTACCTTGCCGCGGAGCCGCTGCTCCTCGGTCCCCCCTCGGTGTTCGGCCTTGAGCGTGCGCGCCAGGTCGATGAGGAAGTGGATCTCCTCAGGCGACTCGTCGATGAGCGACAGCAGACTGCGGCCTCGTAGGTTGACGGCCATGGCGTGCTCCTTCTCGCATTCGGCAACGGCGTCTTGCGTTCGCCGAAGGAGACCATTATCCCGCCTCTGCCCCGGCGCGTCCGAACAGGCCCGGAAAACTGAAGGCCCGGACTCCTAGAGAGAGTCCGGGCCTTCGTCGGTGGAGCTGCGGGGATTCGAACCCCGGACCTTCTCATTGCGAACGAGACGCGCTACCAACTGCGCCACAGCCCCTTGTGCAGCTACTGACTATATCACCGGGCCGGCTGCTCTGACACATCCTCAGCCCACTCGCTCGACGCGTGGGAGGTCCTCGAACTCCTCCTCCAGAGCCATCTCGGTGCCGTCAGCCGGCAACTGGGCACCACCGGTGAGGTCCGCGCGATAGGCCTTCGCCTTGAGGGTGTAGGTAGGTGGTGGAACGGGCACCGGCTGCCACGTGCCCACTGCCGCCTCACTGGCGACTGCGGCTCCCGGCGGCGGCAGGACCTCAGGCTCGGCAGGCATGACCACGTCTGTCAACGAGGCCTCCACCTCCGCGAGGTCGTAGAGTTGTGGCGCGATAACCGCACGGCGAGCGGTGCGGGTGGTCGCGGCCAGCGATTGGCGGGCGAAAGCGTGGGCCGGAGCCGGGACCTCGACGGGGGCAGCAGGGCGCGCGGCGGGCCGGAGCGATCGAGAGGTCTTGGCGTGCGCCGTGCGGCGACGTGCGCGTTCCGCACTGGCTGACCAGCGCACGGCCCCGACCGCGGCACCCAGGACGAGGATGCCGACGAGCGCAGCCCACGACGGCACCAGCCTGGCCAGCGACAGCCCGACCAGCGTGACCATGGTCAGCGATCCGCTCAGCAGACCCGCGGCACGCAGGCGGGCGGTGAAACGAGCACGCCGGAACTGGCGCGAGGGCGCCACCACGGTCGCGCCGGCGCGCTGCAGGCCTGCAGTGGCCGTCACGGGCGTGGCCGTCCGGGAGGCGCGCCTCTTGATGACCACCTGGGGCCGTGCGGGCCGCAGCGGTGAGACGGAGTAGGAGCGCGGCGCTCGTTCAGCCAGGTCTGGCTTGGGTAGCGCACGCCTGCGTTCAAGGACACGCATGGACTCCGAGAACCGGTCGACCGAGCGAGCGGTGGCCAGATGATCGCGGCGTCGGACCCAGTGCTGGATGAGATAGACAGCCCAGACCGCCAGGATGACGACGAAGATGAGGCTGCTCAAGGGGGGCACGCCGCTCACGTTAGGCGCAGGCGTCCCACCTTGCGGCGAGGCCTGCGGAGTGTCGCGCAAGTTTCCCCTGTGACTGACGGGATCTGGCTCTGGTCCCCTGGCCTGCCGACCAACCGGGCAATCTGGTGCGACCGAGCCGGTTGTCTGCGCAACGTCAGGCGGTCCGGCGCAAGAGTCGGATGAGCCCACCCTGCGCGTAGCCCCCCGGGGCCACGTCTTCGGCGACGACGGCAAAGACTCGATGGTCGCGCCAGTGCCCCTCGACGTGCATCAGGCCACGTCGCAGGCCCTCCTCGGGCAGCCGGAGGCGAGCCGCGACGGCCAGGCTCGGGGCGTTGTGCGGCAGGATCGCGACCTCGACCCGGTGCAGGCCGATGCCAAGGAGCACGTGGTCGATAAGCAGCGCCAGGGCCCAGGTCGCGTAGCCGCGGCCGGTCGCTTCGCGGTCGAGCCAGTAGCCCGCCGAGCCTGCTCGACGCGAGCTCCAGATCACGTCGAAGAGCTGCATGGCACCCACCAGGGTCCCATCCACCTCGATCACGAAAGGCAGCGCAGCACCGGCCCGGGCTGCTCTGTCCGAGCCTCGCCGGAGCTGGCCAAAAGGCGTGCGGGTCGAGGACTCTCCCGGCACCGTCGCCTCCCAGGCCGCGAGCCGCTCATGGTTGCGCTCGCGAACGACCTGCCACTGCGCCCTGTCGCTGCGACGCAGCGCACGCAGCGCAAGGTGCTGGCCGGTGGGAAGGTCAGTGGCGACTGAGACCGGCCACTGCCAGCTCACTCCGGGCGCACCCAGTCGCCGGAGCGACCTCCGGACTTGGCCGTCACCCGGACATCCGTGATGGTCGCGAGCTTGTCGACCGCCTTGATCATGTCGATGAGCGCGAGGGCGGCGACGCTGACGCAGGTCAACGCCTCCATCTCGATGCCCGTGCGGTCCGCGGTGCGGACGGTGGCCGCGATATGGACCCCCTCGTCACGCACGTCCAGGTCGACCTCGACGGCATGGACCGCGATCGGGTGGCACAGGGGGATGAGGTCCGGAGTCCGCTTGGCCGCCTGAATGCCAGCGATGCGCGCCACGCCCAAGGCGTCGCCCTTAGGGACCGCACCTCCACGGAGCGCCGCCACCGCGACCGCAGACAACAACACCATCCCCTCGGCGCTGGCCGCCCGAGCGGTGACCGCCTTGGCCGTCACGTCGACCATGTGGGCGGTGCCATCACTGCGCAGGTGGGTGAGGCCGCCGGCAGCGCCTGGATCGGTCACCGGCCCTCACCCTTTTCCCCGCTCGCCTGTCCCTGTGCATCGAGCCGCGCGTCGACCTCGGCCCGTGGCCGGAGGAAGTGCAGCTGGACCTCGGACCCGGCGACGACCTGGTCGTCGTCGGCGTGAGACACCGCGAGTGCGTCAGCCATCGCCAGCCCACCCAGGAGGTGCGAGCCGGCCCCGCCCGGCGTCACGGCATACGCACCAGTGGCATCTCTGGACAGGCGCACCCGCGTGTAGGTCTCCCGCTCCGGCGACGTGCGCCAGGACGTCATCGCATAGCCCGTCGTCGTGTCTGAGGACTCCGACCGGCCCGCGACCTTGAGCAGCGCAGGTCGCACGAAAACCTCGAAGCTCACCAGGGCGCTCACCGGGTTGCCCGGCAGCGTGAACACCGGCACGTTGCGTTTGCCCAGCAACCCAAAACCCTGCGGCTTGCCCGGCTGCATCTGCACCTGGAGGAATTCCATCGACCCCTCGCCGGCGAGCACCTTCTTGACGATGTCGTAGGCGCCCATGCTCACGCCACCGGTGGTGATGATCGCGTCGGCGTAGTCGAGGTGGCGGCGGATCTCCTTGCGCGTCACGGCCTCGTCATCGGGGAGGTTGCCGACGAATACGGGGTAGAAACCGGCCTCCCGCACGAGCGCCTCGAGCATCGGCCCGTTGGAGTCGACGATCTGCCCCTCCCCGACCTCCTCACCGAACTGCACCAGCTCATCACCGGTGGACAAGATCGCCACACGCACCGGCGAGACGACCTCGACCTCCTGCACGCCTGCGGAGATGAGGGCCGCTATCTGCGCCGCGCCCAGGCGTGTCCCGGCCGGCACCACGACGTCACCCACGCGCACGTCCTCGCCCGCCCTCCGGATGTTGGCGCCCTCGGACGGCTCCGCCCGGAACTGCGCCTCACGCACATGTCCGTCGGTGTCCTCGACGGGGACGACAGCGTCGGCACCCTCCGGCATCGGGGCGCCGGTCATGATCCGCCAGGCCTTGCCCTCGACGTGCTGGTGGGCTGGCGCGTCGCCGGCCGCGATGTCGCCGACCACCGGGATCAACCTGGGCGTCTCGGCCGTGACGCCGATCAGGTCCTCGCGCCGCACGGCATAGCCGTCCATCGAGGAGTTGTCGAAGCGCGGCAGATCAGCGCGGCTGACGACGTCGGCGACGGTGACCAGTCCGTGCGCACCGGGGACGGGCAGCAGCACCGTGGCCCCGCGGCTGACCTGACTCAGGATATTTTCGAGGTGCTCCGCGACCGTGATCATCGACCGGACCTTTCGTGTAGGGACTGCCGCCCAGCCTAATCAGCACGCCGCACAATGGACCGATGAGCACCCCATCGCTGCTGCCGCCGTATCAACCCTCCGGTGACATCGTCGCCGACAAAGTGACCTGGCGCGCCCTGGTCCGGGCTGCGCGGCGCGAGGTCGTGAGCGACTGGGACGCCGCTGCGCGCGCCGCCGCAGGAGAGGCCCTCGGCTCCGCAGGACTTGGTTATCTGCGCAGGTATGGCGAGGCGCTGGGTCGGGAGGATGTCGCCGGGATGACGGTCACGGCCTACGAGCCGATGCGCACCGAGCCACCCGTGGACGGGCTCACCGACGCCCTCCGAGCAGCCGGGGTGCGGGTGCTGGTGCCGATCACCCTGGCCAGGCCGGACCTGGACTGGGCCGACCTGGACGACCCAGACCGCTTGCCTCTGGGCACCAGGGCGATGAAGGACGTGGACCTGTTTTTCATCCCTGCGCTAGCGATCTCTGCAGACGGGGTGCGCCTGGGACAGGGCGGGGGCTACTACGACACGACGCTGCCGGCGGCACGCGAGCTCGCGGGCGGCGCTCCGGTCGTTGTGGTGCTGCACGACCACGAGGTCGTGCCAGCCGTGCCCGCGGACTCGCACGACCTCGTCGTCGACGCGGTGCTCAGACCGGCGTCGGGGATCGTGCCCATCCCGGCGATCCTGGCCGAAGACGGCGCAGCGGACGAGGGCTGAGCCGAAGGAGGCTGAGCCGGAGGCGCTCGCTGCGACGGTCAGCGGCGGTCTGCGGCGGTCAGCAGCCGGCTTGAGGATGAGCGTGTCCTGCCCGGATCCGTCCACCGCGTCCCGGGTGAACGGCCACGGGAAGGTCTCCCCCGCGATCCACTCGTCCGTCTGGTCCGACCAGTGGGGGTGGAACGGGTGACCCGAGTTGCCGGTGTGGTTGACCCAGGTCGAGGCGTCCAGGTCGGAGAGGTCGACCACCATCCTCATGGAGGGCGCCGAGGTGACCTCGAAGGTCTCCTCGGAGGCGTCCCAGTTCATCGCGTTGACCATTGCGCTGCTGCCGGAGACGGGCCGAGGGCCCTGTCCGAAGATGCCCCGGACGAGGGCGGGCACGGCATCCCCGGAGAGGACCTCGTGCTCGAGGCGGACCTGGTGGAGCTTTCCCCAGGACCAGTCAGCTGGGTTCTTGGAGATCTGTCGCGTCAGGTCAAGCCGTGCCTCCGTCATCGCGGAGCGGATCACCTCGTCGCGTGACTCGACGACCCCGACGGTGGTGCGGTCATCCCACCAAGGGCTGTCCGGGGTGGCGAGGAGGTTCTCCATGAGGAGCATGGAACGGGCGCTGCCGCTGGCGCCCAGGCCCGGCGGCAGCTCATCGTCCAGCACCGTCTTGAGCAGCTCGTCGTAGACGGCATAGAAGTAGGCGGCGGCTGCAGACTGCTCACCCGCTGCCGGCGCGGTGAAGTCCCAGTTGCTCAGCAAGGCCTGGGCCTGGGTGTAGAAGGACTCGTCGAGGTCCGCCGCGAGCAGGTAGGGCACCAGTCGCTCGGCGAACGTGTTGTGGTCGTCCAGCTGGATCTGCCCCATGGTCTCGACCGACACCGGACCCTGCTTGATCGCGGCCTGGAGCAGGTCGCCGATCCGTGCAGACCGGTAGCCCTTGTCGGACTCCGTCGTCAGGAATGGACGTGACCCTCGGGTCACCGCCTGGTTGGCCGTGACGATGATCCCGTCCTGCGGGTTGTAGACGAAGGGCATGTCCTCAAAGTCCACGAAGCCCTGCCAGTCGTAGGCGCTTTCCCACCCGGGAGCCGGATAGAAGCCCGGAGGCGTGGCGTGGGTCGCCGCCTTGCGGATCGGCACCTGCCCGGGGGCCTGATAGCCGATATTGCCGTCGACGTCTGCGTAGATGAGGTTTTGCGACGGCACCGCGAAGAGACGTGCCGCCGAACGGAAGGCGTCCCAGTCGGTGGCCGCGTTGAGGGCGAAGACGGCCTCTGCCGTCCGTGCCGGTTCCAGTGCGGTCCAGGCCAGGGACACTGCATAGTCGTTGGAGGTCTCCGAGCCGCCGAGGGGTGCGTTCTCGCCGAGGTCGGCCATGTCCGCCATGACGTCGGAGAGGATCGGCCCGTGCGAGGTCTCCCGGATCGTGATCGGCACGTCCTCGCCACCGGCGACCTTGATGACCTCGTCGCGGACGGCCAGATCGACGAACTCGGAGCCGCGGCGCACCGTGTCGCCACGCAGGTCCTCGAGGTAGAAGTCGGTCACATCCGGGTCGAGGTTGGTGAAACCCCAGGCCATGCGTTGGTTGTGTCCGATGATGACCCCGGGGAAGCCGGCGAAGGTGAAGCCCGTCACGTCGTAGGGGCAGGATTCGGAGACCACCCGGCAGTGCAGCCCCGCCTGCAGCCACAGGCTGGGCTGGGTGACGCTCAGGTGGGGGTCGTTCGCCAGGATGGGCTTACCCGTAGTCGTGTGCTCGCCGGAGACGACCCAGGAGTTGGATCCGATGCCTTCACCCTGACCGAGCAGCTCCGGCACCGCAGCCAACGCCACGGAGGTGTCGAGGAGCGCTTCCTTTGCGTCCCGCCCGGCCAGCCATTCCTGGTTGGCCTCGCCCGTCGGCGTGCTCGATGGTGCTGGCTGCCCGACCTGCGCCTGGTCGGCCGGGTCGGCGGACGGGTCGAGCGCCGAGGCCCCCTTGGTGCCACCCCTCGTGTCGGCGTTGACGGGAGAGGGCGCACGCGGGGCCCACTCGTCCGGCGAGAGGATCGTGGGGTGCGCGTCGTAGGGATAGTCGGGATAGAGAGCGGCGAGCTGCGGCAGCGAGATCTTGCCGACGAGCAGGCCCCTGGTGAGCTCATCGGTGTAGTTTCCGCGCAGATCCCAGGCCATCGCCTTGAGCCAGGCCAGGGAGTCGATCTCGGTCCACGGCTCGACCTGGTAGCCCGGCGCCGACTGAGCGAGCACGACATACTCCAGCGCCATGGCCGACGGCCCACTGCGGCTCTCGATGTAGGCATTGACGCCTGCGGAGTAGGACTGCAGGTAGGAGCGTGCTTGAGGGCTGAGGAGGGAAAGCTCCTGCTCGGCGACTTTGCGCCACCCCATGGTGCGGATCACCTTGTCCGTCTCGACACCCCCCTCCCCGACCAACTCGCTGAGCCGGCCCGCCGTGATGTGGCGACGCAGATCCATCTGGAAGAAGCGTTCCTGGGCGGCCACGAAGCCCTGCCCCCGGAAAAGGTCCTCTGGGGTGTCGGCGTAGATGTGCGCCGTACCCTGCGCATCGCGGATCACCTCGACCTGCGCACTGAGGCCGGGGACCTCCAATTCGCCCGTGGTCAGCGGGAACGACCGACGGGTCAACCCCACGCCGAGGACGGCCGCGGCAACGACGACGACCACCAGGATCGCCGCGAGCGGCACGGCCAGACGCTGCCACAGCGGACGGGACACGGGGCAAGCCTAGGTCACGTGATGAGGACACTCATGGAGGCGACGTAGAATCACGGCTCGTGCCCACCTATTCATACGTCTGCAAGGACTGCGGTCACTCCTTCGACATCCAGCAGGCCTTCACCGATGACGCCCTGACGACCTGTCCCACCTGCGACGGCACGCTGCGCAAGGTGTTCAGCGCCGTCGGCGTCGTCTTCAAGGGGTCCGGCTTCTACCGCACCGATTCCCGGAGCGGCTCGGAGAAGGGCTCGGCCTCGGCAAGCTCCTCGGGGAAGGACTCGGACAAGCCTGCGGTTGCTGAGAAATCCGACAAGTCCGACAAGTCCGGTGCCGGCAAGGACAAGAGCGGAGCAGCTCCCCAGGGGAAGAAGGCCCCCAGTGCGTCGGGGGCGTCCTCTTCCACATCCTCGGCCGCCGGCTCGAGTTCGTCCACAGGCTCTCCCTGATCAGGTGCCGGTAGGGGCGGGGTGCACCTAACGTCGTGACGTGCCCACCTCTTCGCTCCCGTCACGCCGGCGCGACCGCGCTGGGTCTGGCCTGCTCGCCCGTCATCGAGTGCCCCTGCGACGGATGCTCGCTGCGGGCCTGGCCGCACTCGCGGTGGGCGGCGCGGCCCGTCTCGCTCTGACCCGCCCCCTCCCCGGGACCGTGTCCGTCGTCGTCGCTTCGGAGAGCGTTGCGATCGGTGCTCCCTTGGGTCCCGCAGTGCTGCAGGTGCGAGAGTTGCCGGCAGACGCCGTCCCCGAGGGCTCGGTGCACGCGCTGGCCTCGGTTGCCGGTCGATCGGCGGCCTCCGTCCTGTCCCCCGGCGAGGTCGTCACCGGCGCCGATCTTGACGCTGGGGGTCTGCTGACAGGCCACGGTCCGGAGATGACGGCGATCTTCCTGCCGCTGGCCGAGCCGGCTGTGCTTTCGGCGGTCCGGGCCGGGACCCACGTCGATGTGCACTCTCCGATCGACGGGGCGGTCGCGGTCGGCGGGGCACTCGTGCTGGCCGTGTGGTCCGGGGAGGCCGGCGGTGTCTGGCTCGGGCTCCCGCCGCCAGGAGCGGCCGCGCTGGCCGCTGCGCGAGGGGCAGATCCGGCGGGCGGGTCACTCATCGTGTCGATCCTTCAGCCTGCTGGCTGACCCAACCCGGCCGACAAGCCCGACTCCCATCATCAGCGGCTAGGAAGCCGGAGCCGAGGGCGTCACCCTGCTGAAGATTGCGGTCTCATCTCTTCTCGACTAGGATCTGCCGGGCTCAGGGCACCGACGCTATGAGCCACCCATACCAAAACCAACCAGGGCTTTGTCCTGGGCTCCGCCTATTGTGCGGTGAGAACAAGGAGAATCATGATCCAAGGCTTCAAAGAATTCATTATGCGCGGCAACGTTGTCGACCTGGCGGTCGCCCTCGTCATCGGCGTCGCCTTCGCCAAGGTTGTTGAGGTCGTCGTCGGCAGCATCATCACGCCGCTGCTCAACGCGGCCGGTGGGGCCAACGCCTCGGGCCTCGGCTTCGAGATCCTCAAGGGCAACCCGTCCACCTACATGGACTTCGCCGCCATCATCAACGCGCTGATCGTCTTCCTGCTCACCGCGCTGGTCGTCTACCTCGCCTTCGTCGTCCCGATGAACAAGTTCAACGAGCGTCGTCACGGTGGGCTGGAGCCCGCCGTGGAGGTCACGGACGAGGTGGCCACCCTCCGCGAGATCCGCGACCTCCTTGCCGTTCGTCGCGAGGGCAACCTGTAAGCACCCGTCGCGCTGCGGGGCCGAGGCCCCGCCAGCCGTTGACAACGACAGACCCCGGCACGCGACCAGCGTGCCGGGGTCTGCTGTCTCACGGGGGATGCGACGTCCCCCGGTCAATCCCAATGGGGGGGCCGTTGCTCCTTTATCCAGCGGTCGCGAGGCGTGTCAGACCGGCTCGACTCGTCCTCGTGCACGACCAGACGGTTGCCCGTCGCGACGTCGTCGGACTGATCGGCGGACGGGTTGGTCGGCGGGGCGCAGAACCGTCGATGAGTGCGCCGTCGTCTCCGCCCAGGTGCTGGCTGCTGCGGGGTGCTCACGAGAGCCGCTGACCCGCGTCCCGGACTGCCTGCACGACGCGCGCCACCTCGCGAGCGGGATCGGCGAAGACGTCGGTGCTTCGGATCCGGAGCGGGATCCAACCCATCCGCGCCAGCTGATCATGCCGGAGCCGGACCGCGTCACGGCCGGGCGCGGCTGCTCCCGAGCCCGTCGCCGCGTCGCTGTCGATCGCGACCGGTCGGGTGGTGTCGTCCTCCCCAGAAGACACCGCCACGTCGATGACGTGGGGGCCGTGACCGAATCCTTCCTGCACGCTGAGTCCCTCGGTGCGCAGCCGCCGGACCAGCTCAGCCAGGACCGCGGACCGGTTGCCGCGGTGCGGCTGCGCGCCAAACTGCAGCGCCCGGTTCAGCAGGTCCTTACCTGCACCGGCGGGCCAGTCCTGGGCCGCCACGGCCGTCACGATATCGACGGATCTGCGTGCAGAGGCCACCACGGCTGCCGCGACGCGGTCGTCGCGAGCGGCTTGCGGTCCGCTGACCCACACGACCCTGTCGCGCACCTCGCCAGCGGTCGAGGGGGCCGGCCGGACGACGCACGGCTCCGCGCTCGGGTCGTCATCGCCGAGGACCGCCGAGAGCACCGGATCCTGGTCGCGGTGGTCCCCCTCGGGCACCAGCGCGGCACGCAGGGCCAGCGAAACGTCCTCGGTCATTGCGTCGTCGTCGGTGATCAGCATCAGGCTCTCCTGGGGCGCGGAGCGGGCCAGGTCCACCGCGATCCGGACGGCTGCCGCGACCAACTCGCTCACGGCTCCGCCTACGACGTGCTCACGGATGGCCGGATCTCGCCCCGTGCCAGGAAAGCTGTGCACAGGGGTGGGCATGACTGACGCCAACGGCGCGACGAGCCCCTGGTCGAGCGCCCGGTAGTGCGTCTGCAGGTGCCGGACCGGGAGCACCAGCGAGGCATCCTGCAGGAGCGAGGTGCCGGCGTACTCGCCAAGGTCACCCTCGAGGCGAGGATCTGCGACGACCGAGAATGGTCGAGGACCGAGGCCACCGCTGTCACCGACGACCAGCACCTGACGACCGCGCGCGATCGCCGGCACGGCCCGTGCGGTGGTGGTCCGCCCAGCGCGATCCACCACGACGAGGTCGAAGACCATGTCCGGTGGAAGCACCGCGGGCACGACCAGCGACGAGGCCATGATCACCGGTGTGGCCGCGAGCACCACGTCCGGCGCCCGGCTGATGACGTCGCGCACATCGACGGCACCGACCATGGAGGCCTCCAGCGCTCGTTCCCAGGCCGTGACCTGCGAGGCGTGCCCAGCGAGCGCGCGGTTGAAGCGGCGCAGCACCGCCCTGCGCGCCCGTCGGGCATTGCGTTCCAGATGGAGGCGGTCAGCCTTGCGGAAGGCCCGCTCCGCGTCGCGGACCGTCTCGGCCGGGGCACGGTGCTCCAGCACGCCCGAACGCAGGTGGCTCAGCACCGATGACCGGTGCACGAAGCGGACCTCGGCGCCGACCTTGTCCGCCGCCACACCGCGTCGGGCGAGGTCATCCACCACGTCGCCGAGGCCCTGGTCACGCAGCGGTTGGAGGAGCGGGTATGCGGTAGCCGCCGTCGGGGCCCGGTCCGCACGGGCATCGAGGGTCACGAGGCGCTCGAGCACGGTGTCCAGATGGACCGTCGACAACTCCATGCCGTTGCCGACACCGGTCCCCGCGAGCACCCCTTCGAGCCAGGTCAGGTCTTCTCCGACCGGGGCGTAGGCACTGAAGGCTTCCTCCCACCCTTCGGGCGCCGCAGGGCGGGCCGCCCTTCCTGCCACCTTCTCCCACTCGTCACGTTCGTCGCGCGCCCACCGCACCCGATCGGCAAGATCGGGTGGTGGCGTGCCAGGCCGCAGCAACGAGCGCACCTGACGTCGCAGCCGCGCCCGGGCCACGGCCCCGGGGCGCTCGACGACCTCGTCCCGCGCAGCGGTGGCCGCGACCATGTCGACCAGCGGAGCGTCATAGATGCGCGGGGAAAAGGCGTCGAGAGTCTGGCTCGCCCGCGCGATCAGGTCGAGCGACGATCCCCACTGCTGCAGATTGACAGGGCTGGGCATCCCGGCCGCCTGAGCGATCCGGTCGGCGAGTTCTCGCGCTCGGGTGAAATCTCCGGTGACGAGGCGCGCCACGATTTCCTGGGCTCGGGCAGCTTCGTCGTGCGAGGTCAGGCGCGCCCCATACCAAGGGTCTGGGATGCGTCCGCCCGGCCAGGCGCCTGCGTCGGCGACCTCCACGAGCGCATCGCTGGCGGCGGAGAGCTCCTCGTCTCCGATGGCACGGAGCACCTTGAGGGGGAGCCGCACCTTGGAGGAAGGTGGATGGTCGAGTGCTGCGAGGACGGCCAGAGACTCCTCCAGGTCTGGCAGCGAGAGTCCCCAGGGCTCATGGTGGTGGCTGAGGAGGTCATGCTCACGTTGCAGCACCTCGAGAGCGGCCGTACGGGCGGGCAATGGATCGGGCCCGATCTCCGGCTCGTCTTCTCGCGGGAGCTGGTCGACGGCTTGCCGGACCTGGGCCAGGGCACGCCGCATCGACGCCGGGTCTTCGGCGAGGTGAAGGCAGAGGTCGCCGAGGCCGACGGCCTCCAGCCGGCGCTGCAGGCCTTCCAACGCCGACCGCTCCTCAGAGCAGACCAGGACGGTACGTCCCTCGGACAGCGCGCCGACCACCACGTTGGCGACCGTCTGGGTCGCGCCGGTGCCGGTCGGGGTGTCAAGCGCCAGGCTGACACCCTGCAGGGCTTCATCGATGACCAACCGCTGAGCGTGGTCGGCGTCGAGCGCGGAGAGCTCTCGCTGGGGGTCGTCGGCACGCTCCGGGTCGGGACCCTGCGACGTCAATGACACGTCCGCGCCAGCGAGCGCCGCGACCACATCGTGCTCCGCCAGTCTCCGCGCCGCACCCGTGTAGGCCGTGACCAGAGGAAGCTTGGCCCAGGGGAAGGTGTCGATGACCATCTGGGGACCGATCGCGAAGCCGGCCATCTCCTGGCAGATCTGCTCCAGCGCCTGGTAGGTCATCCGCGGGTCGAAACCGTGGCTCTGCGAAGAGAGCCCGGCGAGCATGGCGGGGTCAAGCTCGAGGTGGGCCTCGCTGCGCAGGTAGTGCTCGAGGACGGGGTTGAAGACGACGTCCTCGTGCAGCTCGATCGTGTAGTCGCTGTGTGCTGCGTCCACCGGGCGGATCGTGCAGGCGCGGAGCAGCACCGGTGCGCGTGGTGGGACCGGCACCCGGTGCAGGGTCCAGGTGGCCAGGCCGATCGCCAGGAAGCCGGCCTCGATGCCGTGCTCTCGCCGGAGCTCGCTGATCTTGTCGCGAATGGCGCCGATGCGACGTGAGGCGTCCAGGAAGGCGACGTGCGCGCGGACCAGCTCGGACAGGAGGGTCGGTCGCCCAGAAAGCAGCTTTGCGACCCCACCGGGGTGGGCCAGGTTGAGATCGAAGGTGCCGGTGAGCGAGGTGCGGTGCCACAGGAGGGTGTTGGGACCGCCGAGGTCAGCGACCTCATGGCGCCACCGCGTCCGCGCGCGCTGGACGGTATCGACCCGGGCTGGGTCGAGGGAGTGGGTGTAGCGGGGCGAGGTCACCTCTTCAGGCTAACGACTTGCAGCCGCGTGACCGTGAAGGCTCCCAGCGCGAGTGCCGCTATCGCCGCGACGACGCACAGGGCACCGTAGGACCAGAAATCCATGACGACGCCCGCCAGGCCCCCGCCTGTCGCGGCCGACAGGCCCATGACCAGATCGGCTGCGCCCTGGACCGAAGCGCGCTGCCCCACGGGCACCGCCCCAGCCACCGTCCCGGACCCGGCCACCATCGTGCAGGACCACCCCAGACCGAGCACGATCAGACCAGCGGTCAGCGTGCTGGAATGGCCGTCCTGGGAGATCCCGGACAGATAGCAGGCCAGGACCAGCAGGCCCACACCGAGCAGCACGACCTTGGGCGCGCCCCACCGGTCGGTGAGTTGGCCGGCCACCGGCGACAGTCCGTACATGCCGAGGATGTGCAGGCTGATCACCAGGCCGATGAGCTCGATCGCAGCGTCGCCGTGGACCATGTGGAGCGGTGTCATCACCATGACGCTCACCATGACCACATGCCCGACCGTGAGGGCTGCGGTCCCCCACAGCGCGGCGGGCGTGCGCCAGATGATCCCCAGCCCGTGCCCAACGTGCCCACGTGGCAGCGTCGCATCCTCTTCCGCTCCTGCCAGTTGGCGAGAGAGCAAAAGAGGGTCCGGCCGCAGCGCAAAGTGCAGGATGAGCGCGGCCAGCACGAAGCCGACGGCCGAGAACACCCAGGCACCAGCCAGCGGCGGGAGTCCGAGCAGCCCTGCGACCGCCTTGCCCGGCCCGATCATGTTGGGTCCCAGCACGGACCCGATGGTGGTGGCCCACACGACCCAGCTCAACTGCCGCCCACGACGCTCGGGCGCGGACAGGTCTGTCGCCGCATACCTCGCCTGAGAGTTGGCCGTGGTCGAGGCGCCGAACAGCGTGGTGCCCAGCAGGAGCAGCCAGAACTCCCCGAGCGTGGTGGCGGTGATTGCCAGCACCGCGCCGACGGCGCCGATCAGGTATGCCGTGGTCAGCCCGGAGCGACGACCCCACCGTCCCATCATGGCGGCGATCGGCACCGTGAAGAGCGCGCCGCCGAGCACCTGGGTGGTGTTGGCCAGTCCGGACAGCGCGTCACGGCCACTCACGTCTGCCGCGACGATGGCGGCCACCGCGATGCCGCTGGCCACCCCGATGCCCCCGAGGGTCTGGCTCCCCATCAGAGTGATCAGCGTGCGCTGCTGGACGTGCCGGACGTCGGCGTCGGCGAGCACGGGCAGCGACGAGGTCATGAGGGTGATTCTGACAGAACGCATCGACCCCTCAGCCCGCGTGTGGTCGGGGTCAGCTGAGCCTGCCGTGCGTCGCGGTCACACCAAGGTAGAGACCAGGATCGAGGCGACGACGACGGAGGACAGCGTGACCGTCGTGAAGCCACCGATGAGTATCGGGATGTAGATGTCGTTCCATGATCGACTCATCCTCACGCTCGTCTCTCCCGAGCGATCGGCTGATCTCCTGGCAGCGCATGTAGTCGGCAGGAAAGCCGAACAGCGCAGTGAGCCCGACCGGCAAGCCTTTGAGCGGATCCCACCGACCACGCGGGACGCGAGCCCAGCAAACAGGATGATCCCGACGACTGCGGCGATGAGCACGGCGATCGCCGGAGCGAATGAGGTCACGACGGAGTCCCAACTCGCTGTGGACATCGAGGCGAGCACGACCATGATGATGACCGGCATCACGAAACCGAAGGCGTTGGCTTTGTACAGCGTGGCGTCGAGAAGGATCCCCACGGCACGTCCGCCCAGGCCGAGCAGCAGCGCCCACACCCCGGCGTTGATCCCGGTCCACGCGCCCAGTGCGATGGCGCCCCAGGCGAACGCGAAAACGAGAGCAATCAGGAACGTGCCCTCCTGGAACCGCTCCGGGATCAGTGTCCGAACCTCGGGTCTCGCGGGCTCTTCGGGGGACACCGGGTCTTCGGCAACTCCGATCGCCTATCGGAGCGGCATACACGCCCGCCGCCACCCGCCTGGCGACGTATGTGCGCAGCATCGCGTTCGCGATCGGCATGCCTACCAGGCTCTGGAGGGCGAGGACGAGAGCGGGGGCGACGATCAGGTCGGCGCGGCCGACCTTCTCGAGGTGCACCCTTCCCATCATCGCTCAGAAAAATCGACACATGGTGCACTCCCCTCCCTCGTCGACCGTTATCTCGGTTCCGGCTCAAGACGACCCCCTTGCTCAAATCTTTCCCTTCGCCCAGAAATATGTGCTCTTGTTGTAACCCCTTGATATAAATTATGCAGCCGATAAGGTCGTCACATGCCGTCTCAAGGT
>NZ_JAUNVI010000040.1:0-5662 GCF_030537745.1 Ornithinimicrobium sp. | reverse complement strand
AACCCCTTGATATAAATTATGCAGCCGATAAGGTCGTCACATGCCGTCTCAAGGTCGAGGTGGCTACCTACCGTGGAGGAAATCATGACGACCGGACCTCAGGACCACAACTTCGGCACCGGCCCCGCGCCGGGCCACCCGGAGCCGAATCCGAGCGGCGCCCAGGATTACGCATATCCCCAACAGCCCCAGGGAGACCTTGCGCCGGAAAGTGGCGGTCAGCAGCCTCGCCCCGCGGGCATGAGCCAGACCGGCCCTGGTTCCGGCCGCCCGGGTGAGCTCGTCACGCGGTTCCTCGCGAGGATGGTGGACGGGATCATCGTGGCTGTTCCCATTGCCATTGTGGTGGTTTTTCTGCAAATCCTCGGCCGCGCGATGGGCTCCATCGGTGAATGGCTGTTCGGCATACTGGCCGCGGCCGTCTACGTGGTCGCCGTGATGGGCTACTTCTCCTGGATGGAGGCGAATAAGGGTCAGACGTTGGGCAAACTGGTCCTCAAACTGCGCACCGAGGGGCCGAACGGTGGAAACCCGACGATGCAGGAGGCCTTCAAGCGCAACGCCTTCAACCTCATCACCTTGGCTGGATATTTCGTCGGTGCGGTCGTCAGCATCGGGATTCTATGGATCCTGGGATCGATCATCCAGTTCCTGGCGGGGCTCGCGGGGCTCGCCGTGGTGATCATGATCGCGATCAGCATCAACTCCAGCCCCACCAAGCAGGGCTTGCACGACAAGTTCGCGGGCGGCACCAGGGTCGTCACCACCGAATAGTTCAGGCGCAGCTCCCAACGACCTCAGTGGCTGTCACGACGCTTCCACAGTGAACACGCGACATTGGGGGATCCCTATGCCGAGTGGAATCGAGCGCCGAGTATTATAGACCTCCCGGGCCATTCGCGGGGGGAAGCCGATCGACGGCGTCACTGACACCAGGAGGCTCACCATGAAGGCACTCGTCTACCACGGTCCCGGCAACAAGGCGTGGGAAGAGGTACCGGACCCACAGATCATCGACGCCACGGACGTCATCGTCCAGGTCGACATGACCACCATCTGCGGCACCGACCTCCACATCCTCAAGGGCGACGTCCCTGCGGTGACTGAGGGCCGCATCCTCGGTCACGAGGGAGTGGGCACCATCACCGAGGTCGGGTCGGCCGTGAGTCGTCTCTCCGTCGGAGACCGCGTCATCATCTCCTGTGTCTCTTCCTGCGGATCCTGTTCGTACTGTCAGCAGCGACTCCCCTCCCACTGTCTGGCCGCCGAGGGCGCCGAGGGAGTCGGGTGGATCTTCGGGCACCTGATCGACGGCACCCAGGCGGAGTATGTGCGTGTCCCGTTCGCCGAGAACTCGCTGCACAAGCTCCCAGAGGGAGTGAGCGACGAGGCGGGCATCATGCTTTCCGACATCCTGCCCACCGGATTCGAGATTGGCGTGCGCAACGGGCGAGTCAAGCCTGGCGACGTCGTCGCCGTCATCGGCGCTGGTCCGGTGGGTCTGTCGGCGATGATGACGGCCGGCCTCTACGGAGCCTCGCGGGTCATTGCCATCGACCTGGATGAGAATCGCCTGGAGCAGGCCAAGCGATTCGGTGCCACCGATGCTGTGAACAACGGCGAGGCCGACTGGAAAGACCAGGTCATGGCGATGACCGACGGTCTGGGCGTGGACACCTCGATGGAGGCGGTCGGCATCCCGGCGACCTTCACCGCTGCTGTCGACATCATCCGTCCCGGCGGGACGGTGGCGAACCTCGGCGTGCATGGCACTTCGGTCGACCTGCCCCTCCAGGACCTGTGGATCAAGGACATCGCCATCACCACTGGTCTGGTCTCGGCAACGACCACGCCGATGCTCCTCAAGCTCGTCGCCCAGGGCAAGCTCAAGCCCGAGCAGTTCGTTACCCACCGCTTCAAGCTTGACGACTTCATGGACGCCTACGACACGTTCGAGCGTGCCGCGGAGACCAAGGCGATGAAACTCGCCATCAGCCGCTGAGTTTGGCGCGCAGAGCCTGCGACAGAGTCCCCATTGTCACGTGTGGACTTTGTCGCAGGCCCCCCGCGCGGGGGGCCGTAGGGTGACGCGCGAGGACAGGAGGTGGCAGTGCCGTCGCCAAAGGTGATCTTCCAACCGCCGTCCGGCGTGAGTTCGCAGGTGCCAGGAGCCGATCGCGAGGCGCTCGCGTTGGGACACATCCGCGTCGCCCGGATACGCACGCCACCGCGGATGCCAAGTTGGGCGTTGAAGGTCGTCATGGCCCTCACCGGTGCGCTCTTCGCGCTGTTCGTGTTCGTGCACATGATCGGCAACCTCAAGGTGTTCACTGGCGCCGCCCACTTCAACGAGTACGCGCATTGGCTGCGAACGGTGCTGCAGCCCTTCCTGCCCTATGAGGGCTTGTTATGGATGCTCCGGATCGTGCTGTTCGGGTGCCTCGTGGCCCATGTGGGGGCCGCTGGCGCGCTCTGGGTCCGGGGTCGGGCCTCCCGTGGCCCGCACCGGCGCAAAGGCATGCGGCTGGGATCCTTCTCAGCGCGCACGATGCTCCTCACCGGGATCATGCTGCTCGTCTTCATCGTCATCCACGTCCTCGACCTCACAACTGGCACCGCACTCGTCGCCGTGGAGTCTTTTCGCCCCGCAGGGCCGCAGGAAGCCCACGCCTACGAAAACCTCATCGCCAGTTTGCAGCGACCGCTCGCGGCCGGTTTTTACATGCTCGCGATGCTCGCCCTGTTCTTGCATCTGGCGCACGGGTTGTGGACAGTGGTGAGCGATCTCGGAGCCACCGGCCGACGCCTGCGAGCAGTGGCCTACGTCGCCGCGGGAGGGGTGGCGCTCACGGTGACACTGGGCAACATCATCATTCCCGTGGCTGTGCTGATGGGGGTGCTGAAGTGAACATCCCTGCGGGATGGGCGCCGCCGCCGACGGCGGTCGCCGGCGCGCAGGTTGGCGGAGTGCTCGACCCTGCCGTTCCAGGCGGGCCGCTGGCGAGCGCCTGGCGCCGACGCAAACTCGAGTACCAGCTCGTCAACCCCGCAAACCGGCGCAAGCTGAAGGTCATCGTCGTCGGCACGGGGCTGGCTGGTGCCGGTGTGGGAGCGGCACTGGGGGAACTTGGATACGAGGTGGAGTGCTTCACCTACCACGACGCACCCCGTCGCGCGCACTCGGTCGCCGCGCAGGGCGGAGTCAACGCCGCGCGCGAGGGAGCGCTTGACAATGACTCTCTCGAGCGCTTCGTCATCGACACGGTCAGAGGTGGCGACTTCCGCGGGCGTGAGGCCGATGCGTTCCGGCTGGGCGAGGAGTCGATGCGCGTGATCGACCATCTCAACGCCATCGGTGCACCGTTCGCCAGAGAGTATGGCGGCAGTTTGGCCACCCGCTCTTTCGGCGGCGTACGGGTCTCCCGCACTTTCTACGCACGTGGCCAGACCGGCCAGCAGATGCAAATCGCCAGCGCTCAGGCACTCTTGCGCCAAGTCGCAGCCGGGACGGTCACCCTGCGCACGCGCCACGAGATGCTCGATCTCGTCATGGACGGAGAGCGGGCCGGTGGCGTAGTCATGCGCAACCTCATCTCCGGAGAGATCACCGCGCATACCGCCCACGCGGTCGTGCTGTGCACGGGAGGCTACGGCAACATCTTTTACCACTCCACGCTGGCCAAGAACTCGAACGCGTCGGCGGTTTGGCGCGCTGCCCAGCACGGCGCGCACATCGCCTCGCCCTCCTTCATCCAATTCCACCCCACTGCGCTGCCTATCAGTTCTCGGTGGCAGTCGAAGACGATCCTGATGAGCGAGTCGCTTCGTAACGACGGGCGCATCTGGGTGCCTGCCACGTCGGGTGACGTGCGGGCTGCCAACGACATCCCGGAGGAGGAGCGCGACTATTACCTTGAGCGCAAGTACCCAGCCTTCGGCAACCTCACGCCCCGCGATGTCGCCTCCCGCGCCGCGACGGAGCAGATCCGCTCAGGTCACGGCGTCGGCCCGTTGCACAACAGCGTCTACCTCGACTTCCACGATGCCATCGCCCGGCTCGGCAAAGCCACGATCGCCGAGCGCTACGGAAACCTCTTCGATATGTACGAGCGCGCGACGACCGAAGACCCCTACACGGTGCCGATGCGTATCGCGCCGGGCGCCCACTTCACCATGGGCGGCCTGTGGAGCGACTACAACATGATGACGTCGCTGCCCGGACTGTTTGTCGGCGGAGAATGCGGATGGGGCTACCACGGAGCTAACCGCCTCGGCGCGAACTCCCTGCTCTCGGCATGCGTGGACGGCTGGTTCACGCTGCCCTACGCGGTGGCGGACTATGTTGCGCCGCTGCTGGGGACTAGCCCGCTCGACCCCGACTCAGCACCGGTCCTCGAAGCTCTCGACCGCACCCGTAATCAGGTCAAGGCCTTGCTGGGGGTCGGCGGCAGGCACGGCCCGGCCTACTTTCATCGCCTCCTCGGGGAGATCCTCTACGACGGCTGCGGAGTCATCCGCACCCGCGAGACGCTGCAGACAGCGATCACCGCGATTCACGCGCTGCGCGAGAGGTTCTGGACCGAACTCCGGGTGGTGGGCACCAGCGATCGACTCAACCAGGAGCTGGAGCACGCAGGGCGGGTCGCGGACTACCTGGAGCTCGCCGAACTCATGTGCGTCGATGCCCTGGACCGCGAAGAGTCCTGCGGAGCGCACTTCCGCAGCGAGCACCAGGTCGAGGGTGAGGCGGCCCGTGACGACAAGCAGTGGGCGTTCGCCTCGGCCTGGCAGGTGACTGCCGGCCAGTTGGTGCGGCACCACGAGCCGTTCACCTTCGAGGCTGTGCCCCTTGAGACAAGGGATTACACGTGAAACTCATTCTCGACGTCTGGCGCCAAGAGAATCCCTTGGGTCCTGGGCACTATGAGACCCATACAGTCGATGACGCGGCCCCCGAGATGTCTATCCTCGAACTGCTTGACCGCCTCAATGATCAGCTTGTCGAGGAGGGCCGGGACCCGGTGGCGTTCGAGTCCGACTGCCGCGAAGGCATTTGCGGCGCGTGCGGGATCACCGTCGACGGCCAGCCGCACGGTCCTCAGCGGAACACTCCCTCGTGCCACCAACGCCTGTCGGGCTACGAGGACGGCCGACGCATCCGCCTCGAACCCCTGCGCTCTGCCACCTACCCGGTGATCCGAGACCTCGTCGTCGACCGCTCCGCATTGGACCGGGTTATCACCGCCGGCGGGTATGTGGGCGTCCCCGGCGGCGCGGCACTGCCCGCCGGCGCGCTGCCGGTCAGCCACGAGCAGGCTGAGAGGGCGCTCGACATGGCCGCGTGCATCGGCTGCGGCGCATGCGTCGCAGCGTGCCCGAACGGCTCCGCCCACCTCTTCGTCGGCGCCAAACTCGCCCACCTTTCCCTGCTGCCTACCGGCACGCTCGCGCGTGGCCACCGTGCTCGGGCCATGATCGGCGAGATGGAGCAAGACTTTGGCCCATGCTCGCTCTACGGTGAGTGTGCCCAGGTGTGCCCCGCCAACATCCCGCTCACCGCTATCGCAGCGGTCAACAAGGAGGCCCTACGCAGCCTCCTTCGGCGCAAGGACAACTAAGCGGCGCGGTTCCTCAAACGCGAGGAAATCGCTCAGATCACCGA
>NZ_JAUNVI010000039.1 GCF_030537745.1 Ornithinimicrobium sp. | reverse complement strand
TGTAGACAGCGCCAGTGGTGCCGTCACCGACCCCGAAGCGCCGCTCAGCGGCCTCCGCGTCCTGGGCGATGACCGCGATGGCGCGTGAGCCCATGTGCTTCTCTTCGCACACCACCCGCGTGACACCCCACCCCGCATACTCCTCGAACGCTTGCTCCGGGTGCTCCAGGAACCCCTCCAGCGTGGAGGTAGCGACCGGCGACATGGTCGGTGGCAGGTAGATCAGCCAGCGTGGGTCGACGGCGAACCGGCTCATCACCTCTAGTGCAGCGGCGGCGTTCTCCTCGGGGATCTTGACCTTGCCGGCATGGGTGGTCTGCAGCCAGCGGGTGCCGGCGACATCGTCGATCTTCAGCACCGTGGGCTCGCGGTCACGGCCGGGCGGGGTGAGCGGTCGGACCGGTTCGTACCACTGTTGCCCGGCCGGCACGGATACGATCTGGCGCTCGGGGTAGCGCAGCGCGGTGAGCGCGCCGCCGAACACGACGCCGGTGTCGAGGCAGATGGAGTTGTTGACCCATTCCGCCTCGGGGACGGGGGTGTGGCCGTAGACGACCATGGCTTTGCCGCGGTACTCCTGCGCCCAGGGGTAGCGCACGGGCAGTCCGTACTCGTCGGTCTCCCCGGTGGTGTCACCGTAGAGCGCGAAGGCCCGGACCCGCCCAGAGGACCGGCCGTGGTAGGCCTCCTTCAACCCGGCGTGGGCGACCACGAGGTTGCCCCCGTCCAGGACGTAGTGGCTGATGAGCCCATCCAGGAAGCTCAGCGTCCGGGCCCGGAAGTCTTCGGGTTCCTGCTCGAGCTGGGCGAGGGATTCGGCCAGACCGTGGGAGATGCTCACCTTCGACCCGCGCAGGGCGCGCAGCAGCTTGGCCTCGTGGTTGCCGGACACGCAAAGGGCGTCGCTGGAGGCGACCATGCCCATGACCAGGCGCAGCACGCCGACTGTGTCCGGGCCCCGGTCGACCAGGTCACCGACGAAGACGGCCTTCCGGCCCTCCGGGTGGGAGGCTCCGATCGCCACACCGGTCTCGTCGACAGCGATGGTCCAGCCCAGCTTGGTGAGCAGGCTCCGCAGCTCCGAGGCACACCCGTGGACGTCGCCGATGATGTCGAAGGGGCCGTGCAGGTCCGCGCGGTCGTTCCACGGACGCTCACGCACGATCCGCGCCGCGTCCGCTTGGTCGGTGCCGCGCAGGACGTGGACCCGCCGGAATCCCTCCTTGTTGAGCTTGCTCAGGGACCGCTGGAGGTCCCGGTGCTGGCGGGCGATGACGTGGCGGCCGAAGTCCCGGTCTGGTCGTGCCGCGTTGCGCTCGACCGCGACCGACTCGGGCACGTCCAGCACGATGGCGTCCACGAGGACGTCGTGGCTCTTGGCGAGCTTGACGAGCGAAGCCCGGGCGGCCCGTTGCACGTTCGTGGCATCGACCACGGTCAGCAGGCCGCGCCGCAACCGTGTGCCGACGATGTAGTGCAGCACGTCGAACGCATCCGGGGTGGCTGCCTGGTCGTTCTCGTCGTCGGCGACCAAGCCCCGGCAGAAGTCGCTGGAGAGGACCTCGGTCGGCTTGAAGTGTGTCCGGGCGAACGTCGACTTACCGCTTCCTGACACGCCGATCAGCACGACCAGGCCCATGGCCGGCACGGTGACCGAGAGACCATCCGAGAATTCAGTCATCACGGCCCTCCTTCCGGGTGAAGATGGCCATCTGGGTCGGGGCGCCGAGTGTCTCGTCGGCCTCTCCGATGCCGCGGCGCTCCACCGTGTAGTCGTACGTGGTGGCAACATGCTCGGTCCAGTCGGAGAACTCCAAGCGGGTCCACTCGAACCGGTGGTCAGGGTGCCGGATGCCCGCCAACCCTTCGTACAGGACGTTGTACTCGCTGTTCGGGGTCGTCACTAGGACAAGCTCGGGCCGGGCTGCGCCCCACACGACACGTTCCAAGGCTTCCAGCCGCGAGGGGTCGACGTGTTCGACGACCTCCATCAGGACAGCGGCGTCGAACCCGGCGAACCGGTCGTCCTCGTAGGTCAAGGCGCTGTGGAACAGCTGTATCCGTTCGGCCTGCCGCTCGCTCATCTGCTCCAGCCGCAGACGTGCGGCGGCATGCTGCAACGACCGCACCGACACGTCCGACCCAGCGACCCGGGTGAAGGCCCCCGTCTTGACCAGTCGGTCGAGGAACTGGCCTGAACCGCAGCCCAGGTCGATGACTGACTGTGCCCCTGCGTCGAGCAGCACCTGGTGGACCGCGGCGTGCCTCTGGGCGTTGAGCGGCAGGCGCTTCTCCTCCAGTTGCCACACCTCCTCGTCCTCGACCGGCTCCACCATCTCGACAAGGTCGTCTCCGAGCTCAGCCAGTCGAGCCAGGGCCACACGCCTCAGGGCGCCGGCCCGGCCGAGGTAGCGGCGCGTGATCAGTTCCCGCTCAGGGTGGGTCGGTAGCCACGCCTCGCCCGAGCGCATCAGCTTGTCCACCTCATCGGGCCCCTGCCAGTAGTGCTTCGACTCATCCAGCACCGGCAGGAGGACGTGCAACTGATTGAGCGTGTCGGCCAGACGCATCTCTCCAGTGAGGCGAAGCCGGACATACCTGGAGCTGCCCCACTCAGGAAATCCGTCGTCCAGCGGGATGGGGAGCGCCTCCACGGTCCAGCCCAATGGCTCGAAGAGGCGGTGCGCAACAACAGGTCCGCCGCGGCACGGCAAAACCGGGATGTTGACTTCCAACGGGATCGGCCGGTCCGCCAGATCCTGTCGGGAGCCGCCTCGCCCGCTGCGGGCGGTGCTGAAAACCTTCGCTAACGCGACGGCGAGCAACGAGGACGCCGCGTATGGACGGTCGTTGACGTACTGCGCCAGGCTGAAGTCCGGGGACCCCTTGCCGCGGGAGCGCGCCAACCGGACAGGGTCGACGTCCAGCACGAGGGCCACCGTGCACCTCTCATCGCTCGCTTCGGGATAGAAGACCGCTGCGGTGCCGAACGACTGCTCGAAGTGCTGCACCCGGTCAGGATGCTTATGCAACAGGAAACCCAGATCAGTCGCCGGCTGGTGCGTCGTCGCCACGGTCAAGAGCACCCGCTCAGTCTGCCCGAGCACCGACGCACAGGTCGACAGGCCCCGCGGGCGCAACTTCACGAGTCAGGCGGTGGGGCCAGGCGCCCCCTGGTGTGCCGACCCACACTGGTGGTCACGACGAGCGACCTGCGGCAGTCTAGGAAGCGTCTGAAAGACGGCGTACGAGGTACTGATTCAGGCTGAGGTGTTCCTGGGCGGCGTTCACGGCTAGCTGGCGGTGTAGGTGCTCCCCTACACGCAGGTTGAATTTGCCTGAGTAGTTGCGGGTCGCAAAGGGCACGGGCACGGGCTCGCCGGTGGCGGTGAGATCGTCGACGACGTCGCGGACGAGATGGCGCAGGCCGACAAGTGCCTCTTCCTGGGTGCTGGCCAGCCAGGACAGGGAGGGTAGCTCCAGGCAGGTAGCGAGGAACTCCTGGTCTTCGGCGGACCAGGTGACGCGGTAGCCGTAGTGGGTGATGTCGATGGTCGTGGTCATCGCTGCGCCTCCTTCTTGTCGATTGCTGTCAGCACCTGTCGTACCTGATAGGCATTGGCCTTGCCGTGCTCGTTCTGGATATTCACGCGCGGGTCACCGGGCCAGGGCTTGTTGAACACCGCGTGCGACCCCCCGCGTGTCCGCGGCGGACCGAAGTAGTGCTCACATACCTGGCAAGTTCCTCGTACCGCGCATTGCGAGGGTTGGTTCTCATCGAGTCCAGGATCTTCGCCACGGACGGCACCCCCCATGGTACCGCCGACAGTACCGAGACTCAACGGCTGAGGGTCGCGCTTTCGCTGGGCTGTCGGGCCAGGTCAGGTGCCGGAGGCCATGTAGGCGGCGAGAATGTAGTTGGGGTGGCGGTCCAGATTCTTACGGGCCCGGTTACGACGCCCCATCGGTCGCGGCGGAGATCGTGGCAGCCCACGCTGGCGCCGACCTGACCCAGGTGTCCGTCGACAGTGCCTCCCGCGCCGAGGCCGACGCCCTGCTGGCCATGGACATCTCCCGTCAGCGGGCTTCCCTCGACGGCCTCTCAGCGTGCGGCCCGTGAAGACCTGGGTTCAAGGCATGAGCGGGAAACGAGAAGGGCCATGGAGCCCGCATTTCTGCAGGTCACCAGCACTTTTGTGCCATGGTCGGGGTGACAGGATTTGAAATAGACACTAGGGCATTTTCGGGCGCTTGTGCCGATCAGCGGATATGCTGTCTGACCTGCGCGAAGGTCACACTGTTACCTTGGGCAGGAGTGGTCACGAGAGGGCAGAAGTGGTCACATCTCAAGGCACGTTCATGGCACGAAAGGCGGCGGCATGGCACGCGATCGACGGTTCGGCTCGGTGCGCCGTCTGCCGTCGGGGAAGTGGCAGGCCCGCTACACATGGGAGGCGCTGGAGCACAAGGCGCCGCGCACGTTCGCGAGCAGGGACGCGGCGGAGGCCTGGCTGCGTACCAAGCGCACGGAGCTGGACACCGGGTGGATCCTCACCCGGGAGAGGCGACGCCGGTCGGTGACCTTCAGCGAGTACGCGCAGGGGTGGCTGGAGGAACGGCAGGACCTCAAGCCGCGGACCAGGGTGCTGTACGCCGGCCAGCTCGACCGTTACCTCCTGCCCGCCTTCGGCCAGCTCACCGTGAACGCGATCACCACCGACACGGTGCGGGAGTGGTGGCGCCGGATGGACCCGGACAAGGCCACGGCCCGTGCCCACGCCTACGCTCTGCTGCGCACGATCCTGGAGGCAGCCCGCAAGGACGACCCGCCGCTGATCGACGTCAACCCCTGTCGGTTGCGCGAGGCGGGCTCGCCGCCACGCCGCCGCCACCGCATCCAGCCGGCGACGCCGGCGGAGCTGGCGACGATCGTGGAGAACATGCCGCCCCAGCTGCGGGCCGCCGTGCTCCTGTCCGCCTGGGGTGGGCTCCGCTGGGGTGAGGTGGCGGAGCTGCGACGCAAGGACCTGTCCGGCAACGTCGTCCATGTGACCCGCGCCGTGGTGCGCCTGCCTGGTGAGGATCCCGAGACGGTGGCGGCGCGCCGTCGACCACGGTTCGTCGTGGGTGACCCCAAGAGCGAGGCCGGCATCCGCGCCGTCACGCTGCCGGCCGCGATCATGCCCGCCATCCAGGCGCACCTGGACGCGATGGAGGACAAGCGACCGGACGCGCTGCTGTTCCACGCCAAGAGCAACCCCGCGCAGCACCTGGCCGTGTCCACCCTCAACAAGGCATGGCACCCCGCGCGGGCAGCGGCCGGGCGTCCGGACCTGCGCTGGCACGACCTGCGACACACGGGAGCGGTGTTCGCGGCGCAGGCGGGAGCGACGCTGGCTGAGCTCATGGCTCGGCTCGGCCACTCGACGCACAAGGCGGCCCTGCGCTACCAGCACGCCGCGGCGGACAGGGACGCCAGGATCGCGGAGGCGCTCTCGGCGATGGTCGAGGCGGGGTTCGCCGCGTCGCGACGGACTGTGAACGTCGCCTTGCCCCCAATGCCTGGCCGAACGCGCCCCTGAGGGGTTCTGTTGTGTTTTTTGTGTTTGCCCTAGAGTAGAGACATGGAGAACGACACGCTGATGAAGACGGGGGCGGTCGCCGAGGCGCTCGGCGTCTCGCGTCAGCACGTCGTCGACCTGTGCGAGCGGGGCGACCTGCCTAGCATCAGGGTGGGGGCGCACCGCAGAGTCAGACGCTCTGACGTCGAGGCCCTGCTCGACGCCCAGTCGATGACGGAGGAGCAGCGCAAGCAGCTGTGGATGCACCAGGCGATGCTCACCCACCTGCTCACCAGGCCGGAGGAAGTCATGGGGCTGGCGCGAGAGAACATCCGGCGCTGGAGCTCCATGCATCGGGCGGACGGCCGAACGGTCGAGTACCTCCGTGAGTGGGACAGCATCCTCGCCCGGGGACTTGAACGGACGGTCGGCACGATCCTCAGCACCAGCCCCCGGGCGCGCGAGCTGCGCCAGAACTCCCCATTCGCTGGCGTCCTGAACCAGACCGAACGGACCCAGGCCCTGCGAGCCTTCCCCGAGAAGCACAGGCCGGCGGCGTGAACTGTCAGCAGCTGGCGCGCTTGCCCAGGGCAGGCTGCCTTAACCCGTGGGGACGAGGAGGATGCTGGTGACACGGAGCCGAGACCGTATTACGATTTGGGGGTGGAGAAGATTAAGGGAGTGCCGGTCACCGAGGAGATGATCCAGGAGTGGGCCGACGAGGCGGAGCAGGGCTACGACCTCGAAGAGCTGCGCAAGCGGGGCCGAAAGCCGATGGGCGACGGGCCTGCTCGGGTGGTACCCGTCCGTCTCGACGACACTCTGCTCGGCGCGCTGGACGAGCGTGCGGAGCGCGATAACACCACACGCTCCGAGCTGATCCGTGCTGCGCTTCGCGCCTACGTCGGGTGAAGGTCAACCCCTCAGCACTGAAGCATGGGCTGAGTGAGCTCGACATCCTCTATGCGGCCGAGAACTGGGCCTACGCCAGCGAGCCGGACGAGGACATGCCGACCAAGCAGTTCGTGTTGGGCTTCGACCGGAGCGGCCGCCTTCTCGAGATGGCGATTCTGACTTTCGACAGCGGCCACCAGCTCGTCATCCACGCCATGAAGGCTCGGCGACAGTACCTGCATCTCCTCGAATGAGCACGCGACCAGCAAGCACTTCTGGATGTTTCCTACCCCTGGGTAGGCTGCGCTGGTGAGTGCGTCGGAGAGACCCGTGGAGGTCTTCTTAAGCGCGGCGGAGCCCGGGGACCGGATGAGTTTCGACCTTGTGCGGTGGAGTCGGAGCGGTAGTGGTGCTGTCCCGGACGCGGAGGAGGTGCTGCGAGCGTCGTGCCGTTCGGTGGAGCAGGTGAGCGCTGAGAGCACTTTGGGTGCGTTCCTTACCTCCGACGCCGATCTCGATGTCGTCGCTTGTGGGCAGACAGAAGCCCATTTCTGGCTGGCAGCCCGGTACATGTTGCCGTTCCGCCCGCGCAAGGGTCCGTGGCCGGCCCTGCGCGCGCAGGCCGACACCGTCCACCGCGTGACGTTCAACGAAGTGATCGACGCCGCGGCCTGGACGCACTGGGAAGCCGGGGTCAGGGTGCGCGAGGTCGACCTCGGGCTGACTGATCGCCCGTTCGCTCGAGGCCGGATGGAAGCCTTCGAGCAGGGGCTGTGGGACGGCATCGTGCACCGACCCGAGCCCGAGCCGCGACTGGTGCCCGTGCCCTCGGAGTACCAGCTCGACATCGATGCCATGATCACGGCCGAGCCGCCGGAGAACCTGGTAGTCGAAGCCGACGGGACCCGGACCCTCTTCCTCAGCGGTGAGCCGGAGTTCCTCCTCACGGAAGGGCCGGTCCGTCACGGGTCGGGCTTCGTCCTTGACGCGTCTGATCCCACGCATACGGCGCGGCACTTCATCAACCCCGACACCGCCAACCTCACCCCCGTCCGGGACGACGGGATCGACGACAGCGTGGACCACGAGGCACTCATCACCGCCGCGCTCAACGACTGGTTCGGCCTCTCCAGCCCCACCAAGCAGTGGGACTGGCCCTGCCAGCTCTGGCGCACCCGCCCCTGAACCCTCAGCCATCACGAATCGTCGGCCGTCGGCTCAACGCACGCCCTCGATAGAGCAAGTGTTCCGCGGAACACCGCCACATCTGAGGCGACCGGCGCGCGGCATGAGCGTGAACATGCGGTGCGGCTAGTTGCACCTCAGCCAGGCGGCCCGTTCGTAGGAAACGTCGTCGGGCGCCGCCACCCACATGACGCCAAGATCGACTCCCGCCTCCTCCCACGGCGTCTGCAGGCAGGGTGGATTTCCGCTGCCGTGTGTCGAGCCATCGGCCCAGTGGATCTCGTCGACGGAGAAGGAGATCTGGTTTCCTTCGTCTGATGTGAACAGGGCCAGGCCGTTGACATCGTTTGCGCGCATTGCGAGGCCCGTCTCGGTCCGGCTCTGCTGAGCTCCGAAGGGAGAGGCGGTGCCCGCCAGGTAGCCCACGGCCACTAGGGCTACTGCACCGACAACGAGCCGAAGATCGACAGCCTGTCGCCGGTCTAGCCGAGGGGTGAGGTTCTGCGCCATGCCCGATAGTTGCAGACGCCGCCCTTTCTGGAAGCACCTGGCACGGACTGACGACCAGCGAAGCTGCTCCAAGTCTCGACGGCCCGAGGAACTCGGCTTCCCATCAACGTTCTTGGTGCTATCAGCAACGAGTGGCGGTTCCGGGAGCCCTCCCCGCGAAAGCCATACTTCCCAACGGCGGCAAAGTCGGACACGGGTACTGTGCGCTCGTGCGAGGGGCTCCGGCCGTGTGAAGGGTCTGATACGGTCCTTGGACGTGCGCAACGGAGCGCACTTGGAGTCAGGAGGGACTCTGATGGGGGCTTGTACTCGACTGGGTCGGGTTAGTGGGGTGTTTGCAGTGGTCGCCGCCCTGCTTATCGCCGTGAGCGCGACGGCGTACGCGATTCCAGGTGTCAAGACGGGCTCAAAGTGGCGCAGCAGCTGCTCGGTCGCGGCGCCTCAGCCGTGGGTCAACGGTCGCACACAGGGTACGACCTACATCAAAGGGCCCGGAAGGACCGACACGGTCATGTACTTCAACTCAAGTATGCAGAATCGGCAGGTGATCGGCGCCTACAACGGCGGCGACTACCGGGTTGAGGGCCTAACGCACATCGACATCACGCAGACCTACGGCTATTGTTCTGACTGATGGCAAGTACGCGCATCGGGGCACCGTTGATCTTTGCCGTGGTCCTCGTAGCGTCTGGAACTCTTCTGCCAGGGTGCGCCACGGAAGGCAGCGCGGGGCGCGGGAGTTCACCGCCGCCGGACCAAAATATAGAGCAACTGGAGCGTGAATACCTCCAGAGAATGAGCGACTGCTTCACCGAGGCTGGGTTTCCTTCGCAACCGCAGTCCGACGGAAGCCTACAGATCGACGACGGGCCAGACGACCAGCAGGAGGCATTCCGAAACGCTGCCGAAGTCTGCCGGGAGCAGTCGGGAGAGCCAAAGCTCGCATCCTTGACTCAGGCTCAGGTCGGGGTGCTCTACGACCTCCAGCTCGAAGCAGGAATCTGCCTCAGGGATGCGGGTTTCCGGACCGTCGAGATGCCCTCGCGCGAGACCTGGGTCTCGCAGTTCGTAGCCGCTCAGCAGTCGACGAGCAGCTCCTCCTTCCCGGTCACCCCCTGGGACGGGCTCCACCTGCAGGACGCGGAGGAGTCCTGCCGCCAGCCCGGGCTCCAGGACGTCTTCGCCCGGATGGGCTCCGGAGGTTGAGTCGCGCCCAGCTTGTGGGGCGTCACGAGCCGTGCGCGTCTTGAGGAGGAGAGGGAACGCTGCACGGACGGGTTGTCGCCGCTGAGGTCAGATACACGCAAGGTCACTGCACGCTCAGCCAGAGGGGTACTCCTTCCAGCACCTGACGCCGACGCCACCGACCTTGCCGTCTGAGGTTCCCCGCGGAGCGTGGAGGCATCCACAATGAGGATCGAGATGCCAGAAACAAGGAACAAGTAGCCCAGTTACTGATCCGCCACTCCCACGGTGATTGGCGCCTGGCGATCGAGGCCGAGCAGGCGCTCATGCTCACCGGCCAGGTCCGCGACCTCGACACCCGGATCGCCGGCCTCTACGCCGCGCTGGACCCGGCGCAATCGCCCGCACCGCCCCCGGCGCCGGACGCGTCCTCGGCACGGCGATCACCGCCCGCCTGGGCGACCAGCACCGGTTCGCCAGCCTGGCCGCGATCCGCTCCTACTCCGGCCTGGTGCCCAAGGTCTCCCAGTCCGGGCAGGCCGAGCACCACGGCGGCATCACCAAGGCCGGCGACCCGCTCCTACGTCAGTCGCTGCGGATGGCCGCCGACATGGCCCGCCGAACCGACCCCCAGCTGGCCTCCACCTACGTCCGGCTGATGAACGCCGGCCGCCACCACGACACCGCGATCTGTCACGTCGCCCATCGACGGCACCCTGATCACCCTCAGCCGCCTCGCTGCGTGCCTGCGCACCAACAACCCGGCCCGCCAACACTCACTCTAACTAGAGACGGGACAGCAGGGCTCAACCTATGACCCCCATCGCAAGTGGGAAAATCCGCTTGACTCCCTCTGGTCTCACCCACCTTGACAATTTCTGGGAGAGCCACTTCAGGCGAGTCTTGCCGGCCGGTTGACAGTGTCATTGAGTGACCCTACTCTCAGGATTCCCATCGTGACACGAGCGGCAGGGAGGCCGAATGTGGTGACTCAGAGCAGGCGACGCAATTCGGGGATCGGAAGAGCGGCGACAACGGGCGTGCTGGTTTGCGGGCTGATTCTGGGTTCGGCTGGGCCGGGAGCGGCGTACGGCTTCAAGGACGGCTATAAGTGGCGTTCTTCATGCACGATTCAGCCATCGGACCCCTGGCTTCACGTCACTGCTAGCGGCACCGTAGACATTGTCGCCCCGGGCAAGTCGACGGTCACGCAGCGGAGCGGCACGGGATCCTGGGACGTGGCGGGCACCTACAACGGCGGGTATTGGTGGGTCGAAGCGAGCATCTCCGTCTCTAGCACCGGCACGTACGGCTTCTGCCGCAACCCGTGAAGGTCGTCTCCGCACTCTGGCCCGTGGGGCTGCTGGCATTAGGCCCCGTCATCGTGACTGGCTGTACTCCGACAGGGGCGGACACGACCAGCGCCACCGCTGCCCCGACCACGACCTCGACCTCGACCGCGGCCGGTGCCACGAAAAGAACCCCCGCTGGGCAGGGCTCGAGCCCGTCGTCGAGCAGCCCGGCAGATGGTCAGGTCATCCCTGGCGCTGCCATCGACCGTGGTAACGAGGCCGAGTTGTCTCGTCAGTGGTGGGTCGCCAAGGCGCAGTGCCACACCGATAACGGCTTCCCCGCGCACTACGACGGTGAAGGCATCGAGACCGACGTGGGGCCGGGGCAGCAGCGCGACTACCAGGAGATGACAGCGCGTTGCCAAAGCCAGGTGGAGGCCGAGCTCGGTCCTCTGCCGTCTGCCATTCCCTACGCCGCTGTTGAGCTCAGGGCGCTGTACCACCTCAACGTCGAGACCAACTCGTGCCTGGCACAGCACGGGTACCCGACCACCGAACCACCAACGGAGGAGTCCTTCGTCAGCACGTATCAACAGGTGTATGCCGGCCACGATGGTGCGCTGGACGCGCTGTGGTCGCCCTATCCTGATGACCCCAACCAGGCCATCTCCGCCCGCGAGGCCTGCCCCCCGGCGATGGGCCCCGAGATCACCGAATGGCTGGAGAAGCACGGTGGCGACACGGGCTGAACGGCGCGGTGGGAGTACGAGAACGAGAATGGCTTGCCTTTCTGCGCGTTAGGGTGACGGCAACCGTTCCAGGTGAGGGGTGTGAGGCATGCCTGGCTCAGGCGTGAAGGGTTCGCCGGTGCGTCGTTCGCTGGGTGCCTTCCTGGTCGTGCTGCTGGTCGTGGCGGCCGCGGGTGCGGGGTGGTGGGCGTCGCGGGCGACGTTGACGTCGGCGGTGCCCGAAGAGGACGCGGCGGGGTCTGCGTCCTCGCAGGTGGTGTGGGCGCAGGCGACCGAGGGGTCGGTGGGGAGGTCGTTGCCGCTGTCGACGACGTTGCGCCAGCCCGCGGTGCCGGTGGCGCAGAACGGCTTGTCCGGGGTGGTCACGAGCATCTCGCCGGGTGAGGTCGACGAGGGGGACACGGTGTATGTCGTGGGCGACACCCCGGTGCGGGTGGTCCAGGGGGAGGAACCCTTCTGGCGCGAGCTGGCCCGTGGGGCGAAGGGGCCGGACGTGGAGGGTCTGCAGCGGTTGCTGATCGAGCAGGGCCACCTGACCGGGGACGCCGATGGCGACTTCGGGCCGGGCACGGAGCGGGCGGTGAAGGCGTGGCAGAAGGCGCAGGGCAGGGAGCAGACCGGCACGGTGCCGCTGGGGGAGCTGGTCGCGGTGCCGGACCTGCCGGCGGTGGTGCAGCTGGGGGAGAGCATCGTGGTCGGCAGGACCCTGGGTGGGGGTGAGGACTCGGTGCTGGCGCCGACCGGGCAGCGGGAATTCGTGCTCGTGGTGACCCAAGAGCAGGCCCGGTTGATCCCGGCGGAGGCAACGGTGGAGATCAGCTACGAGGAGCACACGTGGACCGGGGTGATCGCCTCCTCGGCGCAGGACGAGTACGGCTCGACCACGTTCACCCTGTCCGGCCCGGACGGTGAGGAGGTGTGCGACCCGGAGTGTGACGTGCTGCCGAACGACGCCCAGGTCACCCTGCGGTCGCAGGTGGTGATCGTGCCCCGGGTGGAGGGCACGACGGTGCCGGCAGCAGCGGTGCACACCCGGGCCGACCGGTCGGCGTATGTCGTCACCGACGGTGGTGAGGTCGAGGTCACCGTGGCCGGGTCGGGCCAGGGCGTGGTGGTCGTGGAGGGTGCCGGGCTGGGGCCGGGCACCCGGGTGCAGCTGGTCGGGGGGCAGGGCGCCCCGGCACCGCAGCAGCCCGCGCCTCAGGCACCCGCGCCGGAGCCGGTGGACGAGCAGGGTGACGATGCCGACTCCACGCAGGGCGGCTGACCCGTGCTGTCCGTGGAGGGCCTGTCGTTCGCCTACCGGCGGGGAGCGGAGGAGCTGTTCGGTGGGTTGTCGCACGAATTCACCCCGGGTGCGGTGACGGCCGTGACCGGCCCGTCGGGGCGGGGCAAGTCGACGCTGCTCTACGTGCTGGGGTTGATGCTGACGCCGACGCGGGGAAGGGTGCTGCTGGACGGACGGGCCGTGTCGTCAGCGCCAGACGCGGTGCGGGCGCGGGTGCGGGCGCACCGGATCGGGTTCGTCTTCCAGGACTCTGCGCTGGACCCGACCCGCACCGTGCTGGACTCGGTGGTCGAGCCGGCGCTGTATGCCGGGTGGGGCCTAGGCCGGGCACGGTCCCGGGGGCGGGAACTGCTGGAGCAGATGGGGGTGGGTGCCCGTGCGGATCACCGTCCGGGGGAGATCTCCGGCGGTCAGGCGCAGCGGGTCGCGGTGTGCCGGGCCCTGGTGACCGACCCGCTCGTCATCCTGGCGGACGAGCCGACCGGCAACCTGGACCGCGACAACGCGGCCGGGGTGCTTGCCGCGCTGTCCGCCGCCGCAGGAGGGGCTGGCAACGCCGGTGAGAGTGAAAGGGACGGCATAGGCGATGTTCCTCGCACGGTGCTGATCGCCACGCACGACCCGTTCGTCATCGAGCACGCGGACGAGGTGCTGTCGCTGTGAGGTGGCTGCTCACTCTCCGGGAGGCGCTGGCCACGACGTGGGCCGCGAAGGTCCCGTCCGCGCTGGTGACTTTCCTCGTCGCGGTGATGTGCGCCGCGACCCTGGCCACCGTGGGCCGGACCGCGGCCGCGGAGGAGCAACTGCTGGCCCGGCTCGACTCAGCCGGGTCGAGGGTGCTGGTCGTCTCCGACGCCCGCGGGGACGACCTGATCTCCCCGACGATCGTGGACCAGGCCGCGGGCCTGTCGACGACCGAGCGGGCGGTCGGCACGCTCATCCCGGTCGACGTGGTCAACGGGGTCATCGGGCAGGGCGGCACCCGGGTGCCCGCCTGGGGGATCCACGGCGACCTGGCGGCGGTCGCGACCCTGACCAGCGGCCGGTGGCCCGGCCCGGGAGAGGCGGTCGTCACCGCCGAGGCGATGACCCGGCTCGGGCTCGACGCCCCGGTCGGGTGGGTCGCGCAGGCGTCCACGACCGTGGTGGACGACTGGTCGGTCGTCGGGTCGTTCACCCCACGGGAGCCGTTCGGCGACTACGGGTCCGGGGTGCTCTACGTCGCGCCCGAGGGCAGGGCGCTGGACTCCGTGCACGTGGTCCTCACCTCCGCCGACGTCGCGCAGGCCGCGCAGGGGCAGGTGCTGCGGCTGATCGACCCGCCGGCACCGGACAGCGTGACGGTCACCTCACCGGTGTCGTTGGCGCAGCTGCAGGAGCAGGTGACCGGTGACCTGGCCACCTTCGGCCGCACCCTGCTGCTGGGTGTCCTCGGGGGAGGTGCGCTGCTGGTCGCGATCGTCACCCTCGCCGACGTCCTCGTGCGCCGCAAGGACCTGGGTCGCCGACGCGCCCTGGGCGCCACCCGGGCCGTGATCGTCGCCCTCGTGGTGCTGCGCACCCTGGCCCCCGCCCTGCTCGGTGCCGCCATCGGCGTCGCCCTCGGACTGTGGGCCACCAGCAGACTGGGCGCGGGCGCCATACCCCCCTGGGAGTTCACCACCGGCACCGCCACCCTCGCCCTCCTCGCCGCCGCGGTCGCCGCGATCCCACCCGCCCTCTACGCCGCCACCCGCGACCCCGTCAGAGTCCTGCGCACTCCCTAGCGCCCTCAGTGCGGCAGAGTCGGATGGTTCTCATATCCACTTGCTCAGGCTGAGCCGCTTCGTCAGGCTCGGGCGATGACCTCCAGTGACTTGTGGGACGCCGATGCCGCCAGGCGCTATGACGACGCCTCGTCTCCGATGTTCAGCCCGGAGATCCTCGGCCCCACGGTGAACTTCCTTGCCGAACTGACCGGGGACGGGCAGGCGCTGGAGTTGGCCATCGGGACCGGTCGGGTGGCGGTGCCCTTGCTTGAGCGGGGCGTGCCGGTCGCTGGCATCGAGCTCTCGGAGCCGATGGTCGAGCAACTGCGAAGGAAGGCATCGGCCACCGAGATTCCCGTCGTGGTCGGCGACATGGCGACCACACAGGTAGAGGGCGTATTCTCTCTCGTGTACCTCGTGTTCAACACGCTGGGGAACCTGCGCACGCAGGAGGAGCAAGTCGCATGCTTCCGCAACGCGGCGCGCCACCTCGCTCCTGGTGGACACTTCGTGATCGAGCTGTGGGTACCCGGCATCCGCCGCTTCCCGCCCGGGCAGACAGCCGTGCCCTGCGAGGTCACAGAACACCACACCGGCTTCGACACCTACGACATGACCACCCAGCAAGGCACTTCGCACCACTACTCGAGGGAACCCGACGGGACGTACCGGTACTCGGCGAGCAACTTCCGCTACGTCTGGCCGGCCGAGTGTGACCTCATGGCCCAGCTCGCCGGGCTCGAACCGGCCGGACGCTGGGCCGACTGGACCCGCTCGGAGTTCACCTCCGAGAGCGACAGCCACATCTCCGCATACCGCCTGCCCGCATAACCGAGCGCGGCAGTACCGCGCGCTCCACTTGCGCGAGAGCGTTTGAGTCTGGCTACCTGGTCATCAGGAAGATCAGCAGGACGCTCAACGAGATGACGATGGCCGTCAGTGAGTGACGTATGACGGCTCGATTGTGGTCCTCGTGTCTCTTCATTTTCTCAGGATGGCATTGGCAGCGGCGGTCGGGCGCCACGGCGCCTCGGGCGCATCTGTGCACCCGGCGGCCGCGTCTGCAGGGCGCCAAAAGTCGGACGAGGATAGCCGTCCTCCACGTGGCAGTGCAGGACATCATCCCCGAGTCGGATAGCGCTCGTCCCTCCCAGGGGGGGATCAGCTTCGTCAGCTCTCCGCATGCGGTGCAGCGATACTCGAGGCGTATCGCGGTTCCAAAGAAGTGGCCCTCGGTGACGGCCCCGCTGGCTGACAGGTCTTCAACGCGATCGAACTCGTCGCCGCCACACCGGCGGCATCTCGCTCGGTCGGCACCGGTCATCTTGACATCATGGCGTCCGACGATGCGCGACGCATGCATTTCGAGCTTGGGGGATCATGGTCGCACTCGCAAGGCGGCAAAGTAGTGCGTGGAAGAGCGACGGAAACCGGTGTCAACCGCATCTCCCAGACCTCGAGGCCCTCCACGAGTCGCACCACGGTTGGGCGGGGAACAGCGGCGCCCGATCAAGTTCGCAGGACGTCTGTAGCGGCCCTAGGCTGAGACCGTGTTGACGGGACAGTCCGTGATTCTTCGTCCAGTGCGTGAGGCAGACCTGGACCTTCTTTACGACGCGCACACGAACATCCGCAACCGTGGGGCGTACTTCCCCCTCGGGGTCATGTCGCAGTCGGCCTTTCGAGGTGAGTTCGCTCAGCACGGGTTCTGGCAGAAGAGCGAGGGGATGCTGATCATCCAGTCCCCGCAGGGCGAGATCGTGGGGCACATCGAGTTCTTCCACCCGGTTTCGTACTGGGATGCGTTCGAGCTGTCGTACCAGCTGTACGCCGAGCAGCATGCCGGGCACGGGTTCGCGACCGAGGCGGTCCAGCTGTTGGTGGACTATCTCTTCGGTACCAAGAAGGAGCACCGGATCCACCTGGTCATCGTCGTCGAGAACACCGCCTCACGACGCATCGCGGAAAAGTGCGGCTTCGTGCTGGAAGGAACCGTACGGGGCGCGTTCTTCAACGACGGCCGCAACCAGGACGTGTTGCTCTACTCCCTGCTGCGGACCGACCCACGGCCCTGGCACCACGATGCCGACGGTCCATGAACAGGGGCAGTTGATGGCACGCCCTCCCCACCCAGTCCACGCACGCGACCGCGGGTGACTCAGCGCCCGAGCCGCGATGACACCTCCGCGCTCACGGCGTAGCGAGGCGGCCGGTCCTCGGAACGAGCGCCCCGCGGCAGAGCAGGTCGTTCTACGGGCCGGCCAGCTCGGGGTAGTCGCCGATGATGGTGGTGCCGTGCTTCTGGGCGAGGGCGAGCAGCCTGTCCGGATCGGCCAGCAGGTTCTCCTCGCCCTGCTCGGCCACCTCGGCGAAGATCTTTTCGAAGCCGGGAGGGGAGATGAGGGTGATCATGCGAACGGGTTCGTCGGAGAGGCGGCGCAGGCCGTGGGTCGCACCACGGGGTACCACGATGAAGGCACCGGCCGAGGCCGTGGACACCGTTTCTTCGGCCCACACCTCGACCTGCCCGGCCAGGACGTAGAAGGCTTCCTCGGCGTCCGGGTGGGTGTGCAGCGGCGTGGTGTCGCCCCAGAACTCTTCCTCCATGACGGAGTAGGCCATCGCCACGTGGGAGCCGTCGGTCTTGACCCGATACGTCGACCCCAGGGCGGTGACCTCCTCGCCGCCATCTGGCATCAGGAATAGTGACGACACGACGAGCTCCTCTCGAAAACCAAGTAGCACCTACCAGGGTGCCAGCGAGCAGTCGCCGCTGTCACGACCTTCCGACCGGCTGCAGAAGCGTGCGCGGGGTGGGCCGTGTCAGGCCAGAAGCGAGGATCTTGAGCTCAGGAAGTGCCCGGGCCTTGCCACCTGAGATGGGTTCAGGTGCTGGTCGCGGACTTAGGGAGTGATGATGAGGCGCACGTCCGTGGCTTGAACGACCTCGTCGGCGTAGACCGCGTGCCAGGTGCTGATGTACTCACCGGGCTCCAGGTCGAGGACCACGGCAAACGTGCGGTACACCGTCATGCCGTAGTCGGGCAGGTTCACGTTTTTGACCGGAGTTGCCTCCACGTCCAGCTCCACCCGCTCACCAAGGGTGCCGTCAGGAAGGACCGGCGTCAGCCAAACCCGGTCTGCTTCCGACAGCAGCTCCGCTGCAGCCTCTCGGCGAGTCACCCCAGCCGCCTCGTAGGGGTAGAACCAGGTGACTTGACCGGCGAAGACGTCATCGTCGGTGAACGTGTGGGTGGAGCCGCTGCCCTCCCAGTCACCGAACAGGAAGTAGCTGCAGTCGCTATCGGCGCGGGCGATCCCGGCGTGGTCTTGTCCGCGTTGGATCTGTGCCCACCCGCGGGGGGCAGCCTCCAGGACGCTCTGGGCCTGCCCCCGTGTGCAGGTGTCGTCGTCAGCCGGGGCTGCCTGAGCCGGCGATACCAGCCCCGCCCCCAGGACAAGAGCGGTCCCGGCAGCCGTCATGATCCCCGCACTGCTTCCTCGTCGCATGGCGTGCATGGCATTTCCTATCCTTGGTCGATGACGATGGCTCAAGGATGTGCGGTGCCACTCGGCCATGCCATACGACGTTCGGCGTATTGCGCCAGAGCGCCCCAGCTGCCGGACGTGTCGATGCAAAGGGCAACCCAGCAGGGCGCCAGTCAGACGAAGAGTCACGACCACACCGGAGCACTTGCCATCATGTATGTCGGACGAGCGTAGCCGTCCTCCACGCGGCAGTACAGGATGGCGGCGTTGACTTCAGCGGCTGCGCGATGCGGAGGACAGTTCGTGGATGAAATAGCAGGAGGCACCATCTGATTGGGCCAGATTATCCCCAATAGATACGTATCGGGGATCGCCTTCCTCATCCGCCGAAAGCCGGACCGTTCGCCCGTCGCTGAGCCCGGCTCGCGCCTCGTGCAGGATGTCCTGGACGGTCATCGCATCAGACTTCGCCAGATCTGGCGACCGACCATCCAGGGACGCGACGCTGGTGACCTCATCAGCGGACACTTGGATATCGAACGTTCCCAGGAACGCGCGCTCACCACACAAGCTGGTGACCTGGAAGCTGTAGTCGGCCGGCGCCGTCCAAGGGTCCACCTCGTCCAGTCCCGAGGCGGTGGGCAGATGCCAGCGCGCCGCGCCGAGGGCACATGCCGCCGTGCCGACAGCTTCACCGTCGTCTAGGCAGGCCGCATCAACAAGGTCCTTACCGAGCGCGTCCGGACCCAGTTCCACGTCGAGGTACACCACGTCGTTACCAGGGCAGTCCGCGCCACCGGAGAAGTGTTCGACCGTCGTGGTGATGACGACCTTTTCCCCATCCACGACCACGGTGGGCTCCAAGACCTCACCCGTCACGCCGTTGGCGCAGCCAAGGCGAGTGACGCCCACGCGCAGAGTCGAACCCTCGGCAGCCGGCTCAGGCGCAGCCATCACCTGCCAGGTCGCCGCATCCCCAAGGATGCTCGCCTCGCGGGCGGGGGGACTTCCCGCACCTGTCAGTTCCCCGCACCCCGTCATACCCACCAGGACCAAAGCAGCGGCGACTACCACCCGGCCACGCGCCAGTGCACCGCCCCGTTCAGCAACGTCGCTCCGGTCCACCGGTACCTCCACAGGTCGAGTGTGGCTCAGACGGCGGTAGCGTGCCGTTGGTTCCAAGCGCAGCGAACGGACAAGAAGGCCCAGCCGAATGCGGCAAATGAGTGCGTCGGCGGTGCGCTCTCTGGAACACTCCAGCCATGTCGTACGACGTCTTTTTCCAGGGTTTCAACGCAGGTGAATCATCGGGCAAGGGCGGCGCCGAGATGAGAGCAGTCCTCGCGCCGCACGCGGACCGTCAGGAGCACTCTTTTTTGCATATCCGCTACGGGGACGGTGAGGCGGACGTCTATCTGGAGGACGACGGGATGATGGCCAACCACATCACAGGCCGCGAACCGTGGGACCTGCTGTTGCGAGGCGCCCAGGCCGCAAAACTGGGTCATCATGCCGCTGGACGCGCCCGTCTTCCTCACTGCTCCTGGGCAACGCGAGCAGCTGCCCCACGGCCTCGGGGACGAGGCTGTCGACGTCGAATCCGGCGCTCAGGTCGCGGCGATGATCGAGGGGCAATGACGGCCAAGCACCCGTTTCCGCTGCGCAGCCACGTAAGGACGAGCAGCCGGCGGCACTGACGCACGTCCCACGGTCCATGCGGCAGTTGCGAATGTTTGGAGGCATGGGTGATGGGTACGCGTGACGAGCCTGGCCTGACCGCTGTTGTCCTGTTTGTGTTGTAGTTCAGTGTTGGAGGGACTCCAGGACCAGGGCGAGTGGGGCCCATTGGCCGCGTCCACGGCGGATGGCGGTGTAGGCGCGCAGGGTGACGGGTGGATCTTGCAAGGGGATGACGGTCACCCCGGGGTGGGTGGGTTGGTCGAGAGGGAGTAGCCCGACGCCGAGGCCGGCTCGGATCAGGTCCTGAACGAGCTCGAGGCTGTCGGCGCGGTGGGTGATGACCGGGGCGAACCCCGCCATAGATGCCAGTGTGCGGACGACTTCCTCGTCTGCGGTGTTACGTGAGTTCACGATCCATCCGGTGTCGCGGTAGCTGTGAAACAGCGTGACTGCATCTTCGTGGTCCGCGGTGTCTGTGCGGGGCACGCCCAAGCCCCAACCCACGGACCACAGCGGTGCCGCTTCCAGGGTGCTGTCGGGAGGGGCCGGAGCCAGGTTGTAGTCGTAGATGAGCACAAGGTCAACGTCATCACGGGCCAGCAGACGTAGGGCTTCGAGAGGTTCATGCTCGTGAATCTGCAGCTGAACCTTCGGGTGACTGGTGGACAGGCCGCTGACCAGGGGGAGCAAGGAGCGGCGGATCGCAGTGGCAAAGCCAGCGGTCCGCACTGTGCCGGCAGGTTCTGCCTCGGGGTCCAGGTCGGCTCGGGCGACATCGACGGCAGCCAAGATCGTGACGGCGTGCTCGGCCAACCGTTGCCCAGCCGGGGTGAGCCTGACCCGGCGCCCGATGGGTTCGAGCAGCGGGGTGCCCACCTCCCGGGCGAGGGCGGCGATCTGTTGGGAGACCGTGGAGGTGGTGACGCCAAGGTTGTCGGCGACCTCGCGCATGGAGCCGAAGCGGGACAGGTGCAGCAACATCTCCAGTCGGCGCAGGTCCATGCCGCTGATTGTCCACGATCCATGAACGGTATGTCCAGGTCTGCCACGTGGACGTGAACGGTCGGTGTCCTGTGCACTGATCAGCATGACAACCACGAGCACGCATCAAGTCACCGCAGAGCGCGGCGCCAGTTCGCCCGCGAGAGCCGGAGCCGTGATGGCACTGGGGTCAATGACGTGCGTACAGCTGGGCCTGGCGGCCTCGATCGGCCTGATGGACGAGCTCGGCCCGGCCGGTGTGGCGTGGCTGCGGCTCGCCTGGGCCGGGGCGTTGCTGCTCTTGTTGGTCCGACCACGCCCGTGGACCTATACCCGCTGCAGCCTGCTCACCTGCATTGCCCTGGGCGGTGTCACCGCAGGCATCACCATGCTGTTCATGGCGTCGGTGGAGCGGTTGCCACTGGGTACCGCCAGCGCGCTGGAGTTTCTCGGACCACTCGCCGTCGCCGTCGCCCGCGGCCGCGGAGCTGCGCGCGTGTGGGCGTTCGTCGCAGCAGCCGGCGTCTTACTTCTCACCGAGCCCTGGCACGGAGGCACCGACCCGGTGGGGGTCGCCTACGCACTCGGCGCCGCGTGCTGCTGGGCGGCGTACATCCTTCTCACCCAGAAAGTCGGCGACCAGCTCGCCGGTGTTCAGGGCCTAGCCATCTCCATGCCCGTCGCGGCCCTCGTTGCCACGGTGGTGTCCGGGCCTTCGGTGCTCACCGCCCTGAATCCTCAGGTGATCCTCGCCGGACTCGGCCTCGCCCTGCTGCTCCCGGTCATTCCCTTCGCGCTGGAACTGTCCGCCCTGCGCCGCCTCACCAGTGCCTCATTCGGCACGTTGATGAGCCTGGAGCCTGCCATCGCGCTAGTCGTTGGACTAGCCCTGCTCGGCCAGGTACCGGGCTGGGCTCCCGTCGCAGGCCTTGCTCTTGTCGTCGCCGCAGGCATCGGCGCCGAACGCACCGGCGCTCGCACCATCACCTGAGCAAACGACCCGCGGGCGGCCGCGGTGGCCCAACCGCGCTGCATACCCCGCGGACAGGTCCTGCGGCGCCGATGGCTCTCATCAAGGCAAATACTCAGTGCGGCATGAGCGCGCACTGGATGGAGGCCAGCCGTGCCAAACTCGGGCATGCCTGATCAGCGCCTGCACGCCCTTGCCGCCGTTGACGAAGCCCTGCAGGACCCCATCCGAGTTCTGCGGACGGTGACGGCATCGGCTGACTTCGACGACGCGCTGCACGCGCTGCAGGATTCCTTCGGCTGGGATGAAGTTCAGGCGCGGCTGGTGATGCAGTTGCCCATAGGCAATACGCATAAGGATTTCAGGGCTCGAGTCGCACAGGACCTGCAGCAGCACGACCACTGACCCCACGCTCCACGCGGCATTTCCGGACGTTTCTGGCGTTCACGTTGGAACAAGGTGAGTTCGTCACGCGTCGGACCTTCATGATCGTGACCAGGGTTTGCCTCGCTGCGACCACGTCGGGGGCGGTGCTGTTGCTCGGGGGCTGCGGTGACGTGTCGGGGGATGTACCCCTAGGTGGTTCCGCCGCACCTGAAACGGTGGTGCAGGTCTATAAGGACGTCGAGTTCTACCCGGCCTGTGGCAACGAGGTGCTCGACTTGGACGGCACCACCTGGTACCAGCTCCTCCCGGAAGAGCAGCGTGCACTGCGTGAGGACCCTGGCGATGAGAACTCATTGGGTCCGGCATCGCCCGACCCGTTCACGACGGTCCAAAGTTTCGCGCCCCTGTCCCAGGGGCCGAAGATCACGCTGATACGCGGCATCAATGTGCCGGCTGTCGTTGCACCCGGGCCGGGCGACGACATAGGCGACGTGACTGTCTTCGCCGACGGACTCGCTCTCTTCGAGTCCGACAGCGGAGACCTGACCACGTGGCTCACCCGGGAGCAACGCACCTACAACTGGGTCTGCTGACCGACCTCAGGTCGACAAAGGGAACATGGGCATCACGGAGCACCCGCACAGGAGGCGGCAGTAGCGCGCGGCCACGTCAGTGCGGCAGTAGCGGACGGGCCCGATAACGCCGTTGCTAATTCCCATGCCCGGCCGATGTACTGATGTGCCATCGGGTTCGCGCGTGCGGGAGGTGTGGTTGTGACGAGTTACAACGAGCTTGGCGAGGTGTACGAGTGGCTCATCTCGGATGCCAAGCTCGGTCCGGCCGAGTTCGCCGCGTCGTTCGATGAGGTCCTCGGTCTCCTGCCGTCGGACGCCCACGTCCTGGATTGTTCGTGCGGTACCGGGCAGTTGGCGGTTGGGCTCGCCGGTCGTGGCATGGATGTTGTGGCTACTGACGCCAGCGAGGTGATGGTTCGTCGAACGCAGGAGTTGGCCCTGGAGTTCGCGGCACGTGTCCGCACGCTGCGGGCAGCGTGGGAGGAGTTGCCCGACCATTTTGATGACGGCACCTTCGACGTGGTTTTCTGCGTCGGCAACTCACTGCACCATGCAGAGGGTGCGGGAGGCAGGCTTGCTGCTCTGGAGTCGATGGCACGGCTTCTGGGCCGTGGTGGGCGCCTGGTACTCACCTCGCGCACCTGGGAGCTTGTCAGGGCTAGAGGTTCCCGGCTGGACATCGGGGACCGGCTCGTCCGCCGAAACGGCCGCGACGCCGTCGTGATCTACCGGTGGGAGACTGCGCCTCGTTGGGACGAGGAGCATCACATTGAGATCGCGATCGCCCAGCTCGATGGGGGCGGGTCGGTCATCGTCCGTTCGGAACTGCTGTCGTGCTGGCCCTACCGATACGACGAACTCGCAGCCGAGTTGCGTCAGGTCGGGCTCCGCACAGAAGTGAGCACGTTCAACCTTGAGGCCGAGAACTACACGGTCGTGGCGAGCAAGGTGTAGACGACGGATAACGCGAATTCCCGGCCGGCCAGGGCGCCGCTCCTAAGCAGCTGAGGCCCTCGTCGGCGCGAACGAGTTGCGGCAGGTGCGGACGTTGAGGTGATTCACCGACAAAGATGGGCGTCATGACTGACGCACCTCGCGTGACTCGGGTTGGACTCATGCAGTACGACTGCACCTTCTATGTGGGGGATCTGCCAGTAGACGCCACCATCGTCGCAGCGGGCCATGAGCCGAACGGCTACTTCTGGGAGGGGATGCTTCGCTACTTGGAACCCGACCTCGCGGAGCAGATCGAACTGGATTCGGAGGGCGGGATGTTCGCTGCCTTCGGTCGTCGTCGCCAGATGAAGCGCATACAGGGCGTACTGGCCCCCTACCTGATGGACAACGGACTAGTCGCGGACACTCTGGCGGCCGCTGCACGCACAGGGTTCGACTTCGATGACTGATTCTGCGCGCTACGCCTGACAGCAACCAGCGCGCGGACGGCGGCAAGAGCGGACGGCGCGAGGCTGGCCGCTCGGAGTGGTTCAGGGAAACGTTGCGGTTGGCCTCAGGTTGTGTTCGGCGGCCGGAGGGAGGGGCCGCCGGGTGCTTCCCACGAGCCGTCCGTTGGGATGACGCGCCTGCGCTCGAACCCGCGATACCACGTGCCCTGATGGGTAAGTTGCCCCTGATCCCCCTCCGCGAACTGGCCGTACTCGCGTGGTGGGATCTTGACCTCGATGCGTTCACCACTCCCAACCTCGAACGTGGCGAAGTAAGCGGTCTGCACCGCGCTGTCGCCCGCCCCGCCCTCGGTGTGGGTCCGCTTTCCGACCACCCGTGCGGCGACGGTCTGCTCGGGCAACGCGGAATTGTTGGCGAAGGTCTGCCCGGCTTGGACCAGCTTCACGACGACCACGATCACGAAGATGATGAAGAAGATGCCCATGAGCACCGGCATCGCGGAGAACAACCCCTCGCCCGGTCCAGCAATAGGGTCGAGAGACACCCCCGGATCGAACTGCACGTCAGGATCCATGGCCGGGCCCGATCCGTTGGCGCCTGCCCACAGCGGCCGCCACATGGTCGTATGCATCAGGCCCACCTCCTCGATGAGTGCCAAGGTTCAACTCGGCCCAGGTCGGACGCTACCGTCCGGCGACGGGTTCCCGCGGCCAGCACCCCCCGATCGGGTCAAGAACCTTTCTTGGGTCCCAGGCAAGCGCTGTCCGTGCCGGGCCAAGCATGTGTTCGGCCAGGCGGACGCCCCGAAGACCTAACGCCCTCCGAGCGGCAGGACCGGATACGTACTCGGGTGAGCTGGACGTCTTCTCGCATCCTCGCTGAGGCACGTGATAGCAAATGGCCCTAGGCCGGGCCCGTGCGACCATCGGCACATGCCGACACGCACCGGGGTCATCCTCGCGGGCTCTCTGCCCTCGCGCCTCCACGCGCTGTCTGCGCTGCTCCTCGGGCTGCTCCTCGTGTTAAGCGGCTGCGGCGACGAAGACGGAACAAGCATTGACGATCAGATGCGCCGGGGCGACCCGCAGGGCTACATCGCTGGCGATGGATCGATCCAAGTCCTCGCCCCTGCAGAACGCCAAACGACGATCACTCTGGAGGGTGTCACTCTCGAGGGCCATCCATGGAGCTCGGCCGACCATAGCGGTGAAGTCGTCGTCATCAACGTCTGGGGCTCCTGGTGTCCGCCATGTGTGGCGGAGACACCCGATCTGGAGCAAGTTGCCTCGACCCTGGACGACGTCGACGCGCCTGTGCAGTTCATCGGAGTCAACTACCGGGATAGCGTGCCCAGCGCTTTCGCCTTCCAGCGCAAGTTCGCCGTTACCTACCCATCCCTCCAGGACGACGGCGGCAGGACTCGCGCCCAGTTGCAAGGACTGGCGGCCGCAACCCCTACAACGATGGTGCTCGACAGACAAGGCCGCCTCGCCGCCCGTGTGAGCGGTCAAGTAGAGGCAAGCACGCTTCGTGGCCTGATCGACGACATCCTTTCCGAAGACATGTGACCCGGGATCGCCGCTCCAAGCAGCTGGCCCAAGCGTTACCCCCTACTACTCTCCGGGCCGGCCGAGGAAGGTCGCCTGAGCCACTCAGCTCCTCTCGGTAGTGCCGTCCCAAGCAGGACGGCAGCTGGCAGAGCAACTGCGGCTGAGTAGGCCCAGCCCCATCGGGAGAACGCGGTGAACAAGGCGCCGAGAGCAGCGGCGGCTGCCAACGCTACCGACGAGGTGAGAAGGAAGTGTGGGAGACGACCCAGCTTCGACGTGTAGATCGTGCCCGCGATTCCGGACGCCCCACCGCAGACCGCTCCGATGAGGACGCCGAGCAGTGGCAAGGCAAGCAGCAGGGAGGCGTACTCCGCAGACGACCCGATAGCCATATAGATGGCGGCCGCGATACCCGTCAACCCGCCGAGGGCCATGCCGAGCAGCAAGCCTGCGGCACTCGACTGCCAGTAGAACTGCGCCCGGTTCTCCTTGCTCGTCACCGGGCTGATACTGCCAAACAGGCGCCCGACACGGGTCCGCGCCATGCGGCAGGGTCGGACGCTACGCGATCACAGCGGCAGAAGAGTGCGTCAGGCGGCTGCGTGGTGCGGGGCGCGACGGTCCTTGCGTAGCCATCTGAGCAGATGGAGCAGCGACTGGTGGATCGCAACTCCGACGGCGGTATTCAAGGCAGCCAGTCCAGCCGCTCCAAGGAACTCATTGGGTGACTCGATGATGCCGTCGAACCACAGAAGCAAGGGCCAGCCCAGGGTTGCAACCAGGAGGCAGGTCTTCCACCAGCGGCCGAGGACCAACCCGAACAAGAGCATCGTGGGAATCATCGGTCCCTCCTCAGATCCTCACCGTACGCCGTGAGCCCCGGTCCCTGGCCAGGATGCGATCAGCAGGAGGACAGTGCGTCTGCCAAGGGCGTCCGCCGTCGCGGCGAGCCTCTGAGGGTGTGAACCTCGTGGTGGACGGCGTGTCGCCGGCACATAGTCGTGTTACGCGAGTATTCATGTCCCATGAGTACCGGACTGAGGGAACCGTCGTTCTTGATCCTGACGGCATTGGTGAACCAGCCGCTGCACGGCTATGCACTGCTCGAGGCGGTCGAGGAGGCCTCCGGTGGTCGGGTGCGCCTGGCCGTGGGGAGCCTGTACGCCACGCTGGACCGAATGGCGGCTCAGGGGTGGGTCGCGGTGGCCGAGGAAGAGGTCGTCAACGGACGGCTGCGGCGGACCTACGAGATCACCGCTGCGGGAAAGAGCGTGCTCACCGCCGAGGTGGAGCGCATGAACTCGCTGGTGGTCGAGGCGAGCCGACGGCTTGGCTTCGCGCCCCGTCCGCGGCGGGCGGGAGGTGTGGCATGAGGGCATCGGCCTACGAGCACCTGTGTCACCTACTCACGCTGGCCTACCCCGAGCCGTACCGCAGCACCCACGGCGCCGAGATCGTCGGTGTGCTGCTCGACGCGGACGACCGCCGCCCGGGCACGTGGCGCAGGATCCGTGAGGTGGGCGGAGTCGTGGTCCATGCGGCCAAGGTCCGTGTCCTGTCGCCGCACGTCACTGGCGCTGAGGCTGCGCCACGCCCGTGGCACCTGGCGGGCATGCTTGTCATGATGGTGCTGGCCGTGGTGGCGACACAGGCCTGGACATCGGCTTTGGTACGCCTTGCTGACGCCGAGCGGGGAGACGGATGGCTGGACCCCCGCTGGCCGGTCCACGCGGCATGGCTCATCGCCGGCGTCATGATCTGGGCTCGCCGCCCGGCGGCAGCATGGGCGGCGATGCTGGTCGCAGCTGTCCTGGTCACCGCCTACCCGGTATTCGTCGCGACCGGCATCCCGTGGCCCGCTCAGGTGCCCGGTACGTGGGGCCACGCCACCCCGGCTGACCCATCGCCCGGGTTGCCGTTGACCGCCAGGGACGCCGCCTGGTGGGGCCTTTCCTTGGCTGCTGTGGCCATGACCGCCACCCCGCGCAGGCTCGCCACAGCCGTGGCCGCCCTCCCGCGCTTCGCGGTGGCGCGGGCCGCCCTCATCAGCGCCGGCCTCGCGGCAGTGACCGGACTGATCGCGCTTGCCGACGCCGCGGTCAACCACAGCTACTGGTTCACCGCCGAGCATGTGCGCACCTCGCCGCTGCCGGCATTCGTCGTCCTGGCAGTCCTGGCCGCACACCTGCGCGTGCGGGCGAAGACCGGAGCAGTCGTCCTGACCTTCGCCATCCTCGCGCTGGCCTCAGCCTCGGCAGCCCCGTCAATCTTCCAGCTGACAGCCGTCCTCACCGCAGCGGCCGGGGGTGTAGCCCTCGCACTGACCGCACACAGATCCATCAAGAGCCCCGCACGGGGATGATTCAGGCCACCGCGCCGTCCAGTGGCGTCAGGGCCGAGCGCCAACCGGCAGGACTTGAAAGCCACGCGCCCGCAGCGGCAGTACAGGATGTTCACCGGAGCGCAGTATCGCTGCCGCGCCAAGCTTGTGCGTA
>NZ_JAUNVI010000038.1 GCF_030537745.1 Ornithinimicrobium sp. | reverse complement strand
CGGTCGCTCCTGCCATTGGCAGGCTCAGCCGCGGGCGCCTGAGTGAGCGTGCGGGGTGCCCCGCAGGATGACCTTGAACGGGTCGGCCATCACACGCACGTCCAGCCGGGGGTCGTCCCGGTAGACCACGATGTCGGCCGACTCCCCCTCCGCGATACCCGGCCGACCCAGCCAGGCGCGCGCACCCCAGGTGGCGGCACCGATCGCCTCGAGGTTCGACATACCTGTCTTGGTCAGCGCCTCGACCTCCTGGGCGACGAGCCCGTGCGGCAACTGACCGCCGGCATCGGTGCCCACGTAGACGGGCACCCCCGCCTCGCGGGCTTTGGCGACCGTGTCGTAGCGCCGCTGGTAGAGATCCATCATGTGGTCGGCGTAGGTCGGAAACTTGCGCCGTCCTGCCTCGGCGAAGGCTGGGAAGTTGTCGATGTTGACCAGGGTCGGGACGATCGCGATCTGCTGGTCGGCGAAGATGTCGATCGTCTCGTCGACGAGGCCGGTCGCATGCTCGATGCAGTCGGTCCCGGCGGCAGCGAAGTCGAGCAGCGACTGCTCCCCGAAACAGTGCGCGGTCACGCGGGCACCCTCCTCGTGGGCCGCCGCGATCGCTTCGGTCAGCACGTCGACCGGCCAGCAGATGCCCAGGTCACCGGTCTCCCGATCGATCCAGTCCCCGACCAGCTTGACCCAGCCGTCACCGTTGCGGGCCTCCTGCCGGACGTATTCGACGAGGTCCTCCGGCTCGATCTCCCAGGCGAAGTTCGGCAGGTAGCGACGCGTCCGCGCGATGTGCCTACCGGCTCGGATCAGACGCGGCAGGTCCTCCCGTTCCTGCACCCAACGGGTGTCCGCCGGGGAGCCGGCGTCGCGCAGGAGCAGTGCGCCGGCATCCCGGTCGGCGAGGGCATGCTCCTCCGCCCGCTCCGGCGCGACCTCCCCGTGCGCCTCGAGCCCGACGTGACAGTGCGCGTCGACCAGCCCGGGCACGGCAAACCCGTCGATGGTCTCGACGTCTCCGGCGGCGGGCGGGCGCAGGCTCACGACGCCACCGATGACCCACGCCTCCTCGAGCACCTCGTCCGGTCCGACCAGGATCTGGCCACGGATGTGCAGCGCCGGTGAACTCATCAGGTCTCCATGCTTCGTTGCGGGTATGAGGTGTCGTCAGGCTAGCGTGCCCGCGCCAGGAGGGCGCGGCATCGGGTTGAGCTCGATCCCGGCGGACCGCGCCGGCTCGGCATACGCGAACGCCAGGGTCTCAATCGTCTCGTGGGCGTTGAGCCCGCTGGGGTTGGGCAGCACCCACAGCTGGGCGCCTTCGAGGTCGCCCGGCTGCCGACCGACGACGGCCTTATGCTCGGCGAAGGCGATCCGGAAGGCCGTGATCCCGAGAACGGCGACCACGACCGGCTGCAGCCTGCGCACCGTTTCCCGGAGTCCGTCGACACCGGCACGCAGCTGCGTTGCCGACAGCTCGTCCGCACGGGCGGTGGCTTGACGGACCAGGTTGGTGATCGCGATCCCGCGCCCGAGCAGATGCTCACGGTGGGTGACGCTCATGCCGTCAGCGGGATAGACGGGGTGCCCGATGATGCCCGCCCGCAGGAGCGCCGGATAGAACCGGCTGGCCGGGTGGGCGAAGTGGGTCTGCACGGCTGCAGTCCACAGCCCGGGGTTGATGCCGACGAACAACAGCCGCACGCTCGTCGCGCTTCCAGGCCCGGGCGCGAGGTCGGGGACCTGCGAGCCTCGGAAGCTGTCCAGCTCAGCCCGGGTGAACCGCGCCATCAGAGGTCGATCCCGACCCCGCCCCAGGCCGACCGCAAAGCCCTCGGCACCTCCGAGTCCTCGCCATACCTCGTGGTGGCCGCCTGGAGCGTGGCCGCCGCGAAGGTCGCGAAGTCGACATCGCGGGCGATCAGCCCCCTCGTGCTCATGGTGTCCCACCAGACCTGGCCCGCACGCTCCCAGGTGTGGCCGCCCAGCGCCGTCGCGAAGAGATGGAAGGCCTTGTTGGGGATGCCGGAGTTGACGTGGACGCCGCCGTTGTCGTTGTCCGCGTCGTGCGGCAGGTCGACGTAGTCCGCCAGATGGGCCGGCTGCGGATCCTTGCCCAGCCTGGGATCGTCGTAGGCGGTGCCCGGCGCCGCCATGGACCGCAGGGCGACGCCGTGGACCCGGTCAGTGAAAACCTCGGCACCGATGAGCCAGTCCGCCTGCTCAGCGCTCTCCCCGCGGACCCATTGCCGCACGATCGACCCCCAGACGTCCGAGACGGACTCATTCAGAGCGCCCGGCTGACCGACATAGGTCAACCCGGCGGTGAACTGCGTCAGGCCGTGGGCCAGCTCGTGCGCGATCACGTCGACGCTTCGCGTGAAGCCAGCGAAATAGATCCCGTCGCCGTCGCCGAAGACCATCTGCTGGCCGTCCCAGAACGCGTTGTCGTAGTCGCGGGCGTAGTGGACCGAGGCGATGAGCGGCAGCCCGTGGCCATCGAGCGAGTCGCGACCGAAGACGCGGGCCAGCACGTCCCAAGTCGCGCCCAGCCCGTCGAAGGCCTCGTTGACGGAGACGTCCGGAGAGGGTGGGTTGCCCTCACCGCGCACCTGCACCCCGGGCAGGCTCACTCCGTGCTGGGCGTCGTGCAGGGAGCGCTGCGGCGTCGCGTCCACGGGCACCTCGGTGGCAGGAGCCAGCCCCGGCTGGACGACCGGCTGGTCCAGGATCGACACGTCCTTGGTCAGCGGTGGGCCGACGATCCCGTGGATCGTGCCGGGTGGCAGCGGCGGATCGTCAGGACCAGGTGCCGGGGGGCCGGCCAGATCGGCGGGCCGCGGCGTCGGGGGCCGGCCCTGGGGCCACCTCGTCCCCCGCAGCTCCCTGCGCGTGCGCAGCACGTGCGCGTCGCGCAGGGCGAAGTCGATCGCTGGCGCCAGGTCGGGCTCGTGCTGCGCCAGCTGACGCAGCAGATAGCCCGGGACGATCGAGCAGCGGTGGTTCCCCGTCATGTCCAGCACTCTGCCACTGACCGCCGACGGGCGTCTGTCGGAATGCTGTGCGAGGCAGGTCGGCACCGACCTGCCTGGCTCGCGCTCCCACAGATGAGGCAGGCCCGGTGGGCGCTCCCCGCGCCTACTTCTGGCCCTGATCTCCCAGATACTTCTCGAACCCGGTCGGCAGCTTCAGCCCCGCCAGCCCTTCGTCGGCGCCCGGGTCTGCCCCGCCCAGGGCACCCATCCCGAAGGCGCTGTCCAGCGACGCCTCCCGAGCCGCAGCCGCCTTCTGGTCGGCGGCGGCCTCCTGCTGGGCCCGCTTGGCGGGGTTGCCGGACTTGCCCTTCCGGCGCTGCTGGGGCTGCGCCTTGCCCTTGCCGCCACCCATCCCCGGCATCCCGGGCATCCCGGGGATGCCGCCGCCCTTCTTGAGCTGGCGCATCATCTTCTGCGCCTCGCCGAAACGCTCGAGCAGGGTGTTGACCTCGCTGACCTGGACGCCCGAGCCGCGCGCGATGCGGGCGCGGCGCGAGCCGTTGATCTGCTTGGGGTGGTTGCGCTCGAACGGCGTCATCGAGCGCACCATCGCCTCGACCCGGTCGAACTCACGCTCATCGAGGGAGTCGAGCTGGGCCTTCATGCCCTGCATCCCGGGCATCATCCCGAGCATCTGCTTGAGGCTGCCCATCTTCTTGATGGCCGCCATCTGCTGCAGGAAGTCGTCGAAGGTGAAGTCCTCGTCAGAGAGGAACTTGCGGGTCATCTCCCGTGCCTGCACCTGGTCGAAGGCCTTCTCGGCCTGCTCGATCAGCGTCAGCACGTCACCCATGTCCAGGATGCGCGAGGCCATCCGGTCGGGGTGGAAGAGCTCGATGTCCTTGACGCCCTCACCGGTGGAGGCATACAGGATCGGCTGCCCGGTGATCGAGGCCACCGACAGCGCGGCACCACCACGGGCGTCGCCGTCGAGCTTGGTCAGCACCGAGCCGGTGATGCCGACGCCCTCGGAGAAGGCCTGGGCGGTCTCGACCGCAGCCTGGCCGATCATCGCGTCGATGACGAAAAGGACCTCGTGCGCGCCAGTCTCGATCCGGATGTCGCTGGCCTGGCGCATCAACGGCACGTCGACCGCGAGGCGTCCCGCGGTGTCGATGATGACGACGTCATGACCCTTGCGACGGGCCTCCGCGACCCCGTCCACAGCGACGTCGACCGGGTCGCCGAAAGAGCTGGTCCCCTCGCCGCTCTCCATCGCCGCGTCGTGCCCGAAGGTGTTGCCACGCTCCGGGGCGAAGACGGCCACACCCGCCCGTTGCCCGACCACCTCAAGCTGGGTCACGGCGTTGGGACGCTGCAGGTCGGCGGCGACCAGCAGCGGGGTGTGCCCCTGCTCGCGCAGCAGGTGGCCGAGCTTGCCTGCGAAGGTCGTCTTGCCCGAGCCCTGCAGGCCCGCCAGCATGATGACGGTCGGCGGGTTCTTGGCCAGGTGGAGGCGCCGGGTCTGCCCGCCGAGGATCGTGACGAGCTCCTCGTTGACGATCTTGACGAGCTGCTGGGCCGGGTTGAGCGCTCGGTGCACCTCGGCACCGAGCCCCCGCTCGCGCACCCGTCCGGTGAACTCCTTGACGACGGGCAGTGCCACGTCGGCGTCGAGCAGCGCCATCCGGATGTCACGGAGGGTCGCGTTGAGGTCGGACTCGCTGACGGTGCCCTTGCGCTTGAGGTTCTTGAAGGTCAGCGTCAGACGGTCGGAAAGGCTGGTAAACACCCGGCAAGGATACGTTGGAGATGTGCGCTCCCCTATTTCGGCTCTGCAACACCGCCTGTCGCTGGCCCTGCGTGACCGCGTCGCCGGCCCGGACGCGGAGCGTCGGGCGCACGCGATCTGGCTGGCGCCGGGGCCGCGTCGCTTCGCCCCCGACGACCCGATCGCCCGGGTGCAGGGCCACGCAGCGATGTATGCCGGAGGCATCCGCGCGCTTCTGCTCCAGTCGCTGCACCCTCTCGCGATGGCCGGGGTCGGAGAACACTCCGGTTATCGCGGCGACCCGTGGGGTCGGTTGCAGCGCACCAGTGAGTTCATCGCGATGACCACCTTCGGCCCGGAGGAGGGGGCTGCACGGGTCCTGGAGCGGATCAACCGGGTGCACACCACGGTGGTCGGCACCGCCTCGGACGGCCGCCCCTACTCTGCGACCGACCCGCACCTGCTGACCTGGGTGCATATCGCCGAGATCGAGAGCTTCCTGACCGCCTACCAGCGCTACGCCCGCACGCCTCTGACCCTGGAGGAGGCCGACCGGTATGTCGAGCAGACCGCCTGGGCGGCTGGGGAGCTGGGCGTGCCCGACCCTCCATTGACGGTCATGGGTCTCTATGAGCAACTCGGCTCCTTCGAGCCCGAGCTGGCGGCCAGCGACGGCGCCCGCGACGTCGTCCGCTTCCTCCTGACCGAGCCACCCCTGCCAACCGCGGCACGGCCAGGTTTCTGGCTGCTGGCCGCCGGAGCCGTGGAGATGTTGCCGCAGAAGGCCCGCGACCTGCTCGACCTGCACCTGCCGGTCTGGGCGCGGCAGCTGGAACGACCGCTGCTCCGGTATGTCGCGAGGCCCGCGGGAGGGCTGGGCACCGCTGCGGTCGGCTGGGCGTTGGGCAGCCCCGACGACCCGCGCAACGACCCGGAGAGCTCGGCCACCTACCCAGGGTGAGTGCTGCCCGGAGTCGGCGTCGTCAGCCGATGATCGCGCTCACGAACGCCTCGGGGTCGAAGGGTGCCAGGTCGTCGGGGCCCTCGCCGAGGCCGACCAGCTTGACGGGGACGCCCAGTTTGCGCTGGACGTTGACGACGATGCCCCCCTTGGCGGTCCCGTCCATCTTGGTCAGCACGAGGCCGGTGATAGCGACCTCCTTGGCGAACTCCTCGGCCTGACGCATGCCGTTCTGTCCGGTGGTGGCGTCGAGGACGAGCAGCACCTCGCTGACCGGTGCAAGCTTCTCGATGACGCGCTTGATCTTGCCGAGCTCGTCCATGAGTCCGCGCTTGGTGTGCAGACGACCGGCCGTGTCGATGATGACGACGTCGGACTCCATCTCGATCCCGCCCTTGACCGCCTCGAAGGCCACGGACGCGGGGTCGGCGCCCTCCTGCATGGACCGTACGGTCGGCACCCCGACCCGCTCGCCCCAGGTGGTCAGTTGTTCGGCCGCCGCCGCCCGGAAAGTGTCGGCGGCGCCGAAGACGAGGTCGAGGTCCTCGGCCACGAGCACCCGGCCGAGCTTGCCCACCGTCGTCGTCTTGCCCGTGCCGTTGACGCCGACGACGAGGATGACGGCCGGGAGGCCTTCGGTGCGGCTCGCGGCGATCCTGCGGTCCATGGTCGGGTCGACCAGCCGAAGGAGGTCATCGTGCAGCCATTGTTTGACCAGAGCCGGGTCGGTCGTGCCGTCGACCTTGACCTGGGTGCGCAACGAGGAGACGAGCTCCTGGGTGGCCTCGACTCCGAGGTCAGAGGCCAGCAGGGTGTCCTCGACTGCCTCCCAGTCGGTCTCGCTCAGACCTCCGCGGGACAGGAGAGCGAGGAGCGCATTGCCCATCGCGGAGTTCGAGCGCGCCAGCCTGGCCCGCAGCCGTTGAAGGCGTCCCCGAGCAGAGTCTGGCCGTTCGATGACCGGGACCGTGGGTGAGTCCGGCTCGACGGCGACACCGCCACCACGGTTGAGGACCTCCTCGTCACCGCCCTCAGGGAGACCGGCACGGGGTCGCTCCTGCTCAAGGACGTCGCCCTCAGATCCACCTCGTGGCGGCCGAGGCGCGGTCTTGGTGTCTCCGCCACGGCCACGCACCAGCGCAACGACGGCGGCGAAGGCGCCGACCAGCAGCACGCTGACGACGGCGACGATCTCCCAGAGCTCATTGATTGGTCCCACTCGCACAGTCTCCCAGACGGCGCCGACACCTCACGACAAGCGCCGGACCACATGGGATCGGGCCGTACTACGACAGCCGTCCCACCTGCAGCGCCGCTGGTCCTGGGTGGCCAGCAAAAGCGCGGACGCGAGGCTCAGCTGGCCGCACGCAGATCCTGGTGGCGCTGATCGGCCTCCTGGTCGGAGACCTCGAGGTCGTCCTGGCCCGAGGTGTGCTGACCATGGGCACGCTCGGGCAGCCTGGCTGCCAGCCCCTTGGTGCGCCCCGCTGCGGTGCGGCCGAGCTCTTCGCTGCGGGCTACGACCTTCTCGGTGGTGCGACGCGCCCCTGCGATGAGCTCCTCCCCCTCTGCCGTCCAGAAATCCCCACGACCCTCACGACGAGCCTCGAGCATCACGTAACCCACGACTCCCGCACCGATCGCGACGCAGAACAGCATGGCCAGCACGAGAGCAAACATGTGACTAGTGTGGCCCGGCACCAGGGGGGCAACTCAAATCCGCCGCGGCGTGTCCCCGGATTGACCTGGCTCCCGTGGGGCCTGCCGCCCACGGTTCGTGGTCAGCCGGGCAGCTCCTCCACCGCTTCGGCAGCCGCGGGGGGTGGCGTGACCGAGGCGCCCGAGCCGCCCACCAGGCTCGCGCGGGCATCGGACCTGACCGCCTTCGCCGGCGCCACGTCATGGATCCGCTGACTGACCACGGTGGTGACGCCGTCCCCGCGCATCGACACGCCATACAGTGCGTCAGCGATCTCCATCGTCCGCTTCTGGTGCGTGATCACGATGAGTTGGGAGCTATCGCGCAGCTCCTCGAAGAGCGTGATCAGCCGGCCCAGGTTGGTGTCGTCCAGCGCTGCCTCGACCTCGTCCATGATGTAGAACGGGCTCGGCCGCGCCTTGAAGATCGCCACGAGCAACGCGACCGCGGTGAGCGAGCGCTCCCCTCCGGAGAGCAGCGAGAGGCGTTTGATCCTCTTGCCGGGCGGGCGTGCCTCGACCTCGATGCCGGTCGTGAGCATGTTGTCCGGGTCGGTGAGGGTGATCCGCCCCTCGCCGCCGGGGAACAGCCGGGAGAAGACGCGCTCAAACTGGGCAGCCGTGTCGTGGAAGGCGTCGGTGAAAACCCGCTCGACGCGCTCGTCCACCTCGGCGACGATGTGCAGGAGATCGGACTTGGAGCGGCGAAGGTCCTCGACCTGGGTGGTCAGGAACGTATGGCGTTCTTCCAGCGCGGCGAACTCCTCCAACGCCAGGGGGTTGACGCGGCCGAGCTGGGCGAGCTGGCGCTCGGCGGCCCGCAGCCGCTTGTCCTGGACCTCGCGCACGAAGGGCGCCGGCTGCGGGAAGTCTGCGTCGTCGACGTCCTCCTGCGGCCCGGGGACGTGCGGGATAAGTTGGTGCGGGCCATACTCCTGCACCAGCACCTCCGGATCGGTGCCTAGCTCCTCGATGGATCTGATCTGCAGGGCCTCGATGCGCAGGCGCTGCTCCGCGCGGGCGATCTCGTCGGCGTGGACGGAGTCGGTCAGGTCGCGCAGGTCGCTGGCGAGCTCGGTGGCTCGGGCGCGCGCGGTCGCCAGGGCCTGGTCACGCTCGGTCTGCTCGGCTCGGGCACGCTCGCGCGCGGCGGTGGCGGCCACGAGCAGCCCGTCGACACGGGAGCGCAGGTAGGCCGCACCCGTGGCCACTGCTTGTGCGGTCCGGCGCTCCTGCACCCGCCGCGCCCGGCGGGCCGCTGCCCGCTCACGAGCGGCGAGCTCATTGCGGGCGGCAGCCTCCAGGCCCTCTGCACGGCCGGTCAGCGCCTTGGCGCGCTCCTCCTGGGTGCGCAGCGCGAGTCGCGCCTCCGTCTCGGCGCTGCGGGCGCGGGCCGCCGCCTCGGCGAGACGCTCGCGCTCGCTGCCGTCCGGTTCGGTGAGGTCTCCTGGCTCTTCCTCAGCAGCAGCAAGGCGCGCCTGCAGGTCGGTGAGCTCGCTGCGGGTCGCCGCCAACCCCTCCTCGGCGACCGCGACGGCGGTCGAGGTGCGGTCGTGCTCGGCACGTGCGCTCCGCATGGTCTGGCCGAGCTGGGCGAGCTGCTCGGCGACCGCCGTCATCCGGGCGTCGCTGTCGTGGAGCGCTTCCAGAGCTCCTTCGGTCGCCTCCTCGGCGACCAGCAGTGCGGTTCGTGCCGCACTCAGCTCGAAGGTGAGCCGTTCGGCGCGTCCGGTCGCATCGGCCACGCCCTGCTGCGCCTGTGCCAGTGCAGACTGCAGCTCCAGCAGGCTCGGGGCCTGGCTCGAGCCGCCACGCACCCAGCCGGGTCCATAGACGTCACCCTCTGCGGTGACGACCGTCAGGCCGGCCAGGTCGCGGCTCAGTGCGACGGCTTCCTCGGCCCCCTCGACGAGCGCTACCCGGTCCAGCAGACCGGCGACCGCCCGACCCAGCTGCGGATCGACGGTGCGGACGACGTCTGCGGCCCACACGGCATACCTGGGCAGAGGAGGCCATCCGGACCGGTCCACCTGCACCGAGGACTCCGGGACGAGCAGCGCCACCCGCCCCTGGTCCTGATCACGCAGCCAGCCCAGCGCTGCCCGCGCGGGCTCCAACCCCTCGGCGACGAGCGCCTCCCCCGCCCAACCCAGCGCTGCCACGACGGCCGCCTCGCGGCCGGTGTCGACCTGCAGGTGGCTGGTGATGGTGCCACGCAGCCCGCCGACCCCCTGTGTCCCGTCTTCCCCGGCGGCCAGGAGTGCGCTGGCCCCGTCGCTGCGTCGCAGGCTCAGCGACAGGGCCTCGACCCGAGCCTGGACAGCAGCCTGCTCAGCCTGGGTCCCCCGCAGGTCCTCGGTGAGGCGCTCGACCTCGGCCTGCGCCGTCGCGCGCTGCTCCTCGATGAGCTCGTACTGCTCATCGAGCCCTTCCTCGCCGTGCTCGACGTCGAGCACGGTGGCCTCCAGCGCAGCAAACTCCTGCTCCGCCTTGGCTGCACGGTCCGTGATGGCCTGGGCCGCCTGCGTGAGCCTGGCGATCTCACCCTCGCCGGCTTCCACGCGCGAGCGCCGGGCCGCGACCTGACCAGCCAGCCGCGCCAGACCCTCGCGCCGGTCCGCGGCCGCCCGGAGCAACCGTTGCAGCCTGGCCTGCTCCTCCGCGTGCGCCACCTCCGCGGCTGCGCGTACTTCCTGAGCCTGTGCGAGCGAGAGCAACAGGTCGGTGACCGTGGCCAGCAGCGCCGCCTCCTGGGCTCTGACCTGCTGTGCCTGGGCGCGCAACTGTTGCGGGTCCTTCGCGCCGTGGCCACCCCTGCCCTGTTCCTCTGCGCGCAGCTCCTCCTCCTCGGCGCCGAGGAGCCGGACCCGCTCGCCGGCGAGATCACCGAGCGCGCGGAGCCGTTCGATCAGCGAGGAGAGCGCATACCAGCGGTCCTGCACCTCGTTGAGCGCAGGCGCGGCGCCGGCGCGCTCGCTCTCCAGAGAGGCGACCGTGCCCTCGGCCGCCCTGAGGGAGTCTTGGACGGCGGCTCGTCGCCTGACCAGGGCCTGCTCGTCGGCGAGCTCGTGCTGCAGCGCGCTCGTGAGCTGCACGAGGTCGTCGGCGAGGATCCGCAGACGAGCGTCACGCACCTCCGCCTGGATCGTCGCAGCGCGGCGGGCGGTCTCGGCCTGTCGGCCCAGCGGACCGAGCTGGCGGCGCAGCTCGGTCGTCAGATCGTTAAGCCGGGTCAGGTTGCCGTCCATCGCGTCGAGCTTGCGGAGCGCCCGCTCCTTGCGCTTGCGGTGCTTGAGGACGCCGGCGGCCTCCTCGATGAAGCCGCGCCGCTCCTCGGGCGTGGCCCGCAGCACCGCGTCGAGCTGGCCCTGCCCGACGATCACGTGCATCTCGTGGCCAATGCCGGAGTCGGAGAGCAGCTCCTGCACGTCCAGCAGCCGGCAGTGGGTGCCGTTGATGGCATATTCGCTGCCGCCGGAGCGGAACATCGTCCGCGTGATCGTCACCTCGGAATAGTCGATCGGCAGCGCTCCGTCGGTGTTGTCGATCGTCATCGACACCTCGGCCCGGCCCAGCGGAGGGCGGCCAGAGGTCCCGGCGAAGATGACGTCCTCCATCTTGCCGCCGCGCAGGCTCTTGGCGCCCTGCTCCCCCATCACCCAGGCCAGCGCGTCCACGACGTTGGACTTGCCCGAGCCATTGGGGCCGACGATGCACGTGATGCCCGGCTCCAGCCGGAGGGTCGTCGCCGAGGCGAACGACTTGAACCCCCTCAGGGTCAGGCTCTTGACATACACGTGGGTCGGATTCTCCGCATCGAGTGGATCTGGCTGCCGTCACGATACCTGCGGGGCAGGCCCAGTCCTGGCAGGTGAGAGCGGGACTGCGCAGATCAGCGTTCGCGGAAGCCCGACAGGCCGCCCCGTTCGTCGTGCCACTGGGTGGTCACCGTGCCGACATGTCCCGGACGGCTGCGGGTCGAGACCCGCTCGCTGAGCAGTTCGATCAGGGCCTCGATCGCGCTGCGTTCCCCCTGCGCCTGCACCTCGACCCGACCGTCGGGCAGGTTGCGGGCATGGCCGACCAGGCCGAGCTCCAGGGCGCGAGCACGGGTCCACCAGCGAAAGCCCACTCCCTGGACCCGACCCCGGACAAAGATCAGTGCGCGCTCCATACCGGCGAGACTACGGTTGGGGACGTGGACGAGCACCGACAGTCACCTCCCTACCCACCGATCGCCGACCGACCCGTGCGGTGGGGCCTGCTCGCTGCCGGGAGCATCGCCCATGCCCTCGCGTCGGCGATCACCCAGAGCGAGGGGGGTCAGCTCGTCGCGGTCGCGGCGCGCGATGGTGGGCGGGCCGCCGAGTTTGCCGCGAGGCACACGATTCCGCGGTCCTATGAGGGCTACGGCGCGCTCTATGACGACCCAGAGGTGGACGCCGTCTACATCTCCTCCACCCACCCCTTCCACGCCGAGCACGCGCTGGCCTGCATCGCCGTCGGCAAGCACGTGCTGGTGGAGAAGCCGCTGACCCTGACGGTCAAGGACACCGAGGCGGTCCTCGCGGCAGCCAGGACGCGCGGGGTGCTGGCCATGGAGGCGATGTGGACGCGCTGCCAGCCGATCATCCTCGACATCGCAGACCGGGTCCGGCGGGGCGAGATCGGGTCGGTGCGCTCGTTCGCAGCCGCGTTCACCGTGCCCTTCGGGTATGACGAGGCTCACCGCCTCTTCGACCTCGCCAACGGCGGTGGCGCGCTGCTGGACCTCGGCATCTACCCGATCACCCTGGCCCACCTGCTCCTGGGCCCTCCAACGCATCTGCACGTGCTGGGGTCCACGGTGCCTACCGGCGCCGACGACCTCGTCGCGCTGCAGTGGATGAGCGCCGACGGTGCCGTCGCGCAGGTCGTCTGCGACTCTCAGAGCCACGGCGCCTCCCGCACGGTGATCCGCGGCACCGGCGGCTGGATCGAGGTGCACGGCCCGGTCCACCACCCGGAGTCCTTCACGGTCCACACGGACACCGACGCAGACTCTGGTCGTCACGACAGTGCGGTGGAGAACGTGCAGGGTGATCGCCGCGGCTATCTGCACGAGGTCGAGGAGTTCCACCGTTGCCTGCGCGAAGGCCTGCTGGAGTCACCGCTCGTGCCGCACGCCGACACCGTGGAGATCATGACCGTCCTGGAGAGCGCCCGCCGCGAGCTCGGTGTGCGCTACCCCCAGGAGGACGCGCCGCTCCACACCTGAGCGACCACCGACGACCAACCGCCGACACCCGCAACTCGCGACCTGGAGGAGACGCCATGCCTGATCACCGCACCCGCAGCTTCGAGCGCGACGGCGCCACGATCACCTACGACGTGCGCGGCGACCTGGACGGTGCAGTGCCGCTGCTGCTGCTCGGCTCCCCAATGGACGCCGGCGGGTTCACCGCGCTGGCCGCCGAGATCACCGACCGACCGACCATCACTTGTGACCCCCGCGGGACCGGTCGAAGCACCCGCCACGATGATCCCGCCGGGGAGCTCACGCCGCTCGACCACGCCGCGGACCTGTCGTTGCTGGCCGCAGAGCTGGGCGTGGAGCAGGTCGACGTCTTCGCGAGCAGCGGTGGTGCCGTCAACGCCCTGGCTTGGGTGGCGCAGCATCCCGGGCAGGTGCGCACGCTGGTCGCCCATGAGCCGCCCACCCCGACCCTCCTGCCCGACCGAGAGCCCCTGCTGGCCGCGGTGAAGGACATCGCCTCGACCTATCAGGAGAGGGGCTTCGGGGCTGCGATGGGCAAGTTCATCGCGCTGGTGGGCTATGAGGGTGAGCTGCCCTCGGGCTTCACGCTCCCGGAGATCGACCCGGCACAGTTCGGGCTGCCCGCGCACGATGACGGCACCGGCAGCGACCCGCTCCTGCGGCAGAATCTCCGCGGCCTCACCGATCACCCGCTGGCTGTCGAGGCTCTGCGCAGGGCGCCGACCCGGATCGTGCTGGCGCGCGGCGAGTCCTCCGGGCAACAGATGGCGGCTCGATCGGCCCAGGCAGTCGCCGAAGTCCTCGGTCGGGACCTGGTCACGATGCCGGGCGACCACACCGGCTTCACCCCGGGCGAGTGGGGCATGGGCGGGGACCCCAAGGCGTTCGCGATCGCCCTCCTCGACCTGCTCTGACGCGAGGCCCTCTCGCCATCGGCCGCGGGGGCCTCGATCAGACCCTGGGGCGGCGTGGCACGGGCTGGCATCGCGGGCAGAAGTGCGAGGCACGATTCATGAAGCTCTCCCGGCGGATCGGGGTCCCGCAGCGCGCGCAGGGCCGACCGGTCTGCTGGTAGGCCTGCAGGGACCGGTCGAAGTAGCCGCTCGCTCCGTTGACGTTGACGTAGAGGTCGTCAAAGCTCGTGCCACCCTGCTCCAGGGCCGCCACCATCACCTCGGTCGCGTGGTCCAGGACCCGCCCGAGCGTGGGCTTGGTCAGCGTCCCGGCGGGGCGTCGGCCGTGCACGCCGGCCCGCCACAGCGCCTCGTCGGCGTAGATGTTGCCGATCCCGCTCACCACGCTCTGATCGAGCAGTATCCGCTTGATCTCGCTGTCCTTGGCCTTCATCCGACGGACCGTGGACGGGCGGTCGAATGCTGGCTCGAGCGGGTCTGGGGCGATGTGCAGGACGGGCTCGGGTATGCCGTGCGCATGCCGGTCGATCCCCTCCTCCGACGTCGTGCGATCGCCATACGGGTCAGCGTGCAGCGACGTGAGCGTGAGGCCGCCGAAGGTCCGCTGGTCCACGAACCGCAGCTGGAGACCTTCGTCGGCAAAGTCGAAGGTCGCGTGCAGATGCTTCTCGCGCGGGGCGTCGACCGGCTCGACCAGGAGTTGACCACTCATCCCCAGGTGGATGAGCAGGGCCTGCGGGTCATCGTCAGGGGGATCGAGCACCAGCCACAGGTATTTGCCGCGCCGGTCAGCGGCGACGACGTGCGCACCCTCGACCCTGGCTTGCAGATCCGCAGGCCCGGCGGGGTGTCGGCGCGCCACCCGAGCGCCGGTGAGCGAGGCGTGCGTGATGGTGCGTCCGAGGACGTGGTCGAGGAGGCCTCGACGGACGACCTCGACCTCAGGGAGCTCCGGCATGGTGGGTGGAGGCTTCGCGTCAGTTGGTGAGGGGCTCGGCGGTCGGCTCGACGGCCATGACCGCCGCGGCGCGATCGGTCAGGGTGTGCCAGGCCGCCTCCGCAGCGCGCTGCTCAGCAGACTTCTTGGACCGGCCCGCGCCGGAGCCACAGATCTCGCCGCCGACGCGGACGTGGGCGGTGAATCGCTTGTCGTGATCGGGACCCTGGGACTCGACGTCATACTCCAGCCCCTGCAGGTTGGCGTTGGCCGCGACCTCCTGCAGGCTGGTTTTCCAGTCGAGGGCGGCACCGAGGGCGGCGCTGCGCTCCATCAACGGATCCAGCAGGTGGTGCACCAGCGCGCCCGCCGCGGGCAGACCGACGGAAAGATAGACGCAGCCGATGACGGCTTCGGTGGTGTCGGCGAGGATCGAGCCCTTGTCCCGACCGCCCGTGGCCTCCTCCCCCTTGCCCAGCAGCACGTAGTCGCCCAGGCCCACACCTCGGGCGACCTCGGCGAGCGCCCGCGAGTTGACGACGGCAGCCCGCAGCTTGGCCAGCCGTCCCTCCGGCAGGTCGGGGTGCGCACGGAAAAGGGCGTCGGTCACGATCACGCCCAGCACGGCGTCGCCGAGAAACTCCAGGCGTTCGTTGTGGGGCAGGTTCGCGTGCTCGTAGGAGTAGGACCGGTGGGTCAGGGCACGCAGAAGCAGCGCCTCGTCGCAGCGCCCTCCGACCACCTTCTCGAGGTAGTCGTTGAGCTCAGCGGCAGGACGCATGCGCTTCTGTGTCTTGCTCAGCCCTGGTGCTCGGTGCGCTCGGCGGCAGCGTAGTGGCGTCCGCCGTAGGTGCCGCAGGAGGGGCAGGCCTGGTGCGGGGTGCACACCGCGGCGCACTGCGGGCAGGTCGACAGCGCGATGGGCGCAGCCTTCCAGTTGGAGCGGCGGCTCCGGGTGTTCGAGCGGGACATCTTCCGCTTAGGAACGGCCACGTCAAATCCTTTTCTCGTCGTCGTCGTCGGCGTGCGTCGCCATGGTGGCGAGCACCGACCATCGTGGGTCGATCACGTCATGGTGGTGCTCCGGGTCGTCAGCCAGTCGTGCTCCGCACTCGGAGCACAGTCCTGGGCAGTCTTCCTGGCACACCGGTTGGAAGGGCAGTGCAGTCACGATGGCGTCGCGCACGACCTCTTGGAGGTCCAACAGGTCGCCATCGAGCTCGTACCGCTCTTCGTCGTCGGTCTCATCGTCCGTCTTGCTGCCGTTGCGAGCAGAGCCATGTCCCGCCACCTTCTGGTGGTGGGCCGCCCGCTCGGGATAGGCGAACAGCTCCTGGAAATGAACTTCGAGGTCTTCCTCGACGTTCTCCAGGCACCGCACGCACAACCCGCTCGCCAAGGCCGAAGCCGTCCCCGTCGTCAACACGCCCTCGACGACGGACTCCATCCGCAAGTCCATCCTGACCTGCTGGTCGGGCTGGATCGCGATGACGTCGGTGCCGATGCGCTCGGGCGTCGTCAGGGTCCACGTGATCTCCTTCAGGGAGCCCGGTCGACGGGCGAGCTCCCGGGTGTCGACCACCCAGGTGCGCTCCGTCTCGTGCGCAGCCATGATTCTTGATCCTCGTGTTTGCCGTGTGCGTGAACTAGGGAACGGTCCCGTCCCTGCCCGAAAGGCGGTGAGACATCAGACCGACGCACCAGCCTATCTGAGCACGGTGCTGTGCCCAAACTCAGACGTGGCCGCTGCCGCTGCCGGGCTCCTCATCGCTTGAGGTCGCGGAGCGCTTCCAGCACGACGTCCGGCACCATCCCGGTGATGTCGCCGCCATAGCGGAAGACTTCCTTCACCAGGGAGCTGGACACATGCTCCAGGGCCGCCTCGCCAGGCAGGAAGACGGTCTCGACACCCGTCAGGTGCTTGTTCATGCGCGCCATCGGCATCTCGTAGGCGAAGTCGGTGCCGCCGCGTAGGCCCTTGACGATCGCCTCGGCGCCCACGTCCCGGCAGACGTCGACGAGCAGCCGGTTGGCGAAAGCCTCGACGCGCACGCCCTCGCGCACCGAGTGCGGCAGGCTCTCGCGCACCAGCTCCAGCCGCCGCTCGACCGGAAAGGTGCCGGACTTGGCAGGGTTGTGCAGGATAGCGACGACGACCTCGTCGAAGAGGGCCGCCGCACGCACCAGGATGTCTAGGTGACCCGCAGTCACCGGGTCGAAGGACCCAGGGCACACGCAGCGGCGGATGAGCGTCGTCATACCTGGTCAGCCTAGTGGTGCTCGACCAAGGGGTGCCAGGTGCTGCCCCTCATCGGGACAACGGGCGCCCGCGCCGCTGAGTCAACGTTGGCGGCCATCGTCGTCTCGACCCGGCTCGCCGACGTGGATCACCGTCTCGCCGTAGGACCGACTGCCCCGGTGGACGAGGCCGGGTGGCCAGGTCGGCGCTGGCGAGCGCACGCTGCGCTCCACGAACAGGAGGGCCTCCTCGCCAAGCCAGCCGCCGGTCACCAGGAGCGTCAGGACGGCCGTGAGCTCCTCTTCGGTGACCGGGTAGGGCGGATCGACCAGGACCAGCTCGAAGGGCGCGGAGGGGGTCTCCCGCAGAACCCGCTCGACCGTCGCGGAGCGCACCTCGAGGAGGTCGGACAGGCCGAGGTCCCGGGCGTTGCGGGAGACGAGCGTGGCCGTGGCCCGGTGCTTCTCGACGGCGAGAAGGTAGGACGCTCCTCGGGAGAGCGCCTCCAGGCCGAGCGCCCCCGACCCGGCATAGAGGTCGAGCACGCGGGCTCCGTCCAGGTGCAGGAGCGCCTCGACCCGGGAGAAGAGCGCCTCGCGCACCCGGTCGGTGGTGGGCCGGGTGGCACTGCCCTTGGGCGTCAGGATGGTGCGGCCACCGACGCGGCCGGCGATGATCCGGGTCATCGGCTCAGCCCCGCTCGAGGAAGGCCGCTCGCGCCGCATCGATCCGGTCCAGCTCGCGCCCCAACGCGGGGTGCGCGCGGAGGTCAGGATCCTGCTCCAGAGTCGTCCAGGCGGCCTCGTGAGCGGCGACGATGAGCTCCTCGTCCCGAGACAGGCGAAGGAAGCGCAGACCGCTGCGTCGTCCGGACTGGCTGGCGCCCAACACATCACCCTCGCGGCGGGCCTGGAGGTCGAGTCGGGCCAGCTCGAAGCCGTCGGTCGTGCTGGCGACCTGGCGCAGACGCTCCCCTGCGGCGAGGGGGTCGTCGTTGTCAGGGCCCTGGGTGATCAGGAGACAGAGCCCGGGTTTGCCGCCTCGACCGACGCGGCCCCGCAACTGGTGCAGCTGGGAGATGCCGAAGCGGTCGGCGTCGAGCACCACCATGGTGGTGGCGTTGGGCACGTCAACCCCGACCTCGATGACGGTGGTCGCCACCAGCACGTCGATGTCGCCGGCGGCGAAGGAGCGCATGACGAGGTCCTTCTCCTCCCCTGACATCCGCCCGTGCAGCGTCTGCAGGCGCAGCTCCTGGGTGGCCGGGAGGGCGCGCAGCGCGCGCGTGACCTGATGGACCCCGTGCAACTGGGGCGCGCCGGGGGACTGCGCGGCTTCTTCGTCGAAGGTCTCCAGGTCCTCCCTGCCCCGACCGCCGGCCGGGTCGCTCACCGCATCCTGCCCCTGACCAGCCGGCGTGGCGATGGGGCCACCCGGTCCGATGGTGTCGCCCTGCGGCAGGTCCGGGTCGTCCTCCTCCCCGATGCGGGGGCAGACGACATAGACCTGGCCGCCGCCCCTGGCCTCCTCGGCGACCCTGATCCAGGTGCGCTCGATCCAGCCGGGCTTTTCGCCGGTGACGACGTGGGTGGTGATCGGCGCCCGGCCCGCAGGCAACTCGCGCAGGGTCGATGTCGTCATGTCGCCATAGACCGTCATCGCGACGGTGCGCGGGATCGGGGTGGCCGTCATGACGAGCACGTGAGGGGTGAGCTCGGCCTTGGCGCGGAGGGCGTCGCGCTGCTCCACGCCAAAGCGGTGCTGCTCGTCGACGACGACCAGCCCGAGCTCGGCGAACTGCACGGTGTCCTGGATCAGCGCGTGGGTGCCGATCACGATCCCCGCCTCGCCAGAGGCAGCGGCCAACAGGTTGGCTCGTCGCTCGGCCGCGGACTGGCTGCCGGTGAGCAGCGCGACCCGGGTGCCGCTCTCCATACCCCCGAGCATCCCGCCCTCGGCGATCGGCCCGAGCATCGTGGTGATCGCCCGATAGTGCTGCCCAGCCAGCACCTCGGTCGGTGCGAGAAGGGCAGCCTGCCCGCCGGCGTCGACGACCGCGAGCATCGCGAGCAGGGCCAGGACGGTCTTGCCCGAGCCCACCTCGCCCTGGAGCAGGCGGTGCATGGGGATGGTCTGGGCCAGGTCGGAGCGCAACTCACCCAGCACGGTCTGCTGTCCGGAGGTGAGGTCGAAGGGCAGCCGGGACAGCAGCGCGTCCAGGAGCCCGTCCTCGACCGGCTGGCGGTCCTTGGCCGGGGTGGCGTCGCTGGCCAGTCGGGCGCGCGCGAGGGCGGCCTGGATGACGAAGGCCTCCTGAAACTTCAGCCGCCAGCGACCCTTGCGGTGGTCCACCTCGGTCTGCGGACGGTGGACGAGGTGGTAGGCGTCCAACAGTCCGGGCAGGCCGTGCCGCATCCGCACCGTGGCCGGCAGCGGGTCGGCGAGCTCGGTCAGGGCGTGCAGCACAAGGTCGAGGAGGTCGCCATGCACGATTGGTGTGAGCTTGGGGGTGGCGGGATAGACCGGCACGAGACCCCCGAGCAACCAGCCGCCCGAAGACTTGCCCGACGGGTCGTTGAGGACGGCGTAGTCAGGATGGGTCAGCTGCAGTTGGTGGCCGTAGGTCGAGATCTGTCCGGAGCACACCACCCGCGCCCCAGGGACGAGCCGGTCTTGATGGCCGAACGGCTTAAAGAAGGTCAGCGACAGGGTGCCGCCGGCGTCGTCCCCGACCGTGACGACGAGCATTCTCCCGCGGCGCTTGCGCATCTGCCGGGTCGTCGCCTCGCGCACCGTGCCGACGACAACGACGTCCTCACCGTGCGGCAGGTCGAGAAAGGCCTCGGACCGCGTGGCGTCCAGGTAGGTGCGCGGCAGGAAATCGAGCAGGTCCTCGACCGTCGTGAATCCCCTCGTGTCCTCCAGCTTCTTAGCTCCGGCGCCGACGATGCTGCGCAGTCTGGAGTCCAGGTCGAACGTCATCACTCCACCCCGAGCAGGTAGGGGTAGGTCGGCTGCCCGCCGTCGATCCGCACCACCTCGATCCCCGAATGCCGTGCCTCGATCTCGTGCAGGACCGGGTCGACCTCCTCGGGTCGGGCCGACTGCCCGGTGAGGACGGTGAGCACTTCGGCACCCTCGCGGCAGAGGAGGTCCGTGACGACCCTGGCCACCGGCGCGACCTCGTCGTGGACCGCCACGATCGCATCGTCGACGATACCGAGCCATTGACCCGCTCGGCACGGTCCGACCCGGGTGTCTGCGTCCCGGTCCGCGCGGGTCAGTGCACCGGTGCTGCAGGCGCGCGCAGCCTCCGTCATCTCCTGAGCGAGGTCAGCCGGGTCGGCGTCGGCGTCGAGCACGGCGAGCGCGGCGAGGCCTTGGACGAGGGTTGCGGTCGGGACGACCCGCACCTGCAGTCCCTCCCGAGATGCCTCCTGCGCCGCCGCAGTGGCCACCAAGAGGGTGTCGGCATCGTTGGGCAGCACGATGATGTGGGGGGAGCCGCTGGCCCACATCGCCGCGAGGAGCTGGCCGGCCGAGGCACGACGGCGCGGCCCGGACGGCACGACCTGCGCGCCGGCCTCCAGCAGCAGCGCCTCGATGCCCTCGCCGAGCCCGCAGGCCACGACCGTGACCGCTGGCGGCGCAGCCTCGTCGGGCGCGTCCCTCACCGCGTCCAGATCCTGGCCGTCACGCAAAGAGGTGAGGCGTACATCCTGGACCAGGCCGGCAAAGCTGCCGGCCTCGACCGCCAGCCGCGGCTCGTCGAGGTGGACGTGGACCCGATAGTCGGCGGGTCCTCCGGCGACGACCACCGAGCTCCCGATGCGCGCCAGGTGGGCACGCAATCGGTCGGCGCGCTGCACGTCCGTGTCGGTCAACAGATACATGACTTCGACGTCCCCCGTGTCCTCTCCCTCGGCGAGGCATTCCGGCCCGGTTTCTGGGCCGGGCAGTGGGCCGGTGGCACCAGCCCGCGGGAGGACCCACCAATCGGGCAGGTCGTCGACCGTCGGTCGCGGACGCTCCTCGAGCACGGCCTCCAGCGCCTCGATCACCAGCACCAGACCCGCCCCGCCGGCATCGACGACACCCGCGATCTGGAGGGCGGGCAGCTGGCTGGGTGTCTGCGCCAGGGCCAGTCGAGCCCGTTCCAACGCCGCACGCACCACATCGAGCACAGTCAGCTCCTCGGCGGCCTCCCCATCGCGCGGGTGGCCGCGGTCGACCGCTGCCCTGGCACCCTCGGCCGCCGCCCGCGCCACCGACAGGATCGTGCCCTCGACAGGAGCCGCAAGGGCATCCCAGGCTGTCTGGGCGGCCGTCTCGAAGGCGAGGGTCAGCTCCTGTGGACCCGCAACCTCGACGTGGGGACCCACCGCCTCGGCCAGTCCGCGGGCTAGCTGGGAGAGGATCACGCCAGAGTTGCCGCGCGCTGCCAGGAGCATTCCGCGCGCTATCAGCGCGAGGCCCTCGTCGAGCCGGTCGGTCCCAGCGCCGATCTCGAACTGACCGCGCATGAACTCCAGCGCACCGTCCATCGTGAGATACATATTGGTGCCAGTGTCTCCGTCCGCGACCGGGAAGACGTTGAGCGAGTCGATCTGCTCCCGCGCGGCCGCGAGGACCGCGCGGGCCGACACGGCCCAACGTCGGGCAGTGACCAGATCGAGGACAGGGGCGGGCACGCCCCCAACCTATCTGCTGGCACCACCGGCCCCGGCCAGCGCTCGCGGCGGGTGCAGACGAAGGTCGAGCAGGGCAGATTTTGGTGCCGGGGCGTGGTCCGGTACGCTAACCCGGTTGCCTGGTGACCGACGTAGAGCGGGCTCCAGCCTCACCGATCCACACTCAGACCGACATCAGGAGAACACCGTGGCTGCCACTTGCGACGTCTGCGGCAAGGGACCGAGCTTCGGTCACAGCATCTCGCACTCGCACCGCCGGACCAAGCGCCGTTGGAACCCCAACATCCAGCGCGTCCGCGCAGTCGTGGGCAAGACCCCGAAGCGTCTCAATGTCTGCACTTCCTGCCTCAAGGCGGGCAAGGTCACTCGCTGACCTGACGCGGGTCGCACTGGCCCGCCGACACTCAAGAGCCGCTCGCACCCCTTGGTGCGGACGGCTCTTTTGTGTGGGCGATATCAGCCTCCGAAGTGGTCCCAGCCGCCCTGCCGGGGGTCTAGCCGGACACCGCGCCACCACACGCCCGGTCGCTCCTGGGCCGCGGACACTTCCCCGAGCACCGACCAGCCGGTCGGCAGGCATGCTCGGTCCGGGAAGGTGGCCAGCAGCTCATGCTCCTCTCCCCCGCTGAGCACCTGTCGCAGGGCTTCGTCGTGGGTCAGCGCAGGGCCCAGGTCCCTAGCCAGGGCACGAACAGCGTCCTCGTCGAGAACGAGCCGGACACCGCTGTCCCGGGCGATCCGGTCGCCATCACGGACGAGCCCGTCGGACACGTCGATCATCGACGTGGCCCCGGCACGGGCGGCGATCGGCCCCTGGGTGAGGTCGGTGAGGGGTCGGCGCTGATGGTCCAAAGCTGTCCGCTCACATTCGTTTCTGCCCTGTAAGACGCCATCTTTCAGCAGTACCCACCCGCTGCCCGCCCGACCCAACGGCCCGGACACCGCGAGCACCTCGCCGGGCCGCGCCGTCGAGCGCAGGACGGGACGGTCCACGCCCTCGGCCAGCTCTCCCAGCGCGGTGATCGAGACGGCCACCATCCCCGGCGCAGCAGAGGACAGATCTCCCCCAATCACCGGCACCCCCACCCTGCCTGCGGCCCAAGCGATGCCCTCGGCAAGCTCACACGCCCACCTCAGCGGCAGCTGCTCGGGCGCAACGAGGGTGAGAAGGAGGCCAGTCCCGACCCCTCCCATGGAGGCGAGGTCGGCGAGGTTCTGGGTCACGATCTTGATCCCGACGTCGCGCGCGGAAGACCATTCCTCCTTCCAGTCACGGTCAAGGACCATGGTGTCGGTGGTCGCGAGCACGGCGCCACGCCGCACGGTCAGCAGCGCCGTGTCATCACCGGGACCGACCAGCACGCCGTCGGTCACGACCACCGCGAGGGCCGCCAGCACCTCCGCCAGCACCCCGCGCTCCCCAGCATCACCGAGGGTGGCCGGATTCTTCGACATACCTGCTCCTCCATCGTCCGGTTCCCTCGCGCGGTCAACCTCCACCCCCGCACGGTAGCCTCCCACCAGCACCCACGAGCAGGAGGCAAATTGTGATCAGGGCCTACATCCTTGTCCAGACCGAGGTCGGAGCCTCGACGTCGGTCACGACGGCGCTCCGCGACATCGCAGGGGTCGATTCAGCCGAGGACGTCACCGGACCCTACGACGTCATCGCCGTCGTGTCTGCGCCCACGATGCAGGAGCTCGGCCGGGGGGTGATCGCCAAGGTCCAGGCGGTCCCTCGCATCACCCGCACCACCACATGCGCCGTCGTCGAGTTCTGAGCGCCACCGCTTCGCTCACCGCCACAGCTATCCTCCTGAGCGCCTGCCAGGGCAACGCGGTCAAGGCGGTCCCGTTCGGGCAGTCGGACGCTCCCGTCTGCCGGGCAGTGGCAGACCATTGGCCGGAGCGGATCGGTGACCTCGCTCCGCGCGTGGTCGCGGTGCAGTCGCGTGGCGTTGCTGCCTGGGGCGACCCACCGATCGTGGCCCGGTGTGGGAAGGCGCCGCTGGGGCCGACGGAGGACGTGTGCCTCGACGTCAGCGGCATCGACTGGGTCTCAACGCCGCTCGACGACGGCGCCAGCATGTTCACCACCTACGGTCGAAGTCCCGCGATCGAGGTGCTGGTGCCTGCGGCCTACGAGGCTGCCCCGTTGCTGCTGCCCGCCTTCGGTGCGGCGGCAGCGCAGATCGAGCAGACGCTCGGCTCCTGCTCCTAGCCAGGCTGCGGCGAGGCTCAGGGTGGCGGGAGGGCGCTTGCTAGCGCAACCCGAGCGGGCGCGCTAGCGCCAGCGCCAGCAGCTCGTCGATCAGCGCGGGATAGCTCAACCCGGACGCCGCCCAGGCCTGCGGATACATGGAGAAGGGCGTGAAGCCGGGCATCGTGTTGATCTCGTTGAGGATCACCACCCCGCCGTCGGTCACGAAGCAATCGACCCGGGCCAGCCCTTCGCACCCGGCGGCCTCGAACGCGGTGGCAGCGATTCGGCGCATTTCCTCCCGCACCGCTGCGCTGATCTGCGCCGGCACCTGGATCTGGACGCTGGACTCGTCGAGATACTTCGCCTCGAAGTCGTAGAACTCGTGCTTGTCGCCCACGACGGCGATCTCCCCGCATTCGCTCACTCTCGGAGGGGCCGAGCCACGCCCCTGGAGCACCCCGCACTCGACCTCGCGGCCCACGATGCCCTGCTCGACGAGCACCTTGGGATCGTGTCCACGGGCCTTCTCGATGGCGATCTCCAGATCCTGTCGCCGGTCGACTTTGTAGACGCCGACGGAGGAGCCGGCACGCGCCGGCTTGACGAAGACCGGGAACTGCAGGGAGGTCGCGGCCTCCAGGCAGGCTGCCCGGTCGCGTCTCCAGTCGAGGTCGGTGATGACGGTATACGGTCCGACGGGCAGGCTGGCAGCGGCGAAGATCACTTTCATGACGTGCTTGTCCATCATCGCTGCCGAGGCGAGGACACCACAGCCGACGTAACGGATGTCGGCGAGCTCGAGGAATCCCTGGATGGTGCCGTCCTCGCCGAACGGTCCGTGCAGGAGCGGGAAGACGACGTCGACCTCGCCGAGGTCCGTCACGGCACCGTGGTCGTCGAGCACGCGCAGGTCCTGGTCGACGCCCCCCAGGGGGACGACGACCCGCGCTCCGGTGTCGGGGACCTCCGGCAGCACCCCGCCGCGGATGTCCAGCGCCTCGGGGTCGTCCTCGACCAGCACCCATCTGCCCTGGCGGGTGATCCCGATCGGGATCACGTCATAGCGGCCGCGGTCGATGGCGCGCAGCACGCTGGCCGCGGTAGCGCATGAGATCGCGTGCTCCTCGGAGACGCCGCCAAAAACCAGGGCGACGCGGATGCGCGAGTGCGCAGCTCCGTCGCCAGGGACGTCTGCGGTAAGGGTGGAGGCAGGCTGAGTGATCATCGTCGTCGAGCGTAGTCGGCCGACCACCGACTGGCAGGTATGACGCGCTCAGCCGCGCTCGTGCTTGCGCGCCCGGGACATCAGTGCTCCGGTCAGCTGTTCGGGCGAGGCCTTCCCGCTCACGACCGCCGTCACCCCCAGGCAGATCGGCATGTCGACGCCGTGCTGGCTGGCCAGCTCGACCACCGAGAAACAGGACTTGACGCCCTCAGCCGTCTGGTGGGGCAGCGCCAGCAATTCTCCGATGGTGCTCCCCTGCCCCAGTGCGACCCCGACGCGGTGATTGCGCGAGAGATCGGACATGCAGGTGGCGATGAGGTCACCGACGCCTGCCAGACCCATGAGGGTGGCCGGTTCGGCGCCCAGCGACTCCCCGAGGCGGGTGATCTCCGCGAGCCCCCGGGTGATCAACGAGGACTTGGTGTTGTCCCCATACCCCAGTCCCTCTGCCATGCCGACGGCCAGCGCGATGACATTCTTGACCGCGCCGCCGATCTCGGCTCCGACCACATCGGTCTGCGTGTAGGGCCGGAAGTAAGGTTGCAAGACAAGCTCCGCGACGCGGTCGGCTGCCGCGAAGTCGGTGCTCGCGACGACGCTGGCCGCCGGCTGCCGCAGGGCGATCTCGCGGCTCAGGTTGGGTCCGGACACGACGACGATGCGCTCGCGCTGCACTCCTGCCGCCTCGATCACCTCACTCATCCGCATCCCGGTCCTCAGCTCGATGCCCTTCATCAGGGAGACGACGAGCGCGTCGCGCGGGATCAGGTGTCCCCACTGCTCCAGGTTGAGGCGCAGGCTCTGGGAGGGCACCGCCAGGACGACCAGCGTGGCACCGTCGGCCGCCGCTGCCGGGTCGGTGGTCGCGGTGACCTTGGGTGGGAGTGCGAGGTCGCCCAGGTAGTCGGGGTTGCGATGGTCGTCGTTGATGCTGCGAGCGACCTCCTCCCGCCGGGCCCAGAGGGTCACGTGCTCGAGGTCGCCGTCGGCGAGGATCTGGGCAAAGGCGCTGCCCCAGCTGCCGGCGCCGAAGACCGCTGCCTTCATCAGCCGTTGCCCTTCTTGCGTGCCTCGCCCTTGGACATCTGATAGGGCACCGCGGGAGGCTGCTCCCCGCGAAGCTCCGCCACCAGCGCCGTGACCGCTGCCATCACCCGCGCCGTCGCCTCGACCTGGGCGCGGGGATCTTCGGACCGGTCGTATAGGTCGGACAGGTCGACGGGCGGACCGGCCTTCACCTGCTGCACCGGCCGCTTGAACACGTTTCCGGGAGTGCGGGCATACCTCGCGAGCACCTCCTGGGCACCCCACTGGCCGATCGGGATGACGGGCGCCCGGCTGGACAGCGCGAGGCGACCCACGCCCGGCTTGGCTCGCATCGGCCACAGGTGCGGGTCGCGGGTCAGGGTGCCCTCGGGCATGATCGCGATGCATTTGCCGTCGGCGAGCGCGGCACGGGCATCGTCGAGGGCGTCAACGGCTCTGGAGGTGGCCCGGTGGACGGGGACCTGCTCGAGATGCTTCAAGGTCCGTCCGAGCAGCGGAACGCTGAAGAGCACGGACTTGGTCAGGAAGAAGGGCGCCCTCCCGTGATCGACGAGGTAGTGCGCCAGCATGAACGGGTCGACCTCGGAGTAGTGGTTGCTGGCGACAATGAACCCTCCGCTGGGGGGAAGGTGCTCCGCACCGGACCAGTCTCGGCGCGTGATGCCGATCAGCAGGGGACGCACGGTCCCGATCACCGCGTGGTAGGACCACGGGATCTTCTGACGTATGGGGACGCGCTTCACGCAGGTCATCTTGTCATCCACCCCAACACGTCGGCGAGGATGGCACGGTGACACGCCCTCCGAGCACCCCACCCACTCATCCGCAGGCGGTGGGCCACGGCGTGTGCTGGCACCTGGTGATCCCGGTCAAGGACGGCTCCAGCAGCAAGAGCAGGCTGAGCCCAGCGCCGCCGTTGGCGCGCCGCGACCTGGCCCTCGCCCTCGCTCTGGACACGATCGAGTCAGCCTGCTCGGCGCTGTCCGCCGACCAGGTCACCGTCGTCACCTCCGATCCTGGCGCGGCCGCCTGCGCGCAGGGCCTGGGGGCTCGGGTCCTGACCGACCCGGGGGCGGGCCTGAACGCCGCGGTCGCGGCGGGCTGGGAGTCGACCGCGCGGACTGTCCTCGCGCGGGGGGCGGACGCCTCCATGCTCCGGACGGGCTGGGCCGCTCTCCTGGGTGACCTGCCGTCGATGCGGGGGGAGGACCTGAGGACGGCCCTGGCGAGTTGCTCGACCCACCGCGAGGCGGTGGTGCCGGACGCGGACGGGACCGGCACGGTCCTGCTTACCTCGACCGCTGCGCCACCACTGCCCCAGTTCGGCCCTGGATCTGCCGCCCGGCACGCGAGCACATCAACGGTGCTGCTGCTGGACCTGCCACGCCTGCGCACCGACGTGGACACGGTCCACGACCTGCGGATGGCCGTGGCACTCGGGGTCGGACGGCACACGCGGGCTGCCTTGGCACGCGGAGGAGGGTCCTAGAGTGGCCCCATGCAAGCCAGCGTCCACACCTTCGACCTGGAGACGGGCAACGGCAGCGTGCTGCTGGACACCGGGCGACTCCTGCCCTTCGACGCGGAGGTCTTCGCCTCCTCCGGGCTGCGGCACCTGCGGACGGGTCAGCGAGTCAGCGTCGAGGCGACCCCGGCCGACCCAGAAGCCGCCGGTGCGCACCTGACCCGCCTGTGGATCGTCGGGATCGGCGAGGGCGAGCAGATCCGCTGACCGTCAGGCCTTGCCGCCAGATGTGTTCTTGCCCTTCTTCTTCCGCTTCTTCTTGCTCGTCTTCCCGGCCACGAGTTGGTCGTCCTTGGCTCTGGCGAGCTGAGCCTTCTTCGCCGAGATCATCCTCATGGTGATCTCCTCGCCCCCCGTCATGACCCGCCCCGGCGGAGGCGTCCGTGACTCCTCAGTGGCCGAGTCGGCGGGCACAGCGCGCACGCTCGCGGGCGTTCCCGACACCTTGTGCCCCTTGGCCTTGGCTGCCGCCTTCGCGCGGGAGGCCGAGGCGGACGTCGTCTTCGGTTGCGCGTCGCGCCGGATGCTGACCGGCGCCCCGCTCGCTGCGGCGGCTCCCCCGTCAACGCTGACCCGGACGCCGGCGAGGCCATCCTTGGGTAGTCGCGAGGGGTCGGTCACCACGTCCTTGAAGTAGGTGCCGGGGCGGAAGCGCGGCGTCATGGTCGCATCGATCGCCACCGCCTCGCCGGTGCGTGGGTTGCGGCCGGTGCGGGGTGCGCGCTGGATCGACTCGAAGGTCCCAAAGCCGCTGATCCCGACCGACCCGCCTGCGACGACCTCGCGCATCACCACGTCGACGATGGCCTCGACCGACGCCGTGGCCGCAGCGCGCCCTCCCAGGCGGGGTGCGAGGACTTCGATGAGATCTGCCTTGTTCACGTCTCTGCTCCCATCGTGAGGGTGAAACGGACACCCGCTTCCCTACTTCTGCCTATCCTAGGCCGCGTGCGGCGGATCGCGCTGGGGCACAACAGAAACGGCCTCCACCGAGGGTGGAGACCGTTTCACACGACGTAGCCCCGACGGGATTCGAACCCGCGCTACCGCCTTGAGAGGGCGGCGTGCTAGGCCGCTACACAACGGGGCCCTAGCTGTGATGAATCTTCGTACGACCTGCTCGAGGCACGCTCACAATCAAACGATGCCACCAGCAAAATGGTCGAACTCGGAACCATCTCGCTGGGGTACTAGGACTCGAACCTAGACTAACTGAACCAGAATCAGTCGGGCTGCCAA
>NZ_JAUNVI010000037.1 GCF_030537745.1 Ornithinimicrobium sp. | reverse complement strand
GGCGCGTGCACCGCATACCCCCCTCCAGCGAGCACCACCCACGCAGGCGAGGGACGCCGGCACGGCATACCGCGCTCCAGCGAGCACAACCCACTCACGCAAGTGGCGAACCACCGGCGTGCCCTGCTTTGCCGCCGCCGCGCAGCTCCCGATATCCACGACCAGATCTACGCATGGCGTGACCAAGGCCTGGCCAGGTCTGCTCCGGCGTGGGGGCCGGCGCCCACTGCGGTCCGGTCCCTGCCGTGGCGGCTCAGTCCTTGGCCTCCGACCAGCGCCGCACCACCTTGACATCCGCGACGAACCGGACGCGATCGGAGCCGGACCACCGCCGGGAGCTGGCGGTCAGCGCCTCGAGCAATCTGCCTACCGTCTCCTGCGCATGCTCCTGCGGCACGTGGACGAGCAGCTCGTCGTGCAGGCACAGCACGATCTGCGCGTCGAGGTCCCGCGTGGTGGCCCGGACCGTCGAGGCCCAGGCTTTGAACAGCTCGGCGGCCGAGCCCTGGATGACCGCATTGCGCGCGAACCGCCCACGGGCGCTGTCAAAGGACGGGTTGGTCCCGACGGGCACCGTGTCCGTGCGGTAGTCGGTGCGAACGAGCCGCCCACCGAAGGTGCGCACGGGCTCGGCCCTGCGGCCCGCGTCATAGGCGCGGTCCAGGAAGCTCATCGACACCGGGTAGGCACGCTCGAGGCCGCGGAGAGCCTCACCTGCAGCACCGCTGCGCTGGCCATACATCGCGGCCAGGACCGCGACCTTGGCCACCGACCGCTCCACCCCGAGCCTCGCCGCGACCGGGGCGTAGAGGTCGTCGGCCCGGGTCGCGTCGGCGAAAGCTTCGTCACCGGCGACCACCGCCAGGACCCGCGGCTCGATCTGCCCGAGGTCTGCCCGGACGATGACGTGGCCCGGCTCGGCAGCGACGGCCGTCCGCAGGACCGCGGGCAGGTTGTGCAACCCGTGCTGCGCGGTCATCCGGCCGGCGGCGCCGTCGCACACCGTCCACGCACCCCGCAGCCGGTCGTCGGGTCCAACGTGCTCCTCCAGCCACCGGTGCCCATAGGTCGTCGCGATCCGCTCGTCGGCGCGCCAGGCCAGCAGGGCCGGGATTACTGGATGCTCGTCACGATGCGCTTCCAGCTCCCACTTGCGGGTCGATTCGAGGCGGACCCCAACCGTCTCCAGCATCCCCTTCACCGCGGCCGGGTTGCGCAGGTCGGCGCGGTAACCACCCGGCAGGAGCCGCAGGACGACCTCGTCCCGCGCCGCCCGTAGGCGGGCGGCGTGCGCGTCGGACTCCGGTCGAGGGCCGGACGCCAACACGATGATCCGCAATGCCTCAACGCGGTCGATGGGCAGGCCGTCGTGGGCCAATTCAGCCGCGAGGACCGCGGTCGCGGACTCTGAGATGGCGGTCGCGACAGCCCGTGGACCGGATCGCTCCGCGAGGGACAACTGACGGGCGGCGCAGGTGAGCGCCGCCCGTGCCCACGCCCGCAGGTGCTCGGGGTGCTCCAGCCACGCGGGCGAGGAGGCGTCACCACGTAGGTGACCATCGGGTAGGACGGGGTCGTCGCCACCGGCCTCCGGCTCAGGGCCACCGACGAAGTCGAAGAGGTCCCCGCTGGGCGCTGTAGGGGCATCGTCGGGGTCCAGACCGGCGGCGCCCGCCCACACCCGGCTCGGCGCAGCCGCCCACCCACCGTGGAGGATGCGGTGCACCTCGGCCAGGTCCCACGCCCGTGACACCCGGACCCCGGCGCGCAGCAGCCACGGCGCCACGGACTCAAAGGACCACGTGACGAACCTGACCTGGCCGGTGGCATCGAGCTGAGCGACCTCGCGGGCCACCACCTCGGGCGCGCCCACCACGTCGACCCCGTCCCCGACCAACCCAGCCAGCCCTTCGCCGTCGGCCCCTGCAGACACGAGCGCGACGGACCTCATACCCGCGAAGGTAGCCGACCCCGCCCACGGGCAACTGGCCAGTGACCCCGAGGCCCCGCAGTTGACCCTCACGTGACCGCAGGGATGAGGATGGAGACCGTCAAGCAGAGGAGAAGAACGATGACCACGCTTCAGCAGGCCATGCGCGCCGTCACGCACCCCGACCCCGACGTGCGTCAGGAGGCCGCCATGCGGCTGGGCACGCTCGCCGACGCGACGGTGGCGGGCGAGTTGGTCCAACGGTTGGTCGACGAGCCCGACTTCTTCGTGCGGGAGACCCTCACCTGGGTCATCGTCGCCCAGCAGGAGGCCACCGTGCCGCACCTAGTCGAGGCGCTGGCCGGGCAGCACCCCTCCCGGGCCCAGGTGCTGCACGCGCTGAGCAAGATCGGGGATCCTGGGCTCGTCGAGCACATCGTGCCGCTGGCCGGCGACCCGGATCCGGCCGTCACGGCCAAGGCGTGGTGGGCGCTGGGCCGCATCGCGCTCGGCGAGACCGCGCCGGTCCTGATGGCGCACCTGGGCACGGGTGACCCCGAGCAGCGTCAGGCGTTGACCAGCGCGCTGGAGCAGTTCGGCGCGCCGGCCGTGCCAGCCCTCGCCGCGCACCTGAGCGACCCCTCGCCGGCAGTGCGTCGCCATGCTGCTGAGGCGCTCAGCGCGATCGGTGATCCGGGCGCACGGGAGGCTGCAGACGCGCTCGTGGCGTATGTCGACTCCGCTCCCGACCGGGAGGAGGGGGTCATCGCCCTCGGGGCCCTGGGCCAGCTCGACGTGCCAGCGGCGCAGGCCGCCCTGGAGCGGCTGCGCTCGAGCGAGGACACCTGGGTCTCGCTCATGGCGGACTGGTTGATCGTCGACCGCGCCGAGCGGCGGGCCAAGGCGCAGCGCCGCAAGAAGCGCTGAGCCGGTCGTGCCGGCGACGCGGAGGTCGCGCGCTCAGCTGCTCGGCGTAGCGAGCAGCTCGCCCAGGTGGGCGTCAACCTCCTCGAGATAGGACGACTGGAAACCGAACAGGCCGAAGTGCCCGGCGATCGAGTGGAGCTCACGCAGCTCGCTGCCGGGGGTGAGAGCCTGCTCGGCCGCGCAGTCGGCGGTCGGGAAGAACATGTCGTGGTCGATCGGCATGACAAACATCTTCGCGGTGATCCGGCCGAGCGCCTTCGCGAGGTCGCCGCCGGTGTTGCGGGCGACATCACCGCGCTGCCACTTCCACGCCATCGTGAGGAGGGCGTTGGGGTCCATGAGCTGGAAGAGGGCACGGATGAAGCGACTCTGGAAGTCCTCGAAGTCGGCCCAGGGCTCCTCTCCCTCGGGCGCGGGAACGCCCCGCCAGAACTCCGTCTTCCAGAAGTCAGTCGACAGCCCCAGGACCGCCCAGATGTCGGCGTGCCGTCCGAGGCCAGCTGAGACGTCCGCGTGGGAGGAGTACTCCCCACCGGCGAATCCTGGATCGGAGGTGATCGCCTCGACGAGCGTCGTGGTGAACAGGAAGTCGTGCGGCGTGTTCTGGGCGGTGCCCGCGATCGGCGCTGCGCGCAGCACCTTCTCGGGGAAGCGAACAGCCCACTCCCAGGCCTGTTGGGCACCCATCGATCCGCCGACGACGAGCGCGAGCCGGGTGATCCCGAAGACCTCACGCAGGAGTTGTTCCTGCGCGCGGACATCGTCTCCGATGCGCACCTTCGGAAACTTCGACATCGTGATCGGGGAGTCAGTGGTGTTGTGCGCAGAGGTGGACAGCCCGTTGCCGATCTGATTGACCACGACGATGAAGTACTGCTCCGGATCGAGCGCGCGGCCGGGTCCGATGTACACCTGCTCCCAGGTGGCATGCGTGCCAGAGAACCAGGTGGGGATGAGGATCGCGTTGGAGCTGTCCTCGTTCAGCGTTCCATAGGTGGCCACCGCGAGCTGCAGGTCGGGGATGATCCCTCCCTCCTCGAGCTCGAACCGACCGATCCCGTGCAGCTCGTAGTCGCCCTGCACGTCGGGTGTGTAGAAAGCATTGTCGAGCGGCAACGTCCGACCTCCTCGTCGTGGATCTGTCCTTGGGGGGACTGTAGCCCGGCACTGCCTCGTCGGTGCGCAGCCGTAACCTGCTGCGCATGTATAGGACCGTCGCGCTCCGTGGCTACCGCTCCCTGCGCGACGTCCGGCTGCCGCTGGGTCGGCTGACCGTCGTCACTGGCGCCAACGGCACCGGCAAGAGTGGGGTCTATCGCGCCCTCCGTCTCCTCGCGGACTGCGGCGCGGGGCGGGTGGTCGGGTCGCTGGCGCGCGAGGGCGGGCTGGAGTCGGTGCTCTGGGCTGGGCCGGAGAGCCTCGGCGGGGCTCGTCGTGGGTATGCCGTGGAGGGGACGGCGCGCCGAGGTCGCGTGTCCTTGCTGCTGGGTGTGGGCGGGGACGAGCTGTCCTACCTGGTCGACCTCGGGATCCCGGTGCAGCACGGGTCGGCCTTCGACCGCGACCCGGAGGTCAAGCGCGAGGCGGTGTGGAGCGGGCCCATCATGCGACCCTCGACCCTGGTCGCCCGTCGCAAGCACCACGGGGTGGAGCTGCGCGACGACGAAGGGGACTGGGCCAAGGCGCCGGTGAGCGTGCCGACCTGGGCCAGCATGCTCACCGAGGTGGTCGACCCACTCGCGGCCCCGGAGCTGTGGGCGATGCGGGAGTCGCTGCGATCGTGGCGGTTCTATGACGGGTTCCGGGTCGACGCAGCCAGCCCCGCCCGGACGCCGCAGGTCGGCACGCGCACGTGGGCGCTGGCCGACGACGGCTCCGACCTGGCCGCGGCCCTGCGGACGATTGAGGAGGACAGCCGCTCGGCTCTGGCTGGGGCCGTGGCGGACGCCTTTGACGGGGCACGGCTGGACGTCACGGCCTCCGACGGCCTCTTCGACGTGCGTCTGCACCAGCCTGGGATGCTGCGACCGTTGCGTGCTGCCGAGCTGTCCGACGGCACGCTGCGCTATCTGCTCTGGCTCGCCGCGCTCCTCACCCCGGTGCCACCCGCGCTGATGGCGCTCAACGAGCCAGAGACCAGCCTGCACCCGTCTCTCATCGCGCCGCTGGCCCGGCTGGTCGCCACCGCCTCGCGGCATACCCAGATAGTGCTCGTCACCCACTCCCAGCCCCTCATCCAGGCGCTCTGCGACGAGCTCACCGACGGGCAGGACCCACGCATGGAGGACGCGGACGACGACGTCAGCCCCGGGGACCTGCCGGCTTTGCGCCTCCTCGAGCTGACCAAAGACCTGGGCGAGACACGCGTGGTCGGCCAGGGTCTGCTGACCACGCCGCGGTGGGAGTGGGGCCGGCGCTAGCCGCGGGGCTGGTCGTCCTCATGGGCACGTGGGAGTAGCGGCATACCGCAACTTTCACGTGCCCACGATCACGGACCTCGGCCCGCGCCGGGCTCAGTCCTCGAAGATGGAGCTGTAGGCGTTGAGGGCCAGCTGGCCACCCAGGTGGGCGTAGAGGACGTTGGAGCTGTCGGGGATGTCGCCATCGCGGACCAGGTCGATCAACCCGGCCATCGACTTGCCCTCATAGACCGGGTCCAGGATGACGCCCTCGAGCCGACCGGTCGTGCGGATCGCGTCGATCGTCGACTGCACCGGGATGCCATAGCGGTCACCGGCCCAGCCCTCGCGCACGTCGATCTCGTCATCGCGCAGATCGCGGCGCAGCCCGATCTGCTCAGCGGTGTGGCGGGCGATGCGCGCGACCTGGTCACGGGTTTTCTCCAGCGTGGCGCTCGCGTCGATGCCGATCACCTTGCGCGGCCGACCGCCAGCCTCCTCCAGCGCGGCGAACCCTGCGATCATGCCGGCGTGGGTCGACCCGGTGACCGTGCACACCACGATCGTGTCGAAGAAGACGCCAAGCTCGGCCTCCTGCTGGGCCACCTCATAGGCCCAGTGGGCGAAGCCGAGCCCACCGAGAGGGTGCTCGGACGCGCCCGCCGGGATCGGGTAGGGCGTGCCACCGGCCTCGGTCACCGACTCCATCGCGTGCTCCCACGAGGGCCGGATGCCGATGTCGAAGCCGGACTGGTCGAGGCGGACGTCGGCCCCCATGATCCGGGACAGGAGGATGTTGCCGACCTTGTCGTTGACCGCGTCGTCCCAGTCGACCCACTTCTCTTGGACAAGGACGGCTGACAGGCCCAGGTGGGCGGCCACGGCCGCGACCTGGCGCGTGTGGTTGGACTGGTAGCCGCCGATCGAGACCAGGGTGTCAGCGCCGGAGGCGAGGATGTCGGGGACGATGTACTCCAGCTTGCGCGTCTTGTTGCCGCCAAAGGCGAGACCGGAGTTGCAGTCCTCGCGCTTGGCCCAGACCCGCGCACCGCCCAGGTGCGCGGTCAACCGGTCCAGCGGGTGGACGGGGCTCGGCCCGAAGGTGAGCGGGTGGCGGGGGAAGTCGGTGATGGACAAGGTGTCTCCTGGTGGATTCAGTGGATGGTGCGGACGTTGTCGGACCGGAGGCCGGTCCAGGTTTCCAGGGCAGTCTCAGCAGCGGCGTCGGCATCGCCGGCTTGAAGGGCCACGATCAGGCGTTCGTGCAGGTTGAAGGACACGTTGAGCAAGCCCGCCTCCGACTCGGCTTGGGGCTGAGAAAAACGAGCACGTTCGGCCCGACGCAGGAGCGGGGAATGCTGCTCCAGCGTGTCCACGAGCGCCTGGTTGTCGGCGAGCGTGACGACGACGCCGTGAAGCTGGTCGTCTGCAGCGAGGGCGGCGTCGATATCTTGCTCCTGCAGCGCCGCACCGAAGGCGCGGTTGGCCTCGCGCATGGTGTCCAGGTGGGTGGAGGTGGCCCGCGGAGCGGCTAGCCGTGCGGCGAGCGCGTGCATCGCAGCAACGACCGGGACCGCGTCCTTGATGCGGGCATCGTCGAGCGGGACCACGGTCGTCGAATGTCCCGGGCGGGTGTGCACGAGCCCTGCCCGTTCCAGGCGCATCATGGCCTCCCGGATAGGGGTGCGGCTCACACCGATCCAGCCCTGGAGCTCGCCCTCACGCAGCTGCTCCCCGGGTGCGAGAGTGCCGTCGACGATCGCGTCTCTCAGCACCTCATAAGCCCGGTCGCGCAAGAGGACGCGGCCGACAATGGCACGCTGCGTGGGGACCGGCATGCAATATATTACACAGCCTCAGGCGAGCGTTGTCAAGGCAACGGGAAGGCAGCACCCGGACGGCCGGGACCGGACGAGAGCCGCCGTGCCGGGCGGCCAGGGGGACTCCGGACCGGCGTCAGTGCGGAGACTGCTGGTGGTGGACGTCAGCCTCGAGTAGTGGTGGTCCCTGGCTAGCGTCGCTCGACTGCTCCGGCAGGGTGCTCTGCGGGACCTGACGGGCCGCAACCGGCAGGATCTCGGGCCGCTTGGGAAGGCGATGGTCGCCGGAGGACTCTCCGTGGAGGCGGCGATGGATCCAGGGGCGCAGGTGCGCAGCCACCCAGTCGCGGTCGGCCGCGAGGGACTCGAACCGGCCCAGGGGCGCTGGCGCCTCCAGCGGGTCCAGCCAGTCGCGCACCTCGAACGGCATACCCAGGGTCCACAGGGCCTGGGCAGCGATCCGCGCGTGCCCGGCGGAGGTGAAGTGGATCCGGTCCTCGCCCCACATCCGCGCATCGCGCAGCGACTGCATCGTGTAGAGATCAACGACGAAGGATCCCGTCCGCTGCGCCACACCCCACAGCTCCGCGGTGTACTCCACCATTCGTGGATGCACCCGATTGACCAGGGAAGCCCAGGCCACATTGGGCGCCGTGACGAGCAGGACGTCTGCACCCGTCTCCCGGATCCGCTCCACCCCCACCTCAAGCTTGCCGAGCACGTGGTCGATCGAGACCCGAGGTCGCAGCACGTCGTTGCCGCCGGCCGAGAAGCTCACTAGGTCGGGTTTGAGCGTGAGCGCCGCCTCGAGCTGCTCCGCGATGATCGCGTCGATCAACCGACCGCGGATCGCCAGGTTGGCGTAGCCGAAAGGCCGACCCTCCAGCTCGTTACGGGCCGCGAGGCCGGCGGCCACCCGGTCGGCCCACCCGACGTACTCACCCTCGCGCTCCGGGTCCACGTCGACCATGCCCTCGGTGAAGGAGTCGCCGATCGCGACGAACCGCTCCCAGACACGCGGCTGCGCTGGGTGCGGACGAGTAGGCATGTGACCCAGCGTAGGCGCCCAGCCACCGAGCCATCCACCGGTGCGCCGCGGGCGATCTCCAGCCCGGGGAACTGCCGCGCCAGGGTCCCGGCGGCGAGCTCCTCCCAGGTCAGCTGCTGCATACCTGACCGCTAGACGCGTCGCGATCCGTAGCGGTGCTCGTGGCGCGGCGACGGGTCGAGATCGGTCCCGTGCTCTGCATACGCCAGCGCCTCCATCAGGAGGTTGTGAACGTGCGCGCTGGTCGTGGAGTAGTAGGCGAAGGTCGCCTCGCGGCGCGAGGTCACCAGGCCGGCCAGCCGCAGCTTGGCCAGGTGCTGGCTGACGACCGTGGCGTTGGCGCCGACGCGCTCCGCGAGGTCGTTGACGCTGCGCTCGCCCTGCTGGAGCACCCAGAGGATCTTGATCCGGGTCGGGTCAGTCAAGAGCTTGAAGGTCCGGGCCGCCTGATCGGCGTGCTGGTCGGCGGGCACGTCGGGGCGGAGGTCATCCGGGCCGGGCTGCGGAGAAGCGGGATCGGTCGGCACGTGCCCATCCTATCTATCTTCATATCTGTGCAGATTTGCATATATACTGCGCAGATGAGCGACGAGGGCGACCACCGGCACGACCACGACCACGACCTCAGCGATGAGCACGACCACGGCCACAGCGTCTGGGGTCGACTGAAGCACGCTGTGGTGCCGCACTCGCACGACCACGTCGACAGCGTCCTCATCGGCGAAGAAGCCCGAGCACACGGCATCCGTACGGCCTGGGTCAGCCTCGTCGTGATGGCAGCCACCGCGCTCGGCCAGGTGTTCATCGTGGTGCTCAGCGGCTCGGTCGCGCTGCTCGCGGACACCGTGCACAACCTGGGCCACCTGGCCACGACGGTGCCCTTGCTCATGGCGTTCCAGCTCGCGGCGAAGGCACCCACCGAGCGCTACAGCTATGGCTTCCGACGGGCCGAGGACGTCGTCGGGCTGCTGATCGCGGGCGTCATCGCACTGTCCGCCGCCCTGATCATCTGGGAGTCGGTGCAGGCCCTCACCCACGAACGCGAGCTGACCCACCTCGGCTGGGTCTTCGTGGCAGGGGTCGTGGGCTTCGTCGGCAACGAGCTGGTGGCGATCTACCGCATCCGGGCAGGTCGTCGGATCGGCTCGGCCGCCCTGGTGGCCGAGGGCAACCATGCCCGCGCCGACGGGCTCACCTCGCTAGCGGTCATCGTCGGCGCGATCGCTGCCTGGTTCGGGTATCCCGAGTGGGACGCGATCATCGGCCTGGTCATCGCGGCGATGATCATCTGGATCCTCATCCTCTCGCTGCGGTCGGTGATCCGACGGTTGATGGATGGCGTCGACGCCGGCGTGGTGCCGGGTATGGCGCACGCCGCCTCCTCGGTCGCCGGAGTCCGCGCCGTGGACACCGCCCGCGCCCGCTGGAGCGGCCACACCCTGCAGGCCGAGCTGGCGATCGCTGTCGACCCGACGTTCACCGTCGCGCAAGGCCATCGCGTCGCCGTTGAGGTGGAGCGGGCTGTCCGGGAGGCCACCCCGCACCTGGCTGAGGCGACGGTGGTGGTGCTCCCGGGGATATGACCCCTTCGCCGCCACCGCGAAGCCCCCGAGATGCGACGACGCCCGGCCCCCGAGAAGGGGGCCGGGCGTCGTCAGGCGTGCGGCTGGATCAGCCGTTGACGCGCTCCTTCAACTTGGAACCCTGCTTGAAGCCGGCGGACTTGCTCGCGGCGATCTGGATCTCGGCGCCGGTCTGCGGGTTGCGGCCGGTGCGGGCCGCGCGCTCGCGGACCTCGAACGTGCCAAAGCCCGGGAAGGCGACCTTGTTGCCAGCGGCGAGCTCGCTGCTGACGGCCTCCAGGACGGCGCTGACGACCTTGTCGGCAGCAGCCTGCGTCATGCCTGCCTCGCGTGCGACAGCCTCGACAATGACCTTCTTGCTCATGGGTGCAGCCCTTTCATTGACTGATTGGTCGCCCAACGGTAGACAGATCACACCCAGATTTCCCAACCGCCACGCCAGAATGCGCGTCTGGACGCGGAATTTCGGCTCTAAATCGGCCCCAGGGATGCCCTAGGGTCGTGCTCATGGGTCAACACGACGGCAACGTCGACCGGACGGTCGCGGCATACACGGAGCTGGAGCCCTCGCTCCACCCCGTCACCGACCACGCCATCTCGCTGTTGACCTCCCTCATCGATGACGCCGGGATCAACTATCTGGCGGTGAGCGGCCGGACCAAGTCGCCAGCGTCCTTCGCGGCCAAGGCTCGCCGCTACGAGGGCGATGCGTCGGTCGACCCGCTCAAGGTCATCACCGACCAGGTCGGGACCCGGATCATCACCTATGTGCGCAGCGATGTGCTGGCGGTGGCCGACCTGCTCAGCGAGCACTTCACCGTCCTCGACGACCGCGACATGGGGCAGGAGACCGCGCGCGAAGGTCGGTTTGGCTACTCCAGCCGCCACCTGGTGGTGTCGATAGACCCGGTCGGGCCGGACGGCGAGCTCCCTGAGTACGACCCCCTGCGGTGCATCTCGGTCCAGCTGCGCACCGTCCTCCAGCACGCCTGGGCGGAGTTTGAGCACGACGTCCGCTACAAGGGGACGATCCCGCCCGAGCAGGTGCCCGACCTGGACCGACGGTTCACCCTCGCGGCCGGTCTGCTGGAGCTCGCGGACAACGAGTTCACCAGCATCCGGGACCGGCTGCAGGCTGGACTCTCGGGTGGGACCATCACCGTCGACGTCGCTGACCCACGGATCAGCCCGCCGGAACTGGCGACCTTCCTGGCCGGTCGCTACTCCTCGGCCGGTTGGTCGCGCACCGAGCACTACGAGTGGATCGCCACGCTCCTGCTCGAGCTCGGCATCGACTCCCTCGACGCGCTCAGCGCGCTGCTCGGCGACGTGGACAGCTCGACCGTCACCAACGCGATGGGCTACAAATACCCACCCGGTGCCGTCCGGCGGCTCGACGACGACCTTTTGGTGAGTCTCGGGGACCGGTATGTCGAGCTGCCGGGCAACGAGCGCCGGCGCGAGCCGCTCCGGGTGCGCCTGGCCAAGGGCAGCAACCACGACAAGCAGGAGGAGAAGGACCGTGACTGACTATCGGCGCGGAGTCCTGGTGACCGGCGCGTCACGAGGCGTCGGAGCGGCGACGGCGCTCCGGTTCGCCGAACGCGGCGACCGGGTGGCCGTGCACTATCGGGGCGCGCAGGATCGTGCGCAGGCCGTGCTGGAGAGACTGCCTGGCCAGGGTCATATCCTTCTTCAGGCAGACTTGTCCTCGCCGACGCAGACGCGTGACCTCGCTGCGGCGGCCGTCGAGGCCCTCGGGCGGATCGACGTGCTGGTCAACAACGCCGCGCTCTTCCTGGACCCGGCTGCCGGGAGCCGACGGGGCGACCACCGCCTCACCGATGTCGACTATGAGGAGTGGGTGCGCGCCTGGCAGACGACGCTGGCGACCAACCTCCTGGGCCCGGCGAACCTGACCTGGTGCGTGGCCCGGCACCTGATCGAGGTCCCGCCCGCCCAGGGCCAGCCCGTCGGCCGGATCGTCAACGTCGGTTCGCGCGGCGCCTACCGAGGCGAGCCCGAGGTCCCCGCCTACGGTGCGAGCAAGGCTGGGCTCCACGCCTTCGGCCAGTCGATGGCGATCGCCCTGGCGCCGCACGGGATCGGGGTGGTGTCGATCGCGCCCGGCTTCATCGCGACGGACATGGCCGCCACGGTGCTCGGGGGGCCTGGCGGCGACGCGATCCGTGCGCAGAGCCCGTTCGGTCGGGTCGCTACCCCCGAAGAGGTGGCCAACGCCATCTGCGCGCTCGCCGAGCCGTCCGCGGAGTGGGCCTCCGGCGCTGTCCTGGACTTCAACGGCGCCAGCTATCTGCGTTGATCCTCCGGTCACACTCGCCGCCCCCGCCTCGTCACCCAGATGACAGCAGCCGAGGGAAAGGCGGGACCGATGGACACGACCGGCGTCTTCGAACAGGAGCGCCCGAGGCTGGTGAGGATCGCAGCCCGGGTGCTGGGCGACCACGCTGAGGCCGAGGACGTCGTGCAGCAGGCGTGGCTGAGGCTGCACCGCACCGAGGCGCAGATCGAGAACCTCCCGGGCTGGTTGACGACGGTGACCACCCGGCTCTGCCTGGACCGGCTCAAAGCCAAGATCCCACGCCCAGACGGCGGCTACGACGCGGGCACCGCCGCCGACCCGGCCGACGACATCATGCTCGCGGACACCGTCGGGGCAGCCCTGCAGGTCGTCCTCGACCGGCTCTCCCCACGAGAGCGGGTCGCCTTCGTGCTGCACGACAGTTTCAGCTTTGACTTCACCACCATCGCCGCCGTCCTCGACACCACGCCGGCCGCGGCCCGCAAGCTCGCCTCCCGAGCCCGCGCCAGACTCGCCCAGCCGGCCGCCGAGGACGCCCTGGCTGACTGGGAGATCGTCGACGCCTTCATGGACGCGGCCCGCGAGGGCAACTTCGAGCGCCTCCTGCAACTGCTCGCACCGGACGCCACCGTGCGGGCGGACGCCGCGGCCATCCGGGCAGGCACTCCGGAGCGGATGGACGGCCGTGACGAGCTCGCACGCTTCTTCAACGGCAGCGCCCGCGCGGCGCTCCCGGTGTCGCTCGACGACCGCCCCGCCGCCGCGTGGTTCCACCGGGGCCAAGCAATGGTCCTCTTCGACTTCACCGTCGCCGACGGACTCGTCCAGACCATCACCTTCCGGGCCGAGAAGGAGACGCTGGCCCGCGTCATACGCCGCCATTGAAACTGAACCCAAGGAGACGCCCATGAAGACCATGACCTGCCGCCAGCTCGGTGGACCCTGCGACCTCGAGCACCGCGGCGAGAGCGCCGACAACGTGATCAACGCTCAGGACCAGCACCTCAAGGAGGCCGAGAAAGCGGGCGACGAGTCACACCTGCCGGCCCGCAAGGAGATGAAAGACCGTTGGCGCCACCCGAAGAAGTCGATGGGTTGGTATCGCGACATGAAGCAAGCGTTCGCCGATCTGCCCGAGAGCTGAGGCTGCGCCCCGGCCGCCAGCCTCCTTCGACGGCCCCGCGGCCGGCCCTGAGAGGATGATGTCGTGTCCCCACCAGTGCCGTTGCCGCCGGCCGGCGCTCATGGCGGTGATGGTGTCGCGGTGGCGCGCGCGTTAGGCCTCGATCCGAGCAGCCTGCTCGATCTGTCGCAGAACATGAACCCTGCGGCTCCCCCCGTCGCCGACCTCGTCACCAGGCATCTCGATGCCCTTGGCCGCTACCCGGACACCGGCCCCGCCACGACCTACCTCGCCCAGGCCCTCGAGGTCGACCCCCAGCGGCTGCTCCTGACCAACGGCGGCAGCGAGGCCATCCACCTGGTGACCCAGGTGCTCGGTGGCCGGGTGCGCAGCGAACCCGAGTTTGGGCTGCATCCGCGTGGTGAGAGCGGCCCGACCTGGCGCACCGACCCGCACAGCCCGTCCGGACGGTTGGCCGGGCAGGACGAGCACGCTGACGTGTGGGACGAAGCGTTCTACGCACTGGCGACCGGGCGATGGACGGCAAGGCGCCCGGGGGTGGTCGTCGGGTCGCTGACCAAGACCTTCAACTGCCCGGGGCTGCGGCTGGGGTATGTCGTGGCAGACCCCCACCTCATCGCTGCCTGCGCGCGGGCGCAGGCGCACTGGTCGGTGAGCACCCTCGCGCTCGCGGTCCTGCCCGACCTGCTCGATCTGGCCGACCTGCCCGCGTGGTCGGCGACGATAGCGACCTTGCGCGCCCAACTGCTCGACCTGTGCAGCGGGCACGGGCTCCGCGTCGAGGCGGCCGACGCCCCGTGGGTGCTCGTCCACGAGCCCGGCCTGCGGGAGCGGCTCGCACCGCACGGCGTCCTGGTCCGGGACTGCGCCAGCTTCGGCATGCCTGGGGTTGCCCGGATTGCCGTCCCCGACGCGGCGGGTATGGAGCGCCTGGCCACCGCCCTAGACAGCTCCTGAGCCGCAGAGAGCACCTCCCCGGTGGGGGTAGGCTGTGCAGCGTCGCGCAGACGAAGTCCGGTGAGAACCCGGCACTGACCCGCAACGGTGGAGTCACCCGACCAGCAATCGCTGGCCGAGGGGACCGAGTCCGGTCGAACTGCTCGATGATCCGAGACCACTCGCCCTCGAGGACCTACAGGGCCGGTTCGGACGGCGGACCATCTTCGGACTGTCGCTCGAGCGCATCCCACCTCGACCGACAGGAGAACCCGATGAATCCCCACCTCCCTCGCGCCCTCGTCACCACCGTGACCGTGGCCACCGTTTCCGCTTTTGCGCTCGCCGGGTGCAGCACCGGCGACCCGGACCCGACCAGCAACCCACCCGCCAACTCATCCGCTAGCTCGGATGCCCCTGCGACCGAGTCCGACACCGCCAGCGGCACCTCGGATGCCGCCGGCACGACGGACTCAGCGGCCACGGCCAGCTTCCCGGTGACCATTGACGCCGCCAACGGCGAGGTCGTCATCGAGGCCAAGCCGGAGCGCATCGTCTCCCTGTCCCCGTCCGCGACCGAGATCCTCTTCGCTATCGGCGCCGGTGACCAGGTCGTCGCGGCCGACGACTTTTCCACCTACCCGGCGGAGGCGCCGACGACGGACCTGTCCGGCTATGACCCCAACGTCGAGGCGATCGTCGCCTACCAGCCCGACCTGGTCGTCGTCGCCAACGACTCCAACGACCTCGTGGCCAGCCTCGACGCGCTCGACATCCCGGTCATCGTCAGTGCGGCACCGGCCGACGTCGAGGGTGGCTATCACGCGGTCGCCGGGCTCGGTCAGGCAACCGGACACATCGAGGAGACCGCCGACGTGGTCGCCACCATGCGCGCTGAGATGACCAAGGCCTTCAACGACGCCCCACAGGATGAGCAGCTACGCATTTATCACGAGCTGGACGAGACCTTCTTCTCCGCCAGCAGCAACAGCTTCATCGGCTCGGTCTACGACCGGATGGGCGCGGTCAATATCGCCGACGAGGCGGACGTCGACAAGACCGGCTACCCGCAGCTGACCGAAGAGGCCATCATCGAGGCCGACCCGCAACTGATCATCATCACCGACCAGGCCTCCTACACGGCGCAAGATCTGGCCAAGCGCCCGGGCTGGTCGAAGGTCTCTGCCGTCAAGGAGGGCAACATCGTCGTCGTCAACGCCGACATCGCCTCCCGCTGGGGACCGCGCCTGCCCCAGCTGGTGACCCTCGTCGCGGACGCCATGAGCAACGTCAAGGTGCCGGCGGGTCGCTGACCCAGCAGGAGGAGACCGACCCCGATGCGGACCACCAGGACCAGCAGGACGCACCCGCGGCGCCCCGTCGACGCCCTCGACGCGTCGGCGCAGCGGGCGTTCCGGCTGCCCCTGGCCGCACTCCTGGGCGGGATGGCCCTGCTGGTGCTGGCCGGTCTGATCTCCGTCACCCAAGGCGCCGCGGGCCTGCCCCTGGAGGGTGTGGTCCGGGCGCTGGTCGACAAGCTGCCGGGCATCTCCTTGGACCAGACGCTCACCGGCACGCAGGAAGCGGTGCTGTGGCAGATCCGTGCGCCACGGACGGTGCTGGCCGCGCTGGTCGGCGGCAGCCTGGCGATGGCCGGCGCCGGCTACCAGGGCGTCTTTCGCAACCCGCTCGCCGACCCCTACCTCCTGGGGGTCTCGGCCGGGGCGGGCCTGGGCGCGGTCCTCGCGCTCGGCTTTGGCCTGAACCTGTCGTGGGGCCCGGTCGACGCCCTGCCCGCGGCCGCGTTCATCGGTGCGCTGCTAGCGGTGACGGGCTCCGTCCTCGTCGCGCGCGGCTCCTTCCGCGACCCGGCCACCCTGCTGCTGGCCGGCGTCGCGATGGCTGCGCTCTTCGCCGCCGCTCAGACGTTCGCGCTGCAGCGGCTCGACCAGACCCGGGCCCGCGAGGTGCTGTCGTGGCTCTTCGGCCGGTTGGCGACGGCCGGGTGGGCACCGATCATGCTCCTGCTCCCGTATGTCGTGCTCGCTGGCCTGGTCCTGCTGCTCCACGCCCGGCATCTGGACGTGCTGCGCCTCGGTGACGACGAGGCCAAAGCGCTCGGGCTGCACCCGGCGCGGTCGCGTTTCATCGTGGTCGGGGCGGCGACGCTGATCACCGCGGCAGCGGTCTCGGTCAGCGGGCTGATCGCCTTTGTCGGCCTGGTCACCCCGCATATCGTCCGCCTGCTCGTCGGCCACTCCTACCGGATCCTGGTGCCGATGTCCTTCCTCGTCGGGGCGGCCTTCCTGGCCCTCGTGGACATCGGTGCGCGCACGCTGGCGGCCCCCGCCGAGCTTCCGGTCGGCGTCATCACCGCCTTCGTCGGTGCTCCGTTCTTCTGCTTCGTGCTCTGGAGAGGGATGCAGGACGCATGAGCCTGACTCCCTTGTCCCCCGCCCACGCCCTGCGCGTCCACGATCTCCGGGTCACCTACGACGGCCAGGAGGCGCTGGGTGGCACCACCCTGGAGCTGCGCAGCGGCGAGTGGCTCGGGCTGATCGGTCCTAACGGCTCCGGCAAGTCGACGCTGCTGCGGGCCATGGTGGGGCTGGTGCCCAGCACCGGACGGGTCGAGCTCGGCGACGGGCGCGTCCCGGGACCGACCGACCTGTCTCTCATGCCGCAGGCACCGGAGCTCCCGCCGGGCATGACGGTGGTGGAGTACGTCCTGCTGGGTCGTACTGCCCACCTGGGCTGGCTGGCCGCGGAGTCACCGACCGACCGGAAGATTGTGACGGACGTCCTGCGTCGGCTGCAGCTGGCGAGCTTCGCCGACCGCCGCGTGCGCCAGCTCTCCGGCGGCGAGGCCCAGCGCGTGGTCATTGCCCGCGCCCTCGCCGAGCAGTCCCCCATCCTCCTGCTCGACGAACCCACGAGCGCCCTCGACGTCGGCCACCAGGTCGAGGTGCTGGAGCTGGTCGACGAGCTGCGGCGTGAGGACGGCCTGACGGTCGTGGCCGCCATGCACGACCTCGGCACCGCCGCCCGCTACGCCGACCGCCTCGCGCTCCTGCACCGCGGGGAGCTGGTCGCCCTCGGCTCTCCAAAGGACGTGCTCGACCCTCCGCTGCTCTCCCGCGTCTACAGCCACCCGATCGAGGTCCACTCCATCGGCGGCCACCTCTTCGTGGTCCCGGCCCCACGACAGCGCCCAGCCGTTCCGGATCGACATACCCCCATCGACCTCGCCACCCACCGAGGACAACCCGCTGAGGAGATCTCATGACCAACGTTCCCGAGCAGGACGCACCGCAGCAGCCCCCCGAGGCTCCGCCTGCGAAGGACCACACCGAGCCACGCACCAAGCGCCCCTACGACAAGGCGCAGTTGCGCTCGGTCCCCTCGCTCGTGCTCGTGGCCACCGGCCACGGCAAGGGCAAGTCGACGGCGGCGTTCGGGACGATGCTGCGCAGCCGGGGTCGCGACTGGCCGACTGCGGTCGTGCAATTCCTCAAGTCGGGCAAGTGGCGCACCGGCGAGGAGGCGATGCTCCGCACGCTGGGGGTCGAGTGGTTCAGCGCGGGCGACGGCTTCTCCTGGGAGTCGACCGACCTGGAGGAGAGCCGGGCCAAGGCGGTCGCGGCGTGGAAGTTCAGCCGCGAGCTGATCGAGGCCGGTGCGCACCGGATGGTGATGCTCGACGAGATCTCCTACCCGATGAACTGGGGCTGGATCGACACCGAGGAGGTCGCCCGGACGCTGCGTGAGCGGCCGGAGGACGTCAGCGTCTTCCTGACCGGCCGCGAGATGCCTTCGCCGATCATCGACGTCGCCGACACGGTGACCGAGATGGTCCCGGTCAAGCATGCCTTCGAGCAGGGCATCCGCGCTCGGCGCGGCATTGACTACTAGTCCAGCGCCGCAGGAGGCGCCGCAGGGGCGCGCGGCCGGCAACGCGCTGATGGTGGTCGGCTCGACCAGCGGCGCGGGCAAGTCCACGCTGGTCAGCGCGCTGTGTCGGGCGCTGGCGCGCCGCGGCCTCGACGTCGCGCCGTTCAAGGCGCAGAACATGTCCAACTACTCCGCCGTGACGCCCGACGGAGGCGAGATCGGGCGGGCCCAGGCGATGCAGGCGCTCGCGGCGCGGGTGGAGACCGACGCTCGGATGGGCCCGGTGCTGCTCAAGCCGTCGGGGGCGCGGACCTCGCACCTCGTCGTGATGGGCGAGGAGGTCGGGGTGCAGGACGCGATCGGGTATGGCGAGCGCGCTAGCCGACTGCGCCCCGTCGTCCTGGCCGCGCTGCAGTCTCTTCGGGCCGAGCACCAGGTGGTCGTGCTGGAAGGTGCCGGTGGCGCCGCAGAGATCAACCTGCTGGACCGCGACCTCGTCAATCTGCCGCTCGCCGCTGCCGCGGGGGTGCCTGCGGTCCTGGTGGTCGACATCGAGCGGGGCGGCGCGTTCGCCGCCGCCTTCGGGACGTGGGCGCTGCTGCCGCAGCGGTTGCGAGCGTGTCTACGCGGGTTCGTGATCAACAGCTTCCGAGGGGACGTGTCGTTACTGGCCGAGGGGTTGCGTGAGCTGACGGAGCGCACCGGCGTGCCGGTGCTCGGCGTCCTGCCCCACCTTGGCGAACATCTCATGCTGGGCGTGGAGGACTCCCTCGACCTGAGCGCCCCTGGGCGGCCGGTGCACGGTGGTGCCGATGCTGCGCAGGAACGGCCGGTCCGGGTCGCCGTCCTGCGGCTCCCCCACCTGGCCAACCCTGCCGACCTCGACCCGCTCGTCCTCGAGCCGTCGCTGGAGCTGCGCTGGGCGACCCGGCCCGGCGATCTGGCCGACGCGGACCTGATCATCCTGCCGGGCAGCCGGACCACGGTCAGCGACCTGGCGTGGCTTCGCGAGCGCGGGCTCGGGGCGGCAGTGCGCGACCTGGTCGCTGCCCCGGACGGCCCGCACGTGCTGGGGATCTGCGCGGGCTACCAGATGCTGGGTGACCTCATCGAGGATCCCGACGCCATCGAGTCCGACGTCGACTCGGTGAGAGGCCTGGGTTTGCTGCCGGTGCGCACGAGGTTCGCGGCTCCCAAGATTGTGGGCCGCACGAGCGGGACGACGACGCACGCCGCGTCGGGGGCCGTCCCTGTCGAGGGCTATCAGATCCGCTGGGGCCGGCCGCAGGTCATGGGCGACTCCCCGGCTGCCCACGCGTGGCTGGAGCTGCAGCCGTCGGCGAGCACCAGCGGGTCCCCCTCCTACCCCGGTGGACCTGAGGGTTGCCTCTCCCCCGACGGCCGGGTCCGGGGCACCAGCCTGCACGGCATTCTGGACAACGACTCCCTCCGCGGTGAATTCCTCAGCGAGGTTGCCGCCGCCCGCCACCGCACCTTCGTGCCCTCCTCCGCTCCATACCTCGAGGCGATCGACGCTCATCTGGACCACCTGGCCGACTGGGTCGAGACCCATCTCGACCTCGACCACCTCCTCCGACTGGCCAGCACCGCGGCGCCCGTGCAGGAGCAGCCCGGATGGTGACGATGACGCGGCACCTCCTGGCGGACCGCCGCAGTCAGGTCCTCTCGTGGTCCGTGCCCTCCGGCTGGGTCGCGCTGAGCTCGGCCGCGGTCGGCGGGGGGCTGGTGCGACCGAGCTGGGTGGTCAACATCGGGGTAGACGCGGAGTTTGTCCGGACGGATCTGGAGCGCTATGCGCAGGAGGTTGCCGCTGAGCTGGGCCACTCTGGTGCCGGTTGCGCGCTGCTGACGGCAGCGGACGTCTCGCAGGTCGAGCACGCCGACTGCGGCGGCGTGCGGGCGTGGGCGACCGTCGGTGTCACCAAACCCACCTGGCCTCTCGCGCCGGGCTCGAGCGCGGTGGCTTTGGGTCGCCCTGACGGCCCAAAGCCACCGCACAGCCCGTCGTCGGGACCGCCTGGCGAGCTGCAGGCCCGAGCGCCGGGCACCATCAACATCGTCGTCGCGCTGCCAAAGTCCGCTCCGCTCTCCCCCTCGGCCCTCGTCCAGGCGGTCGGCACGATCACGGAGGCCAAGAGCCAGGTGCTCCTTCAGGCCGGCGTGCCCGGGACCGGCACCGCCAGTGATGCCGTGGTCGTCCTCTCCGCGCCGCAAGAGAGTCTCGGTGACCCCGTGGCATTCGCCGGCGTGCGCTCGGAGTGGGGTCAGCTCGTCGCCCAGGCAGTCCACACGGTCGTCGCGGCCGGGTTGGCAGCCCACCCGTGGCCGCCCGCAGGCGTCGATCCGAAGATCCTCTGGTGAGCGCGCTGGGACGCCGGACGCTCGGGGTCGGCGTCGGCCTACTCCTGGACCGCGCCTGCGGCGAGCCGCCCGACGCGTGGCACCCGGTGGCATGGTTCGGCGCAGCCATGGGTCATCTCGAGCGGGTGCGGTATGCCGACACCCGGGCTGCTGGGATCGGTTATGCGCTGGCCGGAGCCGGGTTGGGTGCTGGCGCAGGCGTGGTTCTCACCGGGGCCCCTCGTCTCTTTGGGCGCCGTGACGCGGAGCGGCAGCAGCGGTCGCACGCGGGCCGCGCAGCCCCGGTGGGAGCCCTCGCTCTCGCGGTCGGTGTCGCGAGCGCGGGTCGGATGCTGCGGGAGACCTCCGCCGAGATCGAGCAGCGGCTCCTCGCCGGCGACCTGGAGGGTGCGCGAGTCACGCTGCCATGGCTAGTCGGCCGCGACCCGTCCGGGCTCGACAGCTCCGACATGTCCGCGGCGGTCGTGGAGTCCCTGGCCGAGAACACCGTCGACGCGGTCATCGCCCCCGCCTGCTGGGGCCTGGTCGCCGGTGCACCGGGGGTGCTGGTGCACCGTGCGGTCAACACGATGGACGCGATGGTGGGGCACCACAGCGAGCGCTACGAACGCTTCGGGTGGGCGTCAGCGCGCCTGGACGACGTGATGGCCTGGGCGCCGGCGCGGGTCTTCGCGGCGCTGGTGGCGCTCGACGCCTGGACGAGAGGTGCGGTCGGGAGGGGCATCGGTAGTCCGGGCCAGGTCCTACGCGCCGTCCGCCGCGACGCGCCGGCCCACCCCTCACCCAACTCCGGCGTCGCCGAAGCGGCCGTTGCCAGCGCGTTGGGCATCGAGCTCGGTGGCCCGCTGCGCTACGGCGAACGATCCGAGGACCGGCCGCGACTGGGACAGGGGCCCCGCCCGCTCCCGACTGACATCACGACCGCGCGCCGGCTCGTGGACCGCGTCGAGCTCACCGTCGCCGCAGCGTGCGTGGCACTGTGGTGGTCGGACCGCCGCCGCGAGCAACGTCATACCCGAAGGAGTGCCCGATGAGTCTCACCCTGCTCACCGGTGGCGCCCGCAGCGGCAAGTCCTCGATCGCGGTGCGCCGCGCTGGGCGGCTGGCCGCGCCCGTGGTGTTCGTCGCGACAGGACAGGCCGGTGATGCCGAGATGGCCGACCGGATCGCCCAGCACCAGGCCGAGCGACCGGGGCACTGGACCACCGTTGAGGCTCCCACCGAGCTCGCCGCTGCAGCCGCTGCGCTCTCTCCTGGCCTGAGCGTGGTCATCGACTGCCTCTCGCTGTGGGTGTCCAACCTGATGGGCCGCGGCGACGACGAAGCCGCGGTCCTGGAGCAGGCGCACGAGCTCGGACGCTGGGCGAGGTCCTACCCCGGAACGGTGCTCGTGGTGACCAACGAGGTCGGCGCGGGGATCGTGCCGATGCATCCGGTCTCGCGGGACTACCGCGACCGGCTCGGGCGCGTCAACGCGATCGTCGCCGGATATGCCGAGCTCGCGCAGCTGGTCGTCGCCGGCCGCACCCTGACCCTTGATCCGCTGGAGGACTGAGCCCATGACGCACCACAGCACTGACCCGCGCGCCCTCGTCGAGGCGACGATCGCGGCGATCCCGCACCTGGACGTCGAGGCGTCGGCGGCTGCCGCGGGCGCGATGGACGGCAAGGTCAAGCCGCTGCGCAGCCTCGGCGAGCTGGAGCGCCTCGCGACGCGGGTCGCCGGGATCCAGGGGACGAGCAGGCCGCGGGTCGACCACCCGGCGGTGATCGTCTGCGCCGCCGACCACGGGATCGCGCGCAGCGGGGTGAGCGCCTATCCGCAGGAGGTTACCGCGCTGATGCTGCGTGGCTTCGCGGCGGGGACGGCGGCCGTTGGGGTGCTCGCTGCGCAGGCCCGAGCACGCCTGGTCGTTGCGGACCTCGGCGTCCTCGACCCGCCGGTGATCGCGCCCGGGCAGCATGCCGTGCTCGACCGGCGCGTCCGTCCCGGCACGGCCAACAGCCTGCAGGAGCCGGCGATGACACTCGCCGAGGCCGAGCAGGCAGTGGCTCACGGCATCGGGCTCGCCAACCTCCTGATCGACGACGGCGCCGACCTGGTCGGGCTGGGGGAGATGGGGATCGGCAACACCACGACGGCTAGCGCGCTGACGGCTGCCCTTCTCGAGCGGGACCCGGCGAGGGTGACCGGACCGGGGACCGGCGTGAGCGGCGACGCGCTGGCCGCCAAGGTAGCGGCCGTCGACAAGGTGCTGCGGCGGCACGCGGACGTCACCGACACCTGGCACGTGCTCGCCAGCATGGGCGGCCTGGAGATCGCTGCGCTGGCTGGGGTCGTGCTCGGTTGTGCGGCGCGCCAGGTGCCGGTAGTGCTGGACGGTTTCATCACGACCGCCGCCGCGGTGGTGGCCTGGAAGTTGGCGCCCACCTGCGTCGACGCGATGATCGCCGGCACCCTGTCGCCGGAGCCTGGCCATGCGGTGCAGTTGGAGGCACTGGGCCTGGAGCCGGTGCTGCGTCTAGGCATGCGACTGGGTGAAGGCAGCGGGGCGGCGCTCGCCATACCAGTCGTCCGGTCCGCGGTCGCGGTGCTCGCTGACATGGGCAGCTTCGCCGACCTGGGGCTGGCGCAGGATACACCGACGGTATGACGCTGCTCGGCTCCTTCCTGGACGCGGCGGCCTTCCTGACCCGGGTGCCGGTGCCGCGGCGGACCGACTTCGACCTGGCGCGCGCAGCCTGGGCGTTTCCGGTGGTCGGTGGCCTACTCGGGCTGCTGCTCGCCGGTGTCGGCCTGGTCGGGCGTGAATGGTGGGGCGCATGGGTGGCGGCGGTGCTCGTCCTGATCGCCGAGGTAGTGCTCACCGGCGCGCTCCACCTTGACGGGCTGGCCGACTGCGCCGACGGGTGTGGAGGCAACGACCGGACGGCGCGATTGCAGATCATGAAGGACCACTCCGTCGGCGTGTATGGCGTCGCCGCAATCGTCCTCGACCTGTTGCTCAAGCTCGCGCTGCTGCTCGAACTGCTGACCGGGGGTCCGGTCTGGCTCGTCCTGGTCCTGATGCCGGTCGCGTGGGCAACCTCGCGGGTCGCGCTGCTGCCGCTGGCCGCCTGGCTGCCCTATGCGCGGACCGAGGGCACCGGCCGGTCGCTCGTGCAGGGCCTGACGCCCGGCCGGGTCGCGGTCGCTCTCGTAGTGGCCGCGGGCATCCTTGCTGCCACCACGAGCGCCGGCGCGATGTATGGCGATGCTGGGTTCGTGGTGGTCGCGCTGGCCGTGCTGGGTGTGGCGGCAAGCGGTGGCCTCACGGCGCTAGCCGTCACCTGGTGGGCCCATCGAAGGCTCGGCGGGGTGACCGGGGACGTGCTGGGCGCGACCGTAGAGCTGACCCTGCTGGCAGGCCTGCTCGCCTCGCTGGCCATCTTCTCGGCGCACTAACGACCGTCCGGAGTGGCAGGGGCGACCGTCCGGTCGGGTGGGAGGGCCATGGTGCCGGCGCAGCCGCCCCGCCCCGTCCCATCCCGCCTTACTCCTCGCCGTCTACCCCGAGGTCGCCGTCAGCCCGCCGCTGCTTGCCTGGAACGTTGCTGGCTCGCGAGTCGCTCGCGCCCCTTTCGTTGCCGTCAGGGGTGTCGGGGACGCTGTCAGCGCCTCCCTGAGCAGCCTCGGCATTCACCATGCTCGAGCCTCCCTCGGAGAGCGTCCCAGCCTGCTCGTTCTTCTCGTGGGTCATACCTTCAACCTAGCTGCGGCAGCGGGAGACGGCTCGGTCATCCGCCCTCGGCCGGCTCCAGCTCACCGAGGTGGACGAGAGCATCACCGCGTTGCACGATCGGTGCGACCGAACGGCCGATCACCACCCCGTCGCGATCCGCCTTGACCAGAGCGAGCCGCTTGCCGAAGGAGCTGTAGAGCTCACCGAGCCGCTCGCCGTCCTTGACGTGCTGCCCGAGGGCGGCGTCGAGGTGCACGATGCCGGCGCGACGGGCGCGGACCCAGCCGCTCCGCAGACAGATCTCGCTGGCGCTCAAGGGTGGCGCCAACTCCGGCAGATCGGGCAGCTCGATCATGTCCATCACGGCCAAGACCCGCAGCACGCCGACGACCCCCGCCTCGATCGCCCACTCGTCGAAGCGCCAGGCCTCACCGGCCTCGTAGAGCAGCACCCGTGCCCCGCGCTCGCGCGCCGCTGCCCGCAGCGACCCGTCGCGGAGCCGCGCGTGGAAGATCACCGGTGCACCAAACGCCTCAGCGAGCTCACGGGTGCGCGGGTCCTCGACGTCGCACCGGATCTGCGGCAGGTTGGTGCGTCGATCGGCGCCGCTGTGCAGGTCGATCCCCACCTCGGACCGGGCGATGATCTCGGTCATCATCAGGTGCGCGATGCGTCCCGCCAGGGATCCGCGGGCCGATCCGGGGAAGCTGCGGTTGAGGTCCCTGCGGTCGGGCAGATAGCGGTCGCCGTTCATCGCGCCCAGCACGTTGACGATCGGGACCGCCAGCACGGTGCCGCGCATGGTCTTGGGGTCCAGGTGCGCCAGCACCCGACGGATGACGTCAATGCCCACGACCTCGTCGCCGTGGATCGCGGCGCTGAGCCAGAGCACCGGCCCGTCCTCCCGCCCGTGCAGCACATGGACGGGCAGGCTCACCTCGGCGCCGGTGATGAGTCGAGAGATGGGCAGGGACACCTCCCGGCGGGCGCCGGCACGCACCTTGATCGTCCCGATCGCGAAGGAGGGGCGCAGCACCCGGCGTCGCACCGGGGCGCGTGGGGGCGTGGGTTCCCCGCCGGCGCTCACGCCTTGCCCCAGTTCTTGCGCCGGACGGCACGCTGCGGCCGACCCCCCAGGTAGGACCCGGACGGGTCGACGAGGTAACCCTGGACCAGCGCCTCGCGCCCGATGAGCATCCGGAATCCCAGCTCGTCCCGGTCGGTCAGCGTCACCTCGACGCCGATCTCACGGCGACCCAGCACGAGTGGCAACAGCACGACATACCGGTCCTCCGCGTGCCCCGACGAGGAACGCACGAGCCGTATGTCGTGCACTGGCGCCTCGACCTGGACCGCGTCGTCCGCGCTCGCCTGCCAGGGGTGAACCTCGAAACGGACCCACGGCAATCCGTCCCGGTCCTCCGGGCGCAGGTCGAAAGCGTGCAGGGAAGAGGTCTTGGCGCCGGTGTCGATCTTGGCCTTGATCCAGGGCACGCCGAAATGCGGCATCTGGATCCACTCCCGCCACCCGACCACCGTTGAAGCTGTGGTGTGATTGTCGCGCCCTGACATCCGCACATCTTTGCAGGAACTCCCGATGAAACTCGCCATTCTCTCCCGATCCTTACGGTCCTACTCCACCCAACGCCTACGCACCGCAGCCCTGAACCGGGGGCACCAGGTCAAGGTGCTCGACACCCTGCGCTTCGGCATCGACCTGACCGGCGATGTGCCAGACCTGTCCTTCCGCGGGCGGCCGTTGTCCGTCTATGACGCCGTCCTGCCGCGGATCGGGGCGTCGGTGACCTACTTCGGGACGGCGGTCGTGCGCCAGTTCGAGCAGATGGACGTCTACACGCCCAACACCGCCAACGGGATCATGAACAGCCGCGACAAGTTGCGAGCGACCCAGATCCTCTCGCGCCACGAGATCGAGATGCCGGCGACCTCCTTCGTCCGCAACCGCGACGACGTCCGCAACGCGATCGCGATGGTCGGTGGCGCGCCGGTGGTGATCAAGCTGCTCGAGGGCACGCAGGGCATCGGCGTCATCCTCGCGCCCACCGCGAAGGTCGCGGAGGCGATCATCGAGACCTTGCACGGGACCAACCAGCAGGTGCTGATCCAGCGGTTCGTGAAGGAGAGCAAGGGCAAGGACATCCGGGCGTTGGTCGTCGGCGACAGGGTGGTCGCGGCGATGCGAAGGCGGGCCCAGGGTGAGGAGTTCCGCTCCAACGTGCACCGCGGCGGCACCGTCGAGAACGTCGACCTGGACCCGGCCTATGCCGAGGTCGCGGTCCGGGCCGCGCACATCATGGGCCTGCGGGTGGCCGGGGTCGACATGCTCGAGGGCAATGACGGGCCCCTGATGATGGAGGTCAACTCCTCCCCCGGGCTGCAGGGCATCGAGGCGGCGACCAAGCTTGACGTGGCTGGGGCGATCGTCGACTACATCGCCGACCAGGCCGGTTTCCCTGACATCGACGTGCGTCAGCGACTGGCGGTCTCGACCGGGTATGGAGTTGCCGAGATCGCGATCATGCCCGGCTCCGACATGGTGGGCAAGACGCTGGGCGGGTCCGGGTTGCGCGAGAAGGACATCCAGGTGCTGACGTTGCACCGGGGCACGCGGGTCGTGCCCAACCCCTACCCGAGCAAGGTGCTCGAGGACGGCGACCGGCTGCTCTGCTTCGGGCGGCACGAGAGCATGCGCTCCCTCATCCCGGCCCGGTCGCGGCGCCCCAAGCGGGTCCGCAAGCTGCCCCGGCAGCCGATCCAGGAATCTGGGGAAGTCACGCTCGGGTAGCGCGCGTCTGCGTCTCCCCGGCCGGTGGGGTGGACGGGCGCACCCGCGGCCAGGGCGCGGGGACCCCTGGCACCCGCCCGGGTCGCACCACCATCGACCGGTAGGCCGCACCGGGCTCCGGCCGAGGGTCGGGCTCACCCCGACTCGGCCACATCGACAACGCCCGCTCCGCCTGGGCGGTGATGGTCAGCGAGGGGTTGACCCCGAGGTTCGCCGAGATGGTGGACCCGTCGACGATATGCAGACCGGGATAGCCATGCACCCGGTGGTAGGGATCGACGACCCCCTCCTTCGCCGACTCCCCGATGACGGCGCCGCCGATGAAGTGCGCGGTCATCGGAACGTTGACGATGTCTCCCACGCCCATGCCCGCGCGGCCACCGAGCCGCTGCGCCAGACGACGGACGGCGTCGTGGGCGACCGGGATCCAGGTCGGGTTGGGCTGACCGTGGCCCGGACCGGAGGTGAGGTGGTAGCCGAAAAGTCCGCGGCCGGCCCGGACCGTGATGGAGTTGTCGAGCGTCTGCATGACCAGCGCGATCGTGGTCCGCTCCGACCAGTCGCCCAGTCCGCGGACATGGTCCAGGAGCGCTCTCGGCTCCCGCGCGACGGCGCGGACCCAGCCTGCCGCCCGTAGCGCACGTCCGGTGAGGGTGCCCCCGGCCCGTCCGGTGCCCGGGGTTGGTCCGTCAACCAGGTAGGGGGAAGTGAGCAACCCCATCGCGTTCTGTCCGCGGCCGTAGCGGACCGGCTCGATGTGGGTGCGGGCGTCCGGGTGGAAGCTGGAGGTGATCGCCACGCCCTGGGTGAGGTCGGGTCCCGCCGACCCGCGCGCCCGGACCGCGCCCAGCAGCGCCTCTGAGTTGGTGCGGGTCAGGACCCCCAGCCGGTCCGACAGCGCCGGCAGGTCACCGTCACACTTCAACCGGTGCAACAGGTGCTGGGTCCCCCACGCCCCCGCGGCCAGCACGACCTGGTCGGCGGTGCGGGTGAGCCGTGCCCCGGGACGGCGCCGCGCGAGCCAGGAGCCCGAGCGGACGGTCGTCACGACATACCCACCCTCGGGTCGGGGTCGGATGCTGGTGACGGTGGTGTCGGGGATGATCGTGGCGCCGAGCCGCTCGGCAAACCAGAGATAGTTCTTGACCAGCGTGTTCTTAGCCCCGTGGCGGCAGCCGACCATGCACTCGCCGCACTCCAGGCAGCCCCGGCGCCGCGGCCCCTCGCCGCCGAAGTAGGGGTCCTCCACGTCGACGCCGGGCTCCTTGGCCCCCTCGCGGCCGAAGAACACCCCCACCGGGGCCAGCCGAAAGGTGTGCCCGACCCCCATCTCTTGCGCCACCTCCCGATAGATCTCGTCCGCGGTGGTCACAGTCGGGTTGGTGACGACGCCGAGCATCCGCTCCGCAGTGTCGTAGTGCGGCCCGAGTTCCTCGCGCCAGTCGGTGAGCTGCCCCCACTGCGGGTCCCGATAGAAGTCGTCGGTCTGCGGACGATAGAGGGTGTTGGCGTAGTTGAGGGAACCTCCACCCACCCCCGCCCCCGCCAGGACGAGCACGTCCTTGAGCAGGTGGATCCGCTGAATGCCTCGAAGGCCGAGCGCGGGCAGCCACAGGAATCGCCGCAGGTCCCACGACGTGGCGGCGAAGTCTTCGTCGGCGAACCGGCGCCCTGCCTCCAGCACGGTGACGCCGTAGCCCTTTTCCCGCAGCCGCAGCGCCGCGACGCTGCCGCCGAAGCCGCTGCCCACCACGATCACGTCGGTGTGCAGGTCGGGCCGTAGACCGCGGGACACTTCTCGCCTCAACCGCGCAGGTGCGGGTAGGTGCCGGTGGTGCGCAGCTCGCCAGCCACCTGGCGCAGCAGGCCGTAGAAGTGGTGGGCGAGGGCGCCGCCGGTGGAGATCCGGCGCACCCCCAACTCGGCCAGCTCGCCGACCGCAGGCACGCCCTGGCGGGCCAGGACATTGACTGCGGCGCCGGTCTCGATGACGACGCGTCCGATGTCTTGCGCGGCAAGGATCCCGGGCGCGTAGACGCAGTCAGCACCGGCGCCCTGGTAGGCACGCAGCCGCGCGATGGTCTCGCCCAGGTCGGCCTGGGGGTCGTAGAGGTGGCGCTCCGCGCGAGCGGTCAGCACCATGCCGTGGCGGTGCGCCGCTTCTGCTGCCGCCGCGACCCGATCGGTGGCGGCGCCCACCTCGTCGAGCGCGCCGAGGGACGGGTCCCAGTCCTCGATCGAGCAACCCGCCGCGCCAGCGGAGGCGAGCAGGTCGACCGCCCTAGCGACCGCAGCGAGGTCCGCACCGAAGAGCCGCTCGGAGTCGACGCTGAGAGGTATGGAGATCGCCGCCGTGAGGGCCTCCACATGCACCAGCAGCTCATCGAGGGTGATCGTCATGTCCGCTCGGCCCACGGACTCGCCATACCCCGAGCTCGTCGTCGCCACCGCCGCGAAGCCGAGGTCCTCCAGGACCAGCGCCGACCCGACGTCCCAGGCGTTCGGCATCACGAAGGTGCCGTCGACGTGGAGCGTGCGGAAACGTGCGCGGAGGTCCAGGACCTCTGCCGTGGCGGGGAAGCTCCCGCTCTCGCTGCTGCTCTGGCTCATCTGCTGAGCCTAGACCTTGGCTCAGACG
>NZ_JAUNVI010000036.1:4154-29643 GCF_030537745.1 Ornithinimicrobium sp. | reverse complement strand
AGCGCAAACGTGGTGGGCCCCGTGGGATTCGAACCCACAACCTACGGATTAAAAGTCCGGAGCTCTACCATTGAGCTAGAGGCCCGTGGCCCGGCGCAGTGCTGGACCGACCCCGATAGGTTACCTGCGATCAGCTCAGCCGTTTCCACCACTTGGGCTCTTCCTCGCCAGGGGCCAGGGTGATCACCTTCAGACTGGCGAAGGCGCCGGAGTGGGACACCTTAAGCCGATAGGCCGCTGGGTCGACGTCGCCGCGCTGCTTCGACGTGGCGTCGGAGAAGAGAGCCACGCCACCCTCCAGATCCACGCCGACGCCGGGCGGCACGATGATCTTGATGTCGCAGAAGGCGCCGTAGACCCGCATCTGGACGACCGGGGAGGTGACGACCGCCTCGCGCAGGTCGAGAATCGCCTCGGCGAAGCCTTCGACGAGCGTCATCACCGGCGGCACCTCCCAGCGTCCCGTGCGCTTGGTGCTGCTGAAGAAGCTGACGATTGCTGGCTTGAGCTCACCGGCGTGGTGGGCGTCCCGGGAGGTCGGGTAGGCCGAGGGCACGCGCGTGGCGGGGGCGGGCGGCGCCCAGCCAGGGGTGTCCTGCACCGCTGGCTGATGCGGTGGCTGGTAGGCCTTGATCTCAGCGCTCGCCTCGACGGGACCGGGCAGCAGAGGAGCTGACGGCACGCTCTGCCCGGCTGCACGCTGCTGTTGCGACTGACCCTCATGGGGAGGGGGACCCTGTGGCTGCGAAGTCGTGCTCATCTGCCCAACCTATGCGGGCGGGTATCGGCCCGCCAACACCCGCCGGCAGAAGGGCGCTAGGTTGGCGACATTCGTTCTCGAAGGGGAGGAACCACGATGACCGAACGCACTCGCCCAGTGCCTGGTGACCACCTGCGACGCTATGCTCCTGACCCGCGCCGCGGGGAGGACATCGAGCAGCGCTCGCCCGGTGAGCGCGCCCCAGACGTCGAGCCACGCGCGCGCAAACTGCGTTTCGTCGGCATCGTCGCCGGGCTGCTGGCCGCCGTGATCGTCTACTCGGTGATGCCGGGCGACGTCGCGCACGCTGCTCGTCTCACGGCAGCCACGGCGGTGCTGATGGCGATCTGGTGGATGACCGAGGCCGTCCCGATCCCGGCGACCTCGCTCCTGCCGCTGGTGATCTTCCCAGTGCTGAGCGACGACGTCAGTGTCAACGACGTGGGCGCGAGCTATGGCAACAACATCATCTTCCTCTTCATGGGCGGCTTCATGATCGCGCTGGCCATGCAGCGCTGGAACCTGCACCGGCGGATCGCGCTGCGGACCGTGCGTTTCATGGGGACCAACCCGTCGATGGTGATCGCAGGGTTCATGGTGGCCACCGGGTTCTTGTCCATGTGGGTCTCCAACACGGCTACCGCGGTGATGATGCTTCCCATCGGGGTGTCCGTGCTGCTCCTGGTCTCCTCGGCCAGCGATGAGCTTCCCAGCCCGCCGGAGCCCTCCGCCTCGGAGCCTGTCGGCGACGCACCCCCCGCAGATTCCGACTCCTTGGACCCCCGCAGCCAGGTGGTCCGCGACGCCCTGAGCTCCAACTTCGGGACCGCCCTGATGCTGGGCATCGCCTACGCAGCCTCGATCGGGTCGCTGGGGACGATCATCGGGACCCCGCCCAACACGCTGCTCGTCGGCTACCTCAGCGAGGCGCACGACATCAACATCGGCTTCGGCCAGTGGATGCTCGTCGGTTTGCCGCTCGCCATCGTGTTCATGTTTATCTGCTGGTTCCTGCTGACCAAGGTCTTGTTCAAGCCGGAGATCACGCAGATCCCCGGGGGACGGGACCTGATGACGCAGGAGCTGCGCAAGCTGGGCCCGATGTCGCAAGGCGAGCTGCGGGTGCTCGTCATCTTCGCCGTCACGGCCATCGCGTGGGTCTCGGTGCCGCTGATCTGGTCCGATGCCCCACCGATCAGTGACGCCGGGATTGCGATGGTCGCCGGGATCCTGCTCTTCCTGCTCCCCGCTGGCCACGCCCGCGGCGTGCGGCTGCTCGACTGGGAGAGCGCGGAGGAGCTGCCGTGGGGGGTGCTCATCCTCTTCGGCGGTGGGCTCGCACTCTCCGCCCAGTTCGGTTCCTCCGGTCTGACCGAGTGGATCGGGCAGGTCACCCAGGGCATCGGTGGACTGCCGGTCGTGCTGGTCGTGGCCCTCTTTGCTGCGGGCATCCTTTTCCTCACCGAGCTGACGAGCAACACGGCCACGGCGGCGACGTTCTTGCCCGTCGCTGGCGGCATCGCCATCGGCATCGGGGTCGACCCGATGCTGTTGGCCATCCCCGTCGCCCTGGCGGCGACCTGCGCCTTCATGCTCCCCGTGGCCACCCCGCCGAACGCGATTGCCTATGGGTCTGGCTACGTCACCATCCCGCAGATGGTCAAGGCCGGCGTGTGGCTCAACATCATCGGCATCTTCCTGGTGACGGGCACCGTGATGACCCTCGCGGTGGCGGTCTTCAAGATCGCCTACTGAGCCCGCGCGAGGGGGGCGTCGCGCCCTCCCTCGTGCGGCGCAGCGCGCGGAGGGATCTCCTGTGCAAGAGTTCGTGCCATGAGCGACATCGCAACGACGCGCCTGTCCGACACGGAGCGCAGCCTCGTGGAGACCAACGGCATCGAAATCATCGACGAGGCCGAGCGGACCGCCAAGCCCTCCGATCTGTTCTGGCCGTGGTTCGCGGCCAATGTCTCGGTGTTCGGGATCAGTTATGCCAGCTTCGTCTTCGGGTTCGGCATCAACTTCACGCAGGCCCTGCTGGTGACCGTCATCGGGATCGTCCTGTCGTTCCTGGCGTGCGGCATCATCGCGATCGCCGGCAAGCGCGGCTCGGTGCCGACGATGGTCCTGAGCCGGTCCGCGTTCGGCGTCAACGGCCAAAAGGTGCCGGGCGTCTTCTCCTGGCTCATCTCGATGGGATGGGAGACCTTCCTGGCGATCATGGCGGTGCTGGCGACCGCGACCGTCTTCCGCCAGCTCGGCTGGAGCGGGGGCACGATGACCAAGATCATCGCCTGCGCCGTGATCGCGACCCTCATCGTGCTGGCCGCCGTCGCCGGCTACCACACGATCATGCGGATGCAGTCGATCCTGACGTGGGCGACCGGCGCCGCCACGATCGCCTACATCGCGATGACGGTCGGACGGATCGACCTGGCGCAGGTTACCTCCCGCCCCGGCGGCAGCCCGGAGGCCGTGATCGGCGCGCTCGTGATGCTGATGACCGGCTTCGGGCTGGGCTGGATCAACATCGCGGCCGACTGGTCGCGCTACCAGCGCCGGGACGCCTCAGGGGTCAAGATCGCGTTCTGGAACACGCTGGGTGGTGCCCTCGCCCCCGTGATCCTGGTGATCTACGGCCTCCTGCTCATCGGCTCCGAGCCTGCGCTGGAGGAGGGCATCGTCAACGACCCCATCGGCACCCTCGCGACCATCCTGCCGATCTGGTTCCTCGTGCCCTTCCTGCTCGCCGCCGTCCTGGCCCTGGTCAGCGGCGCGGTCCTGGGGATCTACTCCTCCGGCCTGACCCTGCTCTCGCTGGGCATCAACATCCCGCGTCCGGCCGCCGCTCTCATCGACGGCACGATCCTGACGTTGGGCACCATCTGGGTCGTCTTCTTTGCCCAGGACTTCCTGGGCCCGTTCCAGAGCTTCCTCATCACCCTCGGAGTGCCGATCGCGGCATGGGCAGGGATCCTGATGGCCGACATCCTGCTGCGCCGACGCAACTACGACGAGCGCGGATTGTTTGACCCCAACGGCCGCTACGGCAACGTCAACTGGACCGCGATCGCGATCATGGCGGTGGCCACCGTCATCGGCTGGGGCCTGGTCATCAACCTCTTCGCCGACGCCGCCCCGTGGAACAACTGGCAGGGCTACCTGCTCGGTGCCATCGGCGGCAAGGAGGGCACCTGGGCGTGGGCCAACCTCGGCGTCCTCGTCTCCCTGGCCATCGGCTTCCTCGGCTGGTTGGCCCTGGGCACGAGCATCGTGCGACGCCAGGAAGCCACCCAGATCCTGGCGGAGGATCGGGTATGACGTCTCCCTGGCTCGTCGTCATCGACGCCCAGCGGATCTTCGCGGACCCGGCAAGCCAGTGGTGCGCGCCGAGATTCGCGGAGACCGTCGAGCCGATCCGGGAGCTGGTCGAGGAGCACGCGGGGCGGGTCGTCCAGACCCGCTGGGTCCCGCCGCCGGTCAAGAGCGGCTCGTGGCTGCCCTATTTTGCGACCTTTCCCTTCGCCGACCGGTCGCCGCATGACTCGCTGTTCGACATCGTCGACGACATCGCCGAGCTCCGGCTGCCGCATACCGTCTCCGAGCCCACGTTTGGCAAATGGGGCAAGGGGTTGCAGGCAGTGACCGGGTCCCACGCCCACCTGGTGCTGGCCGGTGTGGCCACCGACTGCTGCGTGCTGTCGACCGCCCTCGCGGCCGCTGACGCCGGGTGCTTCGTAGAAGTCGTCCCGCAAGCCTGCGCCGGCAGCAGCGACGAGGCACACGAGCGAGCGCTGGAGGCGATGCGCCTTTATGCACCGCAGATCGAGGTGCGAGACTGAGTTGGTGTCCGACGAGCGCGAAGTCCTGACCTGGTCCTCCTTCGGGACGGCGATCCGTGAGCTGGCCACCATGGTGGCCAGCGACTACGAGCCCGACATGGTGCTCTCCATCGCCCGCGGAGGTCTGCTCATCGGCGGTGGTCTGGGCTACGCCCTGGACATCAAGAACACTTACACGATGAACGTCGAGTTCTACACCGGTGTCCACGAGCGCCTCGAGGTGCCCCGCATCCTGCCGCCGGCACCTGATTTCGTCGACATGAGCCATGCCCGGATCCTGGTCGCCGACGACGTGGCCGACACCGGTGAGACGCTGCGCAGCGTCTACGACTTCTGTGCGGGCAAGGTCGCCGAGGTGCGCACCGCCGTCATCTACGAAAAGCCGCACTCGGTGATCAAGGCCGACTATGTGTGGAAGCGGACCGACCGCTGGATCAACTTCCCCTGGAGCACCGAGCCGCCCGTCGTCTCGCGCACCACGGTCCGCGACGCCTGAGCCGACCGATAAGGGCTCACTGACTAGGTCCTCGTGCGCAGCGCCGCGAGCGTGGCGAGGCCGTAGGCCTGCTCCGCATCGCGGTGAGAGTAGGTCTGCGAGGTCCCCTCGACCAGCGCCACCACGGCATACCCCACGTCGAGCAGACCGAGCCCGACGAAGTTGTGCCCGAGCACGGCACGCAACTGGTCCTCGCGGGGGAGCCAGAGCGTCTCCTGCAACGAGACCGAGTCCAGGGCCCACTCGGTGACCCCGTTGAAACCGATGACGGCCCCGCTGCCGAACTCGTGCACCTCCACCGTCATGTCGGCCAGGTAGAAGACGTCGTCACGCATCCCTGGGAGATCGACCACGAAGCGGTCCCCGGGCATCGGGCTCCAGATCAGACCAGCCTGGTGCAGATCACGCGCGAGGTCGATGGAGAGCACGCTGCCAGTATCCGTCAGACCGCACGAAAACGCAGCCGCCGAGGGCCTGGATCAGGGCAAGTTACGCAAGAGTGAGCAGACCGTGCACAATGGATCATCGTGAGCACCGAAATGCTGATCCTGGTGCTGGTGATCGTGACTGCCCTGGCCTTCGACTTCACCAACGGCTTCCACGACACAGCAAACGCGATGGCGACGTCGATCGCCACCAAAGCGCTCCGGCCCAAGGCCGCGGTAGCCCTCTCGGCGATCCTGAACCTGGTCGGCGCCTTCCTGTCCATCGAAGTGGCCCTGACCGTCACCAACGCCGTCATCAAGATCCAGGATGCCGACGGAGCCCCCAAGCCAGAACTGATCGGTGACGGCGGGCTGGCGCTCCTGCTGATCCTGCTGGCCGGGCTGGTCGGCGCCATCTTGTGGAATCTGCTGACCTGGCTCTTCGGTCTGCCGTCCTCCTCCTCGCACGCCCTCTTCGGCGGCATGATCGGCGCGACCGTCGCGTCCTTGGGCTGGTCCGGCGTGAAGTGGGTCGGTGATGGCACCAAGCTGGACGGGGTGGTCGGCAAGGTGATCCTGCCCGCCTTGGTGGCACCCGTGATCGCGCTCCTGGTGGCCACGGTCGGCACCTGGTTGGTCTTCAAGGCGACCGAAGGCGTGGCCAAAAAATACCGCGAGGCTGGCTTCCGCTGGGGCCAGATCGGCTCGGCCTCCCTCGTCTCACTCGCGCACGGCACCAACGACGCGCAGAAGACGATGGGCATCATCACCCTGGCGCTGCTGGCCACCGGCCACTGGACGAGCACGCACAGCGTCCCGTTCTGGGTCAAGCTCGCCTGTGCGCTCGCGATCGCGATCGGCACCTACCTGGGGGGCTGGCGGATCATCCGCACCCTCGGTCAGGGACTGGTCAAGATCTCGGCTCCTCAGGGCATGGCCGCCGAGTCAGCGTCCGCGTCCGTCATCCTCGCTGCCAGCCACCTCGGTTTCGCACTCTCCACGACCCACGTCGCCACCGGCTCCATCCTGGGGTCCGGAGTCGGCAAGCGTGGCGCCGAGGTCCGATGGGGGGTTGCGGTCCGCATGGTGACGGCCTGGCTGATCACCCTGCCGATGGCGGGCATCATGGGAGCGATCACCTGGTGGATGGGGCATCTGCTGGGCGGTGGCTCGGCCGCCGCGATCGCCATGATGGTGGTGCTGATTGCGGCCTCCTTCTTCATGTGGCGGCACTCGCACTCGACGAGGGTCGACCACACCAACGTCAATGAGGAGTGGTCCGAGCCCGTCGGCACTGCCTCCTCCAAGGAGCCCCGATGATCGGCACGCTGCTGGCCCTGGCTGCGCAGGGCACGATCAAGGTGCTCTTGGCCGGTCTGCTCCTCGGGGCCGGGCTCCCGGCGATCTTCGCGCTCGGCATCCGGGCCCTGGCCTGGGGCAAGGGCGGCAAGGCCGAGGTCTCCCGCGCCGAGCCGCAGCGTTGGGGCCTGCTGATCGCGGGGCTGTGCTTCGCGATCGTCGTGGGCGGCGTCCTGCTGGGCCTGATCGTGATCATCTCTTCTGGCTTCGGCTACGAACTCACCTTTGAGGGCATCCTGCCCACCCTGCAGAAGGAGGACTGACCCATGCCCCAACAGCCCCCCGCTCCGGGAATCATGCAGCGCGTTGTCGACTGGCTGCGTGCGGGCTACCCCGAAGGTGTGCCCGCCGGTGACTACGTCGCACTCCTTGGGGTCCTGCGCCGCAAGCTGACCGACCAGGACATCGAGGCGATCGTCGACCTGATCTCCGAGGAACGCCACGACGAGGTCACGCCCGCCCGGATCCGGGAGCTGATCCGGGAGCACGCGATGCAGGAAGCCAGCAAGAAGGACGTCGCTCGCGTCTCCGCGCACCTGGCAGCCGGTGGGTGGCCCCTGGCCGACCCGGACGAGCCGCTCACCGTGTCCAAGGAGTGACCCTCACCGACCTCATCCCGCCAGGGGTGGCCGCCAGCGACCCCGACGCGCTCTACGAGGCCTTCGGGACCTGGGCCGCCGACCAGGGGCTGCCGCTCTACCCGCACCAGGACGAGGCGCTGCTGCATCTGCTCGCGGGCAGCAACGTGGTCCTGGCCACACCCACCGGCAGCGGGAAATCTCTGGTCGCCACGGCGGCCCTCTTCCACGCCCTGGCGACCGACCGCGTCGCCTTCTACACCGCCCCCGTCAAAGCGCTGGTCAGCGAGAAGTTCTTTGACCTTTGCCGTGCGTTCGGGGCGGAGAACGTCGGCATGCTGACCGGAGATGCCTCCGTCAACGCTGACGCGCCGATCGTGGTCTGCACCGCCGAGGTGCTGGCCAATATCGCGCTGCGCGAGGGTGAGGGCGCCGATATCGGTGTCGTCGTGATGGACGAGTTCCACTACTACGCCGAGCCCGACCGGGGCTGGGCCTGGCAGGTGCCGCTGCTCACGCTGCCGCAGGCGCAGTTCCTCCTCATGTCGGCGACCCTGGGTGACGTCGACGAGATCGTCGACGACCTCGCCGATCGCACCGGGCGGGAGAGCGCGCTGGTCACCGGCGCGGAGCGACCCGTGCCTTTGCACTTTGCCGCGGAGCTCGCGCTCAGCCACGTGCCGGAGACCATCACCGATCTGCTGATGGAGAAACAGGCGCCCGTGTATGTCGTCCACTTCACGCAGAAGGAGGCGCTGGAGCGGGCGCAGGCGCTGCTGTCGACGACGCTGCTGACCAAGGACGAGAAGGAAGCGATCCGGGACAAGCTCGGGGCCTTCCGGTTCACCGCCGGCTTCGGGCGCACGCTGTCCAAACTGGTGCGGCACGGGGTCGGGGTCCACCATGCGGGCATGCTGCCGCGCTACCGCCGGCTCGTGGAGCAACTGGCGCAGGACGGGCTGCTCAAGGTCATCTGTGGCACGGACACCCTGGGGGTCGGCATCAACGTCCCGATCAGGACGGTCCTCTTCACCGGGCTGGCCAAGTTCGACGGGACGCGGCAGCGGGTCCTGCGGGCACGAGAGTTCCACCAGATCGCCGGGCGCGCGGGCCGGGCCGGCTACGACACGGAGGGGTATGTCGTGGTCCAGGCGCCCGAGCACGTGGTCGAGAACCACCGCGCTGCCGAGAGGGCGGGCGACGACCCCAAGAAGCTGCGCAAGATCCAGAAGAAGAAGGCTCCCGAGGGGTCCGTGTCCTGGACCGAGGAGACCTACACCAAGCTGGTCAGCTCCGAGCCCGAGCACCTGGTGTCGCGGATGCGGGTCGACCACTCGATCATCCTCAACACCGTCGCCCGGTCCGGCGACCCGGTGCGCAACCTGTCCCGGCTGCTGCGCGACAACCATGAGGATCCCCGGTCGCAGGCGCGGCTGGCACGCAAGGCCATCGTGCTGGGGCGCTCGCTGCTCGGATCGGGTGTGCTCGTGCGCCTCGATCCTCCGGGGCCCGGTGGCCGCACCATCGAGCTCGCCCCTGGGGTGGCGGCAAACTTTGCGCTCAACCAACAACTGGCCCCCTTCGCGCTGGCTGCCCTTGATCTGTTTGACAGGGCGGCCCCGACCTATGCGCTGGACGTCGTGTCCGTCGTCGAATCGGTCCTGGACGATCCCAACGCGGTCCTCTACGCCCAGCGCTACAAGGCCAAGGGTGAAGCGGTCGCGCAGATGAAGGCGGAAGGGATCGAGTACGACGAGCGCATGGCCCGTCTGGATGAGATCAGCTGGCCGCAGCCGCTGTCCGAGCTGTTGGTAGGGACCTTGACGATCTATCGGCAGAGTCAGCCGTGGGTCCGCGAGGACGCGCTGTCACCGAAGTCGGTGGTGCGTGACATGTGGGAGCGGGCGATGAGCTTCACCGAGTATGTCGGCTACTACGGGCTGGCCCGGTCCGAAGGCGTGCTGCTGCGCTATCTGACCGACTGCTACCGCACGTTGCGCCAGACCATCCCGGCAGAGGCGGTGACCGAGGAGCTGGACGACCTGATCCACTGGCTCGGGGAGACCATCCGGCAGACCGACTCCTCGCTGCTGGAGGAGTGGGAGGCGTTGACCGACCCCGAGCTGGTCGCGGCCGCCGCGCTGCGGGAAGCCTCCGGTGAGGTCGCGCCGCCATCCCGGCCGATCACGAGCAACGAGCGCGCGTTTGCGGTCATGGTGCGCAACTCGGCCTGGCGACGGGTTGAGCTGGTCGCCGACGACGCGTGGGAGGGCCTGGGCGCGCTGGAGGCCCAGGTCGCCGAGCTGCCCGAGCCGCCGGTGGAGCCGCTGATGACGGCAGGCGACTGGTATGAGGGGATCGGCGGTTTCTACGACGAGCACGAGTACGTCGTCCTCGACGCGGATGCGCGGGGCCCCGCGATGCTCCGGGTGGAGCCGCTGCCGGGGGAGCAGTCCGCGATCACGGACGGAGCGCCGGGCCGCGTCTGGAGCGTGGTGCAGACCGTGCTGGACCCCGAGGGCAACAAGGACTGGGTGATCGAGTCCGAGTGCGACCTGGACGCTTCCGACCAGGTCGGCGAGCCTGTCCTGCTCTCCCGAGCCTTCCGCCGCCTCTGACCGGACGGTCGGCCCTGCCACTCCGGACGGTCGCTCGTGCCACTCCGGGCGGTCCGCGGTCAACCAGGTGCGCCGACTGCCCGGTCGACGGCCTCGAGCAGCTCGGGCTGCCCCAGGATGCGGAAGTGCCCAGAGGTGCGAAGGACCACGTTGACCGCACCCTGAAGCCGGCTGCCACCGGGGATGTGGGGGTCGAAGGCACCCCAGATCGAGGTGATGCGACGGTTGACCTCGAGCTGCTCGGCGAGGGCGCGCAGGGTCTGGTCTGCGGGGGAGAAGGCGCGGACCGAGCGGAGGAGGAAGAACCGCGCATAACTCGACCCCGCAAACGGGGTGGCGATGGCGACCATCTGCCGGATCCGGCGCTCGGGGTCCTCATGCAGCATCGCGTATTTGCCGATGAGTCCGCCCTTGCTGTGCGCGATGACGGCGACGTCGCGCAGATCCTTCTCCTGCAGGTATGCCCGAACGTGCTCGGCGCTCGCGGCGACTGGCGCAGTGTTCCACCGGAGACGATCCACGACGTGGACCGGGTGGCCACGGTCGTGCAGCATGTCGGCCACCGGCCGCATGAACTGCCATCGCTCATAAATCCCGGGAAGCAGGACGACCGGCGACCGGCCCTGGCCCGGCACCCGCAAGTATGCCGTCGCGTCCGAAGGGAGGAGGAGGCCGTGCAGCTGCCAGAAACCTGCGTAGGCATAGTCGAGGAGCCATGACCTACCGTTGCGAAGGATCTGCGCCAGGCGCCTCAACGCCTCAGCCCCAGCACCGCTTCGACGTGCGCGAGGACCTCGGCCGCCACCTCTTCAGCGTGGGTGAAATGCACGGCGTGCGGCGCGCCCTGGACCGTCACCGCACGCGCCTGCGGCGCGAGCTGGCAGAGTTGCTGCGCCCACCGCAGCGGCACGATCGGGTCGCGAGATCCGCGCAGCACGAGCAGGGGGACCGCAAGACGAGCGGCCGCGTCCTCCATGCGGTAGTCGAGCATGTGCGGCACCGACGCCAGAAAGTATCCCGGGCCGGTCCGCACGTAGTCACGCACCACTGCGAGGTTGGAGGCGGGTGGTTCGAGGACGAAGTCGTTGAGCAGCCGCAACCCCTGCCGCAGCGCCGTGGGCGCTTGCGGATCGACGACCGGAGCGATGGCCACGACGACAGAGCCAAGTCCAGGGTCTTGCACCGACGCTTCGACGATGACCTGGGCACCCATCGAGTGACCGACCAGGACCGGTTCGTCGAGCGCCGCGAAGCGGCAGTAGGCAGTGACGACGCCTGCTAGCTGCGGCACCGACAGGGCAGCGGGCGGTTGGGGAGCCCCACCAAAACCGGGCAGCTCGAGCACGTGGACGGTGCCAGAGCGCGCTAGCAGGGGCACCAGCCTTGCCCAGTAGTGCGACGCGACGCCGATCCCGTGCACGAGCACAAAGTGGCGCTCGTCGCTCGAACCCGCGCGCTGGACCAACGCGGTGCCGTGCGCGTGCTCGAACTCCAGGGTCATCTGCGGAGGCATCGGGTGAGTCTATGGGCAGGGTGCCCCCGTCAGCCCAGCCCGATGACGCGGCGCAGAGCCGGGACGGCCTCAACGGTGCCCGCCCGTGTGCGGATCGGCCGATCCAGCGGCGCCCAGTAGGACACGTGGGCTCGCACCGGGGAGAAGCGACGCCACCATGGGCGGATCCGGCCGGAGTGGTGCACCGCGACGTCCCTGATGCCGGTGCCGAAGACGCCGGCCAGGGGACCGGCGACCAGATCCCCACCCAGGACGTGCCGGACCGGGAAATAGAGGTTGGTCCAACGGGTGGGTCCGAACAACGCGCCGTGGTTGCCGACCAAGACCTCACGCTCCTGCGTGCCCCGTCGCAGGATGGTGCGATAGAAGGCAGCCTCCCGATCGTCGTCGACCTCGGCTGGATTCAAGGAGGGCATCGGCGGGCAGGTAGGAAACTCGAGGTCGTCCTGCCGCCGGGTCAGCGAAGCGTCCGGGGTGTCCAGGATCAGCGACCCGTGGGCCAGGGGGGATCCCAGCGTGACGAAGTCGGTGACCAGCCACGGCACGCCACGGGCACGCTGCTCGCGCCAAAGCCGGTGCTGCACGTGCTGGAAGATCTCGACCTCGCCACGGTGCAGACCCAAGGGGTTGCCGAAGTCGATGGCGAAGCGCTCGGCCTCGGGCGCAGGGCCGACCTTTTCAAAGGTCGGGTGCCGTGCCTCGTCCCAGTAGAGCCGCAGGATGTCATAGCCGATCACCGAGCCGAGCGAGTGCCCGACGACCACGAGCTGGTCGTAGAGGCCGGCCTGGTGGAGTCGACGCAACAGCTCGACACCCTCGGCCCGGATCGCGTTGCGGGCCTTGATGTTTGCCGGATCAGGGGTCAGATAGCGCTCGGCGTCGGCAATGCGGCGGGTCAGCACGCGCCGGGTCAGCGGCTGGATCATCGCGACGGCCAAGCTCACCCAGAACGGTGGGGTGGTCAACCAGGCCCGGAAGCCGTGCTGCCACGTCGTGACGACGGCAATCGCGATCGCGACGATGAGAGCCAGGCCGGCGACCAGGCTGACCACCGCCAGCAGCGGCGCGACCGGGCTGCCCTTCCACCTGCGGCCCCGGGACAGGAGCCTGCCCATCCACGCCAGCACTTGCACGGGGGAGGACTCGGGAGCGTGGTGCGCCCAGTAGAGCTCGTAGAGGTCGGTCGGCAACTCACCGGGTTGGTAGACCGCCATACGGCGCAGCTCCAGGTTGTCGCTGACGCGGTCGGGCTTGCTCCAGGCAGGCTGCACCCCGAGACCGTCCACAAAGCCGCGCAAGGTGCCGGTGGGGCGCTGCTCACCGATGCCGTGGATCAGCACGACGGCCCGGCGCGAGCGACCGTCTCCCTCGCCGGCAACCGGCAGCTCCATCGACCTCATGATCGTCATGATCGCAGCCACCGCCGACAATGCTGGGCGCCCTCGGAACGAGGGGTGGTGGAGCCAAACCGGGACCGTTACGTTAGCGGGTGACCTTCGCCGGCGACCGCTCGAGGTAGTGGAAGATCGTCCAGTAGAGGATGCCGATCATCACGCCGCCGCCGACGATGTTGCCCAAGGTCACCGGGAGCAGGTTGTCGAGGTAGAAGCTGGACCAGGTGAGGTCGCTGAAGGCGGAGGCTTCCAGGCCGGTCTGCGACCAGAACTCCGAGCCAGCGTTGTCCTTGATCAGGATGCCGAGCGGGATCATAAACATGTTGGCGACTGAGTGCTCGAAGCCTGAGGCCACGAAGAGTGCGATCGGCATCGTCACGGCAATCACCTTGTCCGTGGTCGTGCGTCCGGAGTAGGCCGCCCAGACCGCGAGGCAGACCATCAGGTTGCACAAGATGCCGAGCACGAAAGCTTCGAGGAAGGTGTGGTGCAGCTTGATGTTGGTGACAGTGAGCACGACGGCGCCCCACTGCCCGTCGGCGTTGAGCCAGGTGCCGCCGAAGAAGATCAGGACGACCATCGTCAGGGCGCCCAGGAAGTTGGCGACATAGACGACCACCCAGTTCACCAGCAGCTGGCTCCAGGTGATCCGACCGCTCGCACGCGCCGTCAGGGTGAGGGTGGAGGAGGTGAACAGCTCTGCGCCGGTGAGCACGACCAGCGCCAGCCCGGTGGCGAAGACGACGCCGCCAAGCACCTTAGCGACGCCCCACGGGATCTCGGAGGCGCCGACCTGACTGGTGACATAGAAGACGAAGCCGAGGGCGATATAGCCGCCAGCGGTCAGGCCCAGCAAGAACGACTTCATGGGGCGACCGGTGACCTTGGCCACGGCGGCGTCCTCGGCAGCGCGCGCCATCTGGGCGGGGGTCAGGATCGAGCTGGGCTCGGCAGTCATGGGTTCTCCGGGTGAGAGTCGATGGGCACAGGGGCTCCGACGGACCGCTGACCGGGGCGGTGCTCGCCCCGGTCAGCGGTCGTGCGGGTGGTTCAGATGCGGGCGTTGATCAGCTGGTAGCCAGAGTCTTCTCGAGTGCCACCCATGCCGTCACCGAGATCCTTGTAGTCCTCGACCCACTCCAGGCTCTTGATGAACTTCACCATCTTGTAGCCGACGTAAGACTCGACCCGCAGGCGCAGGGGAGCGCCAAAGGTATGCGGCAACGCCTTGTCGTTCATCTCCCAGGCAAAGATCGACTCATCTTCAAGGCAGGCGTCCATCGGGATGCAGGAGTAGAACGGCTCGAGCGGACGGCCATCGTGCATGCTCTGCGCCGTCCCGAAGGACGTCACCAGCAGATACTTCGCGTTGGCGGGCACCGGTCCGGCCAGCGCCATCAGGTCCATCACCTTGGGTCCGCGCCACTTGGCGACCCCGGTCCAGCCCTGCATGCACGCGTGCAGGGAGATCTGCTCCTGCTGGGGCAGCGCCTTGATCTCCTCGAAGGTCACCGCCCGCGGGGTGGGCCCGTCGATCTGTAGGACGTAGTCCGAGAAGTCGTTCTCCGCCAGCGCGGTCCACTCCGGGGACTCATCGGGTGCGGGGTGGCGACCGTTGGTCCAGTGGTAGGGGGAGATGTCCTCCTCGGTGTAGGTGCCCAGGCGGCGCGTGCGCGACTGCATCTTGTTGACAGTGAACTTGCGCAGCGGCTCCGTCATGTGGTTGAGGAAGTGCTGGGTCTTGCGACGGTCCCGCAGGGACAGATAGCTGATCGCGATCCAGGTGACCAGCACCGCGAAGATGACGAGCAGCATGATCGTGGTCGCCTGGGCGACGCGCGCCGGGTCGTAGGCGCCGAACACCATGTTGGTCATGTTGTAGTCGCGGTGGACGATGAAGACCAGGGCGATGTGCATCACGGTGAAGAAGGTGAGGAAAGCCATCCCGAGGAAGTGGATGGACCGGGCCGCCTGGGTGCCGCCGAAAAGCTTGGGCAGCCACGGGTACTGGCCACGCACCGCGGGCGACATGACGGGGCCGGTCGCCATCATCAGGGGGGCGGCGATGAAGATCACGGTGAAGTACATGAGCTGCTGCAGCGCGTCATACGGCTGGAAGTGCTCGATCCCGGGCACCCCCAAGCCGGCGTAGATCTTGAAGGACTCGAAGGCTTCCGGGAAGACGCTCCAGGAGGTCGGGACGATGCGGCGCCACTGGCCGGTGCCGAAGAGCAGGCCCAGGTAGATGAGCCCGTTCAGCACCCACAGTGCAGTCAGCAGCCCGTGCCAGTGGCGGCCGAGGCCGGGGTTGCGCCCACCGGGCAGGGTCAGCCACGAGGGCGGCTCGGACTCGTCGTCGTGAGCGGTGTAGGCGCCCTCCTCCTTCGGCACGACGCGCTTGGTGAAGCGGATCCACTCGGTGCCCGGCCCGCAGTCGTTGCGCCAGTAGAAGCGAGGGTGGGTGGCGATGATCTGCCAGCCGGAGCGCAACAGCAACCCGATCAGGAAGAAGTTGATCAGGTGGCTGGCGCGCAGCCATAACGGGAAGTCGGACATGCATCCTCCGAGGAGAAGTGAGGGTGGGAGCGCGTGGCGTGCGCTTCAGGCTTGAGTTTAGAGGATTTGCTCCTCCAAATTTGACGCTTGGGTTGTGCTCTTTGTCACGTAGTAGTACGAAGTGTAGTAGTCGCTCCGACGCCGAGATCTGGGGACCGGGCTCACCGCTGACCCAGCCTGGGCTCGCGCGCGGGTCGCCGACCCTGGGACACTGGAAGCGATGACGGCTATCCACTCCCCCCTTCCGCTGACAGCGACCTACCGGATGCAGCTGCACTCCGGCTTCACCTGCGCCGACGCGCTCGAGGTGCTTCCCTATGTCCACGCGCTCGGCGTCAGCCACGTCTACCTCTCTCCCGTCCTGACCGCGGTCCCCGGGTCGGAGCACGGGTATGACGTGCTCGACCCGACTCGGGTGAACCCGGAGATCGGTGGTCGCGACGGGCTGGAGGCGCTCGCCGCCGCGTGCCACCAGCGGGGGATGGGCGTGATCGTCGATGTCGTCCCCAACCACCTCGCGCTCGTCGCCCAGCTCTGGCGCAACGAGCCGCTCTGGGAGGTGCTGCGCGACGGACCGGGGGCTTCGCGAGCCGCGTGGTTCGACGTCGACTGGGACCACCTCGGAGGTCGCTTCGGCCTGCCCGTGCTGGGACAGCCGCTGGCCGACGTGCTGGCCGCCGGTGAGCTGTCGACCGGCACTGGCCGGCCGGATGAGGGGCCCGCCGCTGGCCAGCCGGTGGCACGATACTTCGAGCACGTCCTGCCGCTGGCGCCCGGGAGCGACGACCCAGCCCTGGGAGGCGATCTTGCTGCGCTCCTCGATCGCCAGCACTGGCGCCTGGGCCACTGGAAGGAGAGCGCGACCCTGCTCAACTATCGGCGCTTCTTCGAGGTGGACGGCCTGATCGGGGTGCGCGTGGAGGACCCGGACGTGTTCACGGACACCCACGCCGAGCTGCTGGACCTGCACCACCGGGGGGTCATCGACGGCTTCCGGGTGGATCACCCCGACGGGCTGGCGGACCCGGCTGGCTATCTGGACAGGCTCGCCGCCGCCGTCCGGCCCGGCACGCCGGTGTGGCTGGAGAAGATCCTCGAGGGCGACGAACGGCTCCCTGACTCCTGGGCCTGTTCGGGCACCACCGGGTATGACGCGAACGCCGCGATCATGACGGCGCTGGTCGACCCGACGACCGCAGCGGTCGTCACGGACACCTGGGTCGCCACCGGTGGCGTCCCCGACCTGCAGGACGAAGTGGACCGGTCCAAGCGCCTCGTGGTCCACGAGTTGCTCGCGCCCGAGGTCAACCGGCTGCTGCGCCGCGCCACGCAGGCGCTCCCGGCGCTGGACCGCGGCCGGCTCGCCGAGGCGCTCACCGAAGCGCTGGTCTCCGTCCACGTCTACCGCGCCTACATCCGCCCCGGCGCCCCACCCACCGGCGATGACGCCGCGATGGCGCAGCCGCTGCTGGAGGGTCTCGCGCGCGCCCGGGCCCACCGCCCCGACCTGGGGGAGGAGCTGGAGATCCTCGGCGAGGTCCTGGCCGACCCCTTCGTCGCGAGCGCTGACACCGCGGCCGCGGTGGACCTGTGCATCCGCTTCCAGCAGACCACGGGACCCGTCATGGCCAAGGGGATCGAGGACACCGCGTTCTATCGCTGGCACCGGTTGGTCGCCCTCAACGAGGTCGGGGCCGACCCCTCACTGGGGCAGGCCCCCGAGGTGAGCACGCTGCATACCTGGGCACGGCATCAGGCGCAGCATTGGCCGCTGGGCATGACCACGGTCTCCACGCACGACACCAAGCGCAGCGAGGACGTGCGAGCCCGCATCCTGGCGGTCGCCGGGGACGGCGCCGCCTGGCGACAACTTTCCACGGTCGCCGCCGCTGCGGCCGACCGGCACGGGGTGGACCGACCCACCGGGCACCTCATCTGGCAGACCCTGGTCGGGGCGGGCCGGGTGGAGCAGAGCCGACTGCACCATTACCTGACCAAAGCGGTCCGCGAGGCCAAGCTGCACTCCACCTGGATCGAGCCCGACCTCGACTATGAGGCGCGAGTGATGAGCCTGGCCGACGAGCTCGCGGACGCCGCCGGAGAGCCTAACCAGGCGATCGCCACCGCGGTCCGCGACAACGCGCTCACCGTGCGGACACTCACGCTGACCCAGAAACTGGTCCAGCTCACCCTGCCGGGCGTCCCTGACACTTATCAGGGCGCCGGTCTGGTCGACTTGTCCCTGGTGGACCCGGACAACCGTCGCCCCGTCGACTATGTCGAACGCACCGAGCGGCTGCGCCGCCTCGATGCCGAAGGCTGGCCGGAGGACCTGTCCGATGAGGTCCTGTGGGTGACCTCACGGGTGCTCCGGCTGCGAGCGCGCCTCCAGCAGGCCTTCGGACCGAGCGGGTCCTATGAGCCGGTCCACGCGGGCCCGCACGTGCTCGGGTTCGTCCGTGGCGGCTGCGCCGCGACGCTGACCATCCGGGCGCCCCGGGCGTTGGGCCTGGCTGGCGGACTGGGCCAGGCCAGGATCGCGCTGACCCCCGGCCGCTGGCGGGACGAGCTGAGCGAGCGCGAGCATGAGGTGGGCCCGACCGGGGTCAGCGCGCTGGATGTCTTTGCCGTCTCCCCCGTGGCGCTGCTGGTCAACGAGCTCTCGGCCCAGGACGCAGAGGCTCCGCGGTGAGCGCCGGGCCCGATCGAGTGCACACCGGTGCACACACCTTCCGGCTCTGGGCGCCGGAGGCGGGCACGGTGGACCTACGACGTGGCGCCGACCACGCCGACTCGGTCCCCATGGCCCCAGGCGAGGGCGGCTGGTGGGAGGTGCGCGCCGACGCGGGCGACGCTCGCTATGCCTACTCCATCGACGGCCGCGCCCCCGTGCCCGACCCCCGGTCACGCCACCAGCCCGACGGGGTCCACGCCGCCAGCGCGCTGGTGGACACCACAGCCTTCACCTGGACCGACCAGGGCTGGGGCGGGGTGCACCTCGACGATGCCGTCATCTACGAGCTGCACGTCGGCACCTTCACCCCCCAGGGCACCTTCGACGGAGTCATCGAGCACCTCGATCACCTCCTGGACCTCGGCGTGAACGTCATCGAGCTGATGCCGGTCGCCGCCTTCCCCGGTCGGCGAGGCTGGGGTTACGACGGCGTCGGCCTGTATGCCGTGCACGAGGCCTACGGCGGTCCCGCCGGCCTGGCTCGACTCGTCGATGCCGCGCACGCCAACGGCCTGGCGGTCTGGCTCGACGTGGTCTACAACCACCTGGGCCCCAGCGGCAACTATCTGGGCCAGGTCGCCCCCTATTTCACCGACCGCCACCACACGCCGTGGGGCGAGGCCGTCAACCTCGACGGTCCGGGCAGCGACGAGGTGCGCGCCTTCGTCCTCGACAACCTCACCATGTGGTTGACGGACTACCACCTCGACGGGCTGCGCCTGGACGCCGTCCACGCGCTCCACGACGAGCGCGCCACCCCTCTCGTGGAAGAACTCGCTGCCCGCGCCGACGAGATCACCGCGAGCAGCGGCATACCGCGCACTCTGGTGGCCGAGTCGGACCGCAACGACCCCTCCACGGTCGTCCCCCGGAGCATCGGGGGCGCCGGTGGGATGGGGCTGCACGGGCAGTGGGCCGACGACATCCACCACGCGCTGCACGTGAGCCTGACCGGCGAGGCACAGGGCTACTACGCTGACTTCGCCGACCCGGGCGCACTCCCCAAAGTCCTCGCGGACACGCCATTTTTCCATGACGGGAGCTTCTCGACCTTCCGTGGTCGCGTCCACGGCCGCCCGGTGGATCCGGACCTCACGCCGGGCTGGCACTACATCGCGTCGCTGCAGACCCACGACCAGATCGGCAACCGGGCGCTCGGTGAACGGCTCGGGCACCTGGTGACCCCCGGCGTGGCCGCCGTCGGCGCCGCGCTGCTGCTCACCTCGCCCTACACTCCGATGCTCTTCATGGGGGAGGAGTGGGGTGCCTCGACGCCGTGGCAGTACTTCACCGACCACGAGGAGGCCTGGCTCGCCGAATCGATCCGAGTGGGCCGTCAGGCGGAGTTCGCCGCGCACGGCTGGGCGGAGGAGGTCCCCGACCCGCAGGACGCCGGGACGGCCTCGGCGTCGGTCCTGCGGTGGGACGAGGTGCATGAGGGCGGGCACGGCTCGCTCCTGCAGTGGTATCGCACGCTGATCCGGTTGCGCCGTGAGCAGCCAGCCCTGCGCAGCACCCCCCTAGGTGCAGGCAAGGTATGGCGTGAACCGCTGCCCCCGGAGGAGGGGTCGGGTGAGCTGATCATGGTCGAGCGCGGCGACGTGCGCGTCCTCGCCCACCTCGGGCAGCGGACGACAGCAACAGCGACGACAGAGGTGTCCAGGGCGCTGCCCGAGGGCGCTGAGATGCTGGCCAGCTTTGGTGAGGTGAGCGTGAGCACGAGCGGGACGCAGGGCAGGCTGCTGCGGTGCGGGGCCGACTCGGTCGCGGTGCTCGCGGGGTGGGGTGAGCGGCATGAGTGAGGAGCAGGACCGCCGGCAGTTCCATCGGCCGACGCTGCGCCCGGCGGAGAGGCTGGAAGCGGTGGCTGGCGCCATCGACCCCCTGGTCGCGGTCGAGGCGGCCCACCGGACGGCTGAGCTGGTCGTCGGCCGGGGACGCGATCGTCGGGAGGATCCCGAGCTCACGGCCCGGCTGGTCCACCTCGTCGAGGAGCTCGGGCTGGAGACCGTCGCGGAAATGTGGGCGGACCGTCCTGCCCGGACGCTGCCCGGCGCCTTGTGGCGCCTCTATCTGCTGCGGGAGTGGGTCATCCGCCAGCCCGAGGAGGTCTCCAGGCTGTTCCTGGCCGGCTCGGCGCACGCCGAGGTCTACCTGGCGATCGCCGGGGTCGCCGAGCCACCCGCGCCCGAGACGCTCGGCGTGCTGGCGCAGGAGATCCTGACCGGCGTCTTCACCGGCGACCTGGCGATCGCCCTCGAGCGGGCGTCGGCCTTCTGCCAGGTGATGGCCGTCGGGCTGGCCGAGCCGGGCGTGGACGACATCCCCGCGGCCCAGGCCGAGCGCGGCGCCCGGATGCGCGACACCGCCGATGACTTGACGGCCTGCGCGCGGCTGTGGCGCAAGGGCGACCTCGCGTAGCGACTCTGGGGAACATTCCGCAGGCCGCTGCCGTTACAGTTCTCGCGTGCCGGGCCGCGGTAGCCCCGGGCTCCAATATTCGCCGCTTCGAGCGGCCTCGTGCCGAGAGGCGCTCCCGGCCCGGCACGCTCTTCCTTACCACCCTCGCTCAAATGGCAGGTGGGCGATGCCTCTCGATGGCCACCACGCGAGCTGCTGAGCCAGAGCTGGACATGGTCAGCGCCAGCACCTCGCCCTTGTCCAGCCCCACCTTGGCCAGCCGCGCGAGCATCCGCCGAGATCCGGAGTCGAGCTGCTCGGCGGCGCGCTTGCGCAGCAGGGTCAGCAGCGGCTCCAGGAGCGGACCATGCGTGCAGATCACTGCCGGTGCCGCACTGGCGAGCAGCCGGTCGGCGTGCACGCTGAGCTTGTTCGGGCCCTGCGCGAAGCCCTCCTCGGACAACCCCTTCTTCGGCATCAGTGTCAGCCCACGACGCCGTGCATAAGGCTCGATCGTGTCCCAGCACCGGACCGAGGGGCTGGTCAGGACAGTGACCGGCTCGTAGGCATCGATGGTGGAGACCAGGCGCTGGGCCCACGCCTGCCCAGCTGCCGTCAGGGGGCGTGCCGGGTCAGGCCCCTCCCAGCTCCCGCGCGCCTCTGCCTCGGCGTGCCGCACGACCAGCAGGGGCCAGGTCGCGAGCCGGCCCTGTCTGTGCAGGCGGACCAGCTCGTCGAGCTGCGCCTTGTCGTGCCCATAGCTGAGGCGACGCGCGGCGGCGCGCGGCCGGAGCCAGAGGACCTCGTCGATCTCGTGCTGGAGGTCACCGTTGCCACCGATGACGGTGGCCGCCCAGTAGCGGACCCGTTTGAGGCCACGGCCCACGGGATAGAGCGCATCGGGCAGGGGGAGCCCCAGCCGGACACGCAGTCCGGTCTCCTCGAAAGCCTCCCTGGCTGCCGCCGCCGCCCAGTCCTCGCCCTGCTCGAGCTTGCCCTTGGCCCAGGACCAGTCGTCGTAGTGGGGACGGTGGACGATCGCGACCCGCAGCTTGCCGCCCTTGACGCGGTAGGGGAGGACCCCACTGGCGCGGACGGCCACCCGCGGGGTCACGAAATCGCTGCTCCTGCGGCATACATGACGTCGATCGCCAGGCGCTCAAAGCCGAGCCGGTGATAGGTCGCGATGGCCGCCGCGTTGTCCCCGTCCACGTAGAGCGTCGCGGTCTCCACCCCGCGGGCACGCAGATGACGCAACCCGAGCAGGGTCACCGCGGTGCCCAGGCCACGGCCCTGATAGTCAGGGTCGACGCCGACGACGTAGACCTCTCCGGTGCTGCCGTGCGGGCTCGTCTCGACCTTCGTCCAGTGGAAAGCGGCCAACCGCGGTATGCCGTCGCCGTCCACCTGGTTGGGGTCCTCGACCACCAGGAACCCTTGCGGATCAAACCACGGCTCCTCCTGGCGGTCGCGCAGGTCGGACGCGGTCATCCGGCCCTGCTCGGCGTGGTCGGAGAAGGCCCGGGCGTTGAGAGCCAGCCACGGCTCCTCGTCGTGCCCCACCCGGAAGGGGCGGACCGCCAGGCCGTCCGGCAGGACCACCCTGTCCGGCAGCTCTGACCACTCGCCAGCCAGCGGCCGGCTCATCTGCCACAGCTCGCGGACCACCGACAGCTCCCGAGAGGTGTAAAGCCGTCGTGCGTCCTGAAGGTCACCGTGACTCCACAGCCGCACTCCCGGCCACCGCTGCAAAACGTGGTCCAGGAGCATGCCGCCGATGCCACGGCGCCGGTGTGCCGGGTCGACGACGAGCTCGGCAGAGGGGTCGGAGGGCGCGCTCTCGTCCACGTGGCCATAGGCCAGGACTGCGTCAGAGGCCGGCTCCCGGACAACTAGGTGGGTCGATTGCGGTCGGCTCTCGTTCTCGGCCAGTCGCCGGGCCTGCAGCACGGTCTGCTCCGAGAGGGGCTTGACGCCGTCGTGCCGGCCGGCGCGCACGGCCAGGGCGAGCACATCCCCAGACAGATGGGGGGGAAGGTTGTGCAGCTCCTCGACGGTGGGGACTTGGCCAGACATGAGGTCAGTCTGGCACGCGTTCAGCGCTCCGTCCTGCGAGGGCCGTCGAAGCGATAACCCACGCCGCGAATCGTGCCGATGAGCGGCTCCCGCTCGGGACCGAGCTTGGCGCGCAGCCGTCGGATGTGCACGTCCACCGTCCTGGTGCCGCCGTAGTAGTCGAGGCCCCAGACCTCGTCCAGCAGCACGTCCCGTGTCACCACCCGGCCGGGATGCTGGACCAGATAGCGCAGCAGCTCGAACTCCTTGAACGTGAGGTCGAGTGGCACCCCTCCCGCGCGCACCGTCCAGCTCTCCTCGTCGACAAGGACGTCGGCGACCCCGATCGGCCCCGTGGCGGCGCGGGGCCGGCCCAGGAGCAGCCGCACCCGCGCGGCTACCTCGGAGGGGCTGGCCGCGCTGGAGACGACATCGGCAGCGGGCCACTGCGGGTCCACCAGCCCCAGGCCGGTGTCGTCGAGCACGGCCAGCACCGGGCAGCCGAGCTCGAGGGCGGCCAGGGCTCGCAAGGTGGCGTGGCCGATCACCAGGTCGGCAGTCGTGTCGACCACCATCAGGTCTGGCACCTCCGCCGTCACGAGGGGGCCCAGGTCCATGCCGTGCACCGTGACCCGGTGGGGCAAGAGGGCCAGCCCGGGCAAGACGGCTTCCACCGCGGTCGTGACCGGGGTGTGCGGGGTGAGCAGGACCAGTTGGGCCACGCCCTGAAGTTTACGGACGATGGACCGGCAATAATGATCGGTCATGACCACGATGCCAGCTCCGCGACCGCGGATCACCCCGTCGGCGTATGTCGCCGGTGCGGTGGTCACGGTGAGCGGGGTGCTCGGCGCGGCGGTGCTGTCCTCCCCGACCGTGCTGGCCGCCGCGCTGGCCGCGATCGTCCTGATCCTGGCGTGGGGGTGGGCCGGCACGCTCAACCTGCCGACCCCGCGCGGGACGGTGGGCACGGTGGCCCTGGGTGGTCTGGCCCTCGTCGCTGCGGTGGGGACCCGCACCACCGGGCCGTGGCTGGTCTGGATGCCGGCGGCGTTGTCGTTGGCGATGATCGCCGCCTTCGCCCATCAGGTGTTTCGCAGTGACGGTCGACCGCGGGTCGTCCAGTCGGTCAGCGCCGTCGTGCTGGCGCTAGGCGTGCTGGCCTGCGGCGTGCTCCTGGTGCCGCCCGCAAACACGCCCGAGGGAGTCGCGCTCGTGCTGGGCGCCCTGGCGGCCGCGACCGCTTCGTCGTTGACCGACCTGCTGGGCCGGTGGCAGGCGCTGGATGGGTGGCTGTCGGCGCTGGCGATGCTCGCGGGGGGAGCGGCGGCAGTGCTGGTGAGCTTCTACCTCGGGGTCCCGTGGACGACCTGGCTGCTGCTCGGCGTGGCCAGCGGCGCACTCAGCCACGCCATGCGCGCCATCCTCGCTGATCTGCCGACCATGGCCCACGCCCGGCCGCGGCTGGTCTGCGCGCTCGCCTCGGTCATGATCGTCGGCATCGTCCCCTACCTCATCGCCTTGGTCTTCGTCTCCACCGCACTGCCCGCCTGAGGGCGCATCAGGGCTGGATGTGTGCCTAGCATGGACAGGTGCCCTTCGAGATAGATCCCACCATGCACCCCGACCTGGCCCCGCTGGCCTGGATGATCGGCTCCTGGGAAGGCGCCGGCGTCGTCGGCTATCCCTCCATGGAGTCCCGCAACTTCGGTCAGGCGATCGACGTCACCCACGACGGCCGGCCCTTCCTCATGTGGACCTCGCGGGCCTGGCTGCTCAACGAGGACGGCAGCACGCAAAAGCCAGCCGCGATCGAGACGGGCTTTTGGCGTCCGCAGCCCGACGGTGAGGTGGAGTTGCTGCTCGCCCACCCGACCGGCATCGTCGAGCTCTACTACGGCACGACCAGCCCAGCCAAGGTCGAGGTCCACACCGATGGTGTCCTGCGCAGCCCGCACGCCAAGGAGTATGCCGCGGGCCATCGCCTCTACGGCTACGTCAAGGGCAACATGATGTGGGTGATGGACATGGCGGCCACCGGCCACGAGCTGCAGTCCCACGTCTCTGCTGAGCTGAAGCGAGTCTGACCCGGCCGCAACGACCGGTCAGCCAACGACGCCGGTCAACTGCAGTTGCCGATCAGTTGCAGTTGCCGCCGCCGAAGCCGCTCTTGGGGGAGACGGTGTCGACGTAGTCCTCCATCGTGTCCGAGCGCAGCCGCTGGCTCAGCTCCTTCATCTGGCTCTTGGCCATCAGGATGATCGACCCGGCGACCGGGTGATCGGCGATGCTGCACCACGGGCCCTGGGAGAAGTGGACGTCGCGGCCGCGCACGTCGCGCATGGACAAGCCCAAGTTGCGCATCTGGCTGACCTTCAGGTCCTCGTCCACCGTGAGGTTGGTGGTGGCTGCGTCGACGAAGTTGGCCAGCCGCGCGGGGTTGGTCAGGGTGTCCCGCGACAGAGCCTTGAGCATCACGGCCTTGACGAACTGCATCTGCCGCTCACCGCGGGAGATGTCGCCCTGGGACAGGCTGTAGCGCTCGCGCACGAAGCGCAACCCTTGCTCGCCGTCCATGTGTGTCGTGCCCGCCGTGAAACCGCCGCCCGCCTCGGTCACCTGCACGTCGACGCCACCAATCGAGTCGGTCATGGCCTTGAAGCTGTCAAAGTCGACAATCACCACGTGGTCGATCGGGACATCAATGAGCGGCTGCAGGGTCTGCACGAGCAGCGGCGCGCCGCCGTAGGAGTAGGCCG
>NZ_JAUNVI010000036.1:0-4054 GCF_030537745.1 Ornithinimicrobium sp. | reverse complement strand
ATGAGCGGCTGCAGGGTCTGCACGAGCAGCGGCGCGCCGCCGTAGGAGTAGGCCGCGTTGATCTTCGCGGAGCCGCCGGTGCCAGCGATGGGCACGAAGAGGTCGCGAGGGAAGTGGATCAGGTCGACCCGGTCGCGAGCGTCGTTGATGTGCATCAGCACGATGACGTCGGAGCGGCCGCGCTCGACCGAGAGGTCGCGGCTGTCGGAGCCGATGACGAGGAAGTTGAGGGCGTCCCCGGCCTCGGGATCCCGGGCCGGCGAGGTCGCCGTGACCTTGCCCCCGCCAGCAAGATCGATGGCCTTGCCGTCCTCGCCGATGACGATGGCTCTGCCGTCCTCGTCGACGCCAGGCTGGGTGCCCCCGACCTCATCCGGAGAGATGGTGATGACGGAGTCGTTGTCCGCCTTGAGGGGCTTGTATTCGATGTTCTTAGACACCGTCCGCTGCAGATACAGGGCATAGCCACCCAGGACCAGCACTCCGACGAGAGCAAGCAGCCCGATGACGGACGCTAGGGCGCGGATCGGCCGGCGCCGCCGGCGTGGTGCACCCGAGTCCCCGCGAGACCGCGAGCGGCGGCCGTCGCGGTTGTCAGCGGCACTGTCATCGTCATACCCCATGAGCGTGAAGTGTACGGCTACAACCTTTCACCGAGTGCCCAGCAACCTGACGTAGCCTGCTGGACATGAGCATCTTCCTGTCCCGCCACGGCGCCGTCGACGGGACCGGGATCGACGCAGGTGTGGCGTCCCACTACGGCGACCCGCACCGTGAGCAGGTGCTGCTCGCCGAGGGCCTGGCGGCCGTCGACCTCTCCCACCGCGGAGTCATCACGATCGCCGGGGCCGACCGCCTCACCTGGTTGCACTCCCTCACCACCCAGCACCTCAACGGGCTGACACCGCATACCTCGACCGAGTCGCTGATCCTGACCCCCAAGGGCAAGGTCGAGCACGCCTTGCACATCGTGGACGACGGGGAGAAGACCTGGATCACCACCGAGCCGGGCGCCGCCGCGCCGATCGTGGAGTGGCTCGACACGATGCGCTTCATGCTCCGTGTCGAGCTGGAGGACGTCTCCGGCGCGTATGCCGTGCTCGGGGAGCCGATCGGCCTTGAGTCCGTCCCGGGGGAGCCGGTCGCCTGGGTAGACCCGTGGCCACGGCTGGTCGGAGACACCTTCGCCTACGGCCCGCCCGTCGAGGAGCACCCGGCCCAGGGATGGCAATGGCGAGAGCTGATCGTGCCGGTCGCCGACGTCGAGGCTGCGCTGGGTGACCGCCCGCTGTCGGGGACGTGGGCCTCCGAGGCCCTCCGGGTCGCTGCCTGGCGACCACGCGCTGGCGTCGACACCGACGAGCGCGCCATCCCGCACGAGCTGGACTGGCTGCGCACCGCAGTGCACCTGCACAAAGGCTGCTACCGCGGGCAGGAGACCGTCGCGCGGGTCAAGAACTTGGGCCGCCCGCCCCGCAGGCTGGTCTTCTTGCACCTCGACGGCTCGGGGCACGTGCTCCCGGATCCCGGCACCGAGCTCCTGCCGGTGGAGGGTGGTCGGGCCGTCGGCCACCTCACCAGCGTCGCCCGACACCACGAGGACGGGCCCATCGCGCTCGCGCTCATCAAGCGCAACACCGACCCGGAGATGGTGCTGCTGGCCGAGCACACCAGCGCCGCCCAGACCGTCATCGTGCCGTCGGACACCGAGCGCAGACCGCGTCGCGTCCTCTGACGGCGGACCCTGCTGCCTCGCCACAGCACGGAGCGTGAAGCGTGCCGCCAACTCTGACCCGAGGTGCAGGCCGGGCCGGCCAGGCTGAGAAGATCGCCACATGTCTGCATCGACGTTGATCACGGTGGCGCCCTCGGGCGCCGAGACGGCCAAGGCCGACTTCCCCCAACTGCCCACGACGACCGAAGAACTGGTCGAGACCGCGCAACGCTGCGAGGCCGCCGGAGCTGGCCTCATCCACGTGCACGTGCGTGACCCCGAGAACGATCACGCCCCGACCCTGGACCCCGTCCGTCTGCGCGACACCGTCCAGGCGCTGCGCGAAGCCACCGACCTGGTCATCCAGCTCTCGACCGGCGGCTCCGTCCACGACCCGTTGGAGTCGCGGCTGACCGTGCTGGAGGCCGAGCCCGACTCCTGCTCGTTGACCTGCGGCACCCTCAACTTCGGCGACAACATTTTCCTCAACCCCTTTCCGTTCATGAGCCAGCTCTACGTGCAGGCCCAGGAGCGTGAGGTCGTGCCGGAGTTCGAGCTGTTCGACCTGGGCCACGTCGCGGCCATGCGCAGGCTGATCGACGCGCACGGGTTGCCGTTCGGCGGGAAGGTGCACGTCGACTTTGTCACCAACGTGCCAGGTGGCATGCCGGGGACCGTCGAGGCGCTCGTCGCGGGGGTCTCGATGCTGCCCGAAGAGGTCACCAGCTGGTCGGCGACCGGCATCGGGCGCGCGCACCTGCCCATCGCTGCGGCCGCCCTCGCGGCGGGTGGCCACCTGCGCGTGGGGATGGAGGACAACCTCCTCTATGCCCGCGGTCAGCAGGTCCAGCACAACGTCGAGTTCGTCGAGCGCGTTGTCGACATCGCGACCGCCATGCAACGGCCGCCGATGTCGACGACCGAGGCGCGCGAGCTGCTCGGCGTCAAGGAGAGGAGGACCCGATGAGCACGGCATACCCCTTCGGTGCGCCGGTGGGCTCCAGCCCGCTGAGCGGGGCACCGCTCGTCGCCGAGGTCGTGCGCAATGGCTTTATCGAGTCCGTCCACCATGGTGTCGTCGCGGCAGTCGATGCCACCGGCCGCAGCGTGATCAACGTCGGTCCGATCGAGGCGCCGATCCTGCCCCGGTCCTCGCTCAAGCCTTTGCAGGTCATCGCGATGCTCCGCGCCGGTGCGCAGTTTGCCGAGCCGGAGCTGCTCGCACTCGCCAGCGCCAGCCACTCCGGCGAGAGCTTCCACCGGGAGGGCGCCCGCCGCATCCTGGCCTCCGTGGGCCTGCACGAGACCGACCTGCAGAACACGCCCAGCCTGCCGCTCTCGGAGCCGGAGCGGGACCGTTTCCTCGCCGAAGGCATACGCCCGTCGTCGTTGGCTCAGAACTGCTCGGGCAAGCACTCCGGGATGCTCGCGGCATGCGTCGCTGCGGGCTGGGACACGCAGACCTACCTCGACCCCGCGCACCCGCTCCAGCAGCTCATCGTCGAGGTCGTGGAGGAGCTCACCGGCGACCGCGTCGCGGCCACGACGGTCGACGGCTGTGGCGCCCCGGCGCTGGCGGTCACCACCCTCGGGCTGGCGCGCGCTTTCGGCAGGATCGCCGCGGCGAGGCGGTCCACTCCTGAGGGCCAGCTGGCGGCGGCGATCCGGGCGGCCCCGGCCTGGCTCGGCGGCACGGGCCGCGACGTCACCCGGCTCATCGAGGGCGTCCCCGGCCTCATCGCCAAGGATGGTGCGGAGTCGGTGTATGCCGTGGGCCTGGCCGACGGCTCTGGTCTCACCGTGAAGATCGCGGACGGCTACGACCGCGCCCGCGTCGTCGTGATGACCGCTGCGCTGCGTCGCCTGGGCGCGCTCGACCTCGGACCCGAGGTGGGTGCGGTCCTGGATGCGCTGGACGCGGACGCCGTGGTCAAGGGCCACGGCGAGCCGGTCGGCGCGGTCCGCGTGGCCGTCCACGAATGGTCATGAGCGGCGAGTCGTGAGAGCGGTCCTGCAGCGCGTGACGCGGGCCAGCGTGACGGTCGACGATCAGGTCGTCGGGTCGATCGAGCGACCCGGGCTGCTGGCGCTCGTGGCCGCCACCCATGACGACGGGCCCGCCCAGGTCGAGGCGATGGCCCGCAAGATCGCCGAGCTGCGCATCCTGCGCGACGAGCAGTCGGTCCTGGACAGCTCGGCACCCGTGCTCGTGGTCAGCCAGTTCACCCTCTACGGCGAGGTCAACAAGGGCCGCCGCCCGTCCTGGAGCAGCGCGGCTCCCGGCGCGGTGGCCGAGCCTCTCGTGGACGCGGTCGTGGCGTCCCTGCGGTCTCGCGGGCT
>NZ_JAUNVI010000114.1 GCF_030537745.1 Ornithinimicrobium sp. | reverse complement strand
GATGTGATCAGCGGTCAGCGTCGTGTCAGCCACCAGTGATGTATATCAGCGCGGAACCTGGAGCCTACTCAGGTGAGGGGCTGGGTAGCGGAAGCACCGCGGTGACGCGGCTGGGCTGCCCCTCATCAGACCAGACCAGCGTGCCACCCACCTCATCAACCCGTTCCAGCATGGAAGTCAGTCCCACTCCAGGACGCCACGCCGCGGCGGAGGTCCCGTCGTCGCTGACCTCCAGCAGCAGCGACGGTCCGGACACCCCGATCCGCACCCATGCACGGGCGCCGGTCGAGTGTCGGGCGACGTTGGTGAGAGCTTCGACCACGATGCGGTATGCCGCCACCTCGACCGCAGCCGGTAGCGGGGGGAGGGCCTGGGGTGCCGCGACGTGGACCGTGACGAGGGTGCCGTCGGCGCGCCGGAGCACGGTCGACCGTTGACGCAGCGCCCTGACGAGACCAAACTCGTCGAGGGACGGGGGTCGCAGCCCCTCGACGATGCGTCTGATCTCGGTCACGGTGTCCGAGGCGTCCGCGCGCAGGTCGAGCAGCAGCCTGTCGGTCACCTCCGGGTCCGTACGCAGCGCGTTGCGTGCCGCGTCGACCGAGAAGGCCATGCCCGACAGGGTCGGACCCAGGCCGTCGTGCAGGTCGCGACGCAGTCGCCTGCGCTCCTCCGCGACCCCGGTGACGACCTGGGAGCGGGACACCTGCAGGTCCAGCGCCAGCGCGCGAACGCGAAGCGTCTGAGCCAGGAGCGGGGCCAGCAGCCGGAGCACCTGCTCATCCTGGGCGGACAGACGCAGATCACCCGCCCGCAGACCGACGACCAACTCGCCCGGGGCACCGCCCGCCAGCGCGAGCGGCAAGGACCGGCACTGGGTGACCTCGACACCCGCACTGACCAGGGCGACACCATCGGCCCGCACCTCGGCATACGGCAGCACCAGAGCATCGCAGACGGCTTCCAGGGCCAGGGCGGGGTCATCTCCCATCCGTCCCGCTGCCGTGCGGGCCGCGCGGAGCGGATCCGGCCGGTCACCGAACAGCAACCGGTCGATCACCCCGCGCAGCACCACCGCAGTTGGGTGCCAGGCCAGTGCCCCGACAAGCCCCAGCGCCGCGGTGACCGCAGGTGATGCTGGCTCGCCTCCCAGCACCTCAAAGGTCGAGACGGCACCGACAAAATAGGCGAGGTAGGCGGCACCGACCAGTCCGAGCACGACGACTTGGACGACCAGGCCGCGCACGTCGATCACCTCTGGACGCGCCACCCCGACGACCATCGCGAGCGGCACCAGGACCAGCGGCGCGACGCCTAGTGTTCGCCCCCAAGGCTCCGCCAGGAGGAAGACCGCCAGCACGCCCGTCAAGGCGGCGGAAGCGGTGGCCAGACCCATCCACAGCAGGGCACGCCGCTGGCCCGCGGCATCCTGCTCCAACCGCCACCAGGTCTGCATCAGCAGGGCGAGGGCCGCCACCAGACCCATGGTGGCCACGACGCCTACGTCCTGGCTGGACAGCGCCGCCACGAGGCCTGGGCCCACCAGACACACGGCCAGCGTGAAGTCCACCGCCCCCCGCCATCGCGGCACGGGATAGGCCCAGAGGGCGGCCGGCAACAGGACCATGCCGGCGAGAATCAGCAGCGGCGCCGCCACCAAGGAGGGGTGTTCGCGCCCCAGCAGCCACACGCTGAGCAGGCCAGTGAGACCCGCGCCGACGAGCAGGGCGCCAGTGGGCACCGCAAGGCGCGCCCGCAGCAGGACCCCGCCCGCAACGACGTGTGCGGCGGCCACCAGCGAACAGCTCAGAAGGAGGGGCCAGCTCACGGCAACCTCCGCCCGGGGTCCCAACTTGTGGTATCCGGGGCGTCGAGGCCCGACGAACGAGCGAGCACGATCGCCTCGGCACGGGTGGTCACCTGCAGTTTGGCGAAGACGCCCGTGAGCGTGTTGCTGACCGTCTTGGGGGACAGGTGTAGCCGTTGCGCGATCACGGCCGTGCGCAGGCCGGTCGCCAGGAGGGTCAGCACCTCGTGCTCGCGTGGTGTGAGCCCGGGGAAGGGTCTGGGCTCCTGCAGGGCACTGGCAGGGGAGGCAAGGTGGTGGAGCACAAGAGCGGCGACGCCGGGTCCGAAAATGACCTCACCGGCCGCCACCGCGCTCAACCCACGCACGATATCGACCTGCTCGGCTCCCTTGAGCAGATAACCGCGAGCTCCTGCCTGCATGGCGCTCAGCACGGTGGCATCGTCGTCGGACATGGTGAGCACCAGCACCGCCGCCCCGGGGCAGGACCGGGTGATCTGGCGGGTCGCCTCGAACCCGTCGGTATGGGGCATCTGCAGGTCCATCAGCACCACGTCGGGGTGGCTCAGTTGCGTTTCGCGCACGGCCGCGTCACCGTCGGTGGCCTCACCGACCACTTCGAAGCCCTCGAGGCCGTCCAGGAGCGCCCGCAGGCCCCGGCGTACGACAGGATGGTCGTCAGCGACGAGGACGCGGATGGAGGCGGGCGTCCTCCCGTCAGCGCTTCTCACCTGCCCATTATGGACCTGTGCCGTTGCCAGCGGCGGGGACGAAGTTCCCTCCGCGACGGGAACTGCTGCCCCACATTCAGGCACAGAACCACTGGCCCCGGGACGCACTCACGACCGAGGGTGGGAGAGTCCAGATCCCGCCAGCGCCCAGGAGGGCACCATGTCGCTTACCACGGCCGGCACCGCAGCCTCACCACACCCGGCGCCAGGAGACCGCATGCCCTTCACGCGCGGCAACAAAACTGGTTTTGTGCTCGCCATCCTGCTTGCGCTCGCCGACATCCCATCCCTGCTCAACCCCACACCAGAGGGTTCTATCGGGCCACCCCTGGTCGTGCTGATGCTGACCACGGCCTGCGGCGCGGTCACCCTGGTCGCGGTGGCAATTGGCTGGTCACGACGGCGCCGGCTCTGGATCAGGGTCGCTGCGGGAAGCCGGGTCGTCTCGGCCCTCGCTGCCTTGCCAGCCCTGCTCGTGGAGGGAGTGCCACCGCAACTGCGGGTGCTGGTGGCTGCATTCGTGCTGCTCAGCGTGCTGTCCGTGGTGCTGATGCTGGCGCCCGGCCGGGGCGCCCGCTCACCTCTACGGAGCGACCGATGACGAGGACACCTGCCCCGGGCCCGATCCCGAACCGCCCCGCTCCCGACGGTCTGCGCCGCACCGGGGTGCTCGCGGGCATGTTCCTGGCACCGTGGTGCTGGGTCATCGCCAACACGGCCTACATGCTCTCGATTCGCGACGGCGGCAACGACCTGGACGGCGCAGCCGCCCTCGCCCTGGCTGCCGAACACCCCGAGCTGCGGCGGATCACCCTCCTCTTTGTCATGCTTGGAGGCATCCTGATCGTGCCCGCCGTGATGGGTATGTTTCGCCTGGCACCAGCCAGCCGACTGGTCACCATAGGCGGCTCGATGATGGTGGCCGGATACGTCTGCTACGCCGCGGTCGCATCCGCTGGAACGACCACCCTGGCCATGGCAGAGGTCGTCGGCCCCACGCCAGCCTTGGCCGCAGTCATTGACGCGGCCGAGAGCGACCCCTCGTGGGCCTGGGTGCTCGTCGTCTTCGTGCTCGGCAACCTCATCGGCACCCTTCTCCTCGCCGGCGGCCTCCTCCGCACCAGGACCGTGCACCGATGGGTGGCGGTGGCTATCGGGTCCTGGCCGGTGGCCCACGTGATCGGCCTCCTCGCCTTCCACAACGAGGTCCCCCAAGTCATCGGGGCCCTGGCCCAGGCAGCAGGCTTCGCTGCCTGCGCTGCGGCGCTGCGCGCGCAGGAGTTGAGTCACCACCCAGGTCAATCCGATGATGGCGGAGAGGGCTCGGGAGCGCTGCGGCACGTTGAACAAGCCGGGTAGAACCACGCCGAGGTTGGTCAGGGGCATGATGATCTCCCGCCAGATCCTCACGACGCTCGCACTCCTCACCTGACTCACCGGACCAGGAGCCACTGATGGCCACCCAGCT
>NZ_JAUNVI010000035.1:25937-31242 GCF_030537745.1 Ornithinimicrobium sp. | reverse complement strand
CCCAGGGCTTCTCCACGCGCGCCATTCACGCCGGGCAGGAAGCCGACCCCCGCACCGGCGCTGTCGTGCCGGCGATCTACCAGGTCTCGACCTACAAGCAGGACGGTGTCGGCGGCTTCCGCGAGGGCTATGAATACAGCCGCTCGGCCAACCCCACGCGCACGGCGCTGGAGGAATGCCTCGCCTCCTTAGAGGGTGGGAGTCGCGGATTCGCGTTTTCCTCTGGGCTGGCTGCTCAGGACTGCGTGATCCGCTCCCTGCTGCTGCCGGGCGATCACCTGGTGGTGCCGAATGACGCCTACGGCGGCACCTACCGCTACATCAACCAGGTCGCCCGACCCGGCGGTATCGAGCACACGGTCGCAGCGATGAGCGATGTCGACGCGGTGCGCGCTGCGATCCGCCCCGGGCAGACCAAGATGGTCTGGGTCGAGACGCCGAGCAACCCGATGCTCGGCATCGCCGACCTCGCCGCCCTCGCAGAGGTCGCGCACGAGGCCGGGGCGCTGCTGGCGGTCGACAACACCTTCGCCTCCAGCTATCTGCAGCAACCGCTGCGCCTCGGCGCCGACGTCGTGACGCACTCGACGACCAAATACGCCGGCGGCCACAGCGACGTCGTCGGCGGCGCGGTCGTCACCTCGACCCAGGTCGGGATCGAGGAGTATGCCGATGCCGCCGAGCGGATCGCCTTCCACCAGAACGCCATCGGCGCCGTCGCCGGGCCCTTCGATTCCTGGCTGGTCCTGCGTGGCTTGAAGACCCTTGCGCTGCGGATGGAGCGGCACTGCGACAACGCGGAGAAGATCGTCGACTTCTTGCAGGGCCACGAGGCGGTCTCGACGGTCCTCTATCCGGGCCTTCCCGATCACCCCAACCACGACGTGGCCGCACGCCAGATGAAGCGCTTTGGCGGGATGGTCAGCTTCCGGATGAAGCGGGGCACCGACTCCGCGCTCAAGGCGTGCGCGGCGGTGCAGGTCTGGACGTTGGGCGAGAGCCTCGGTGGTGTCGAGTCGTTGCTGGAACACCCGGGTCAGATGACGCACGCCAGCGTCGCGGGCACCGAGCTCGAGGTCCCCGGCGACCTCATCCGGCTCTCGGTGGGCGTCGAGGACGTCGAGGACCTGATCGCCGACCTCGGCCAGGCGCTGGACGTGCACGGCACCGCCTGAGCGCGGGGCCGTGCCCGGTCGCCGCCCGCAGGCCGTCCTCTCACTCTTGTTTGAGGCGCTTGAGCACCTTCCTGGGGCTCGGGTTGGTGACGGCCACGCCATCCATGACGACCGTCGGGACCGTCTCGTTGCCGGCGTTGACGCTGCGCACGAAGGCGGCGGCCTCCTCGTCGTCCCAGATGTTGACCCAGGTCGCGCGCTCGCCGGCCTCCCCCAGGGTCATCCGGAGCCGCAGGCAGAACCCGCAGCCGGGCCGCCAGTAGATGAGGACGCCGGTGCTCGCGGCCGGGTCGGCCTCGTCAGCGGTGGTGGTCAGGTCAGCCATCTCCAGCTAGCTCCTTGTCTTGGTTCTGTCCGGGCATGGTCATTGCGTCGAGCCCGTTGCTAGCAACCGCACGAACTGCTCCTCGGTCAGCACCGGGACGCCCAGCTCCTCTGCCTTGTCTGCCTTGGACCCCGCGTTGGCGCCGACGACCACCCAGTCGGTCTTTTTGCTGACCGACCCCGACGCCTTGCCGCCGCGGCTGATGATCGCCTCCTTGGACTCGTCCCGGGAGAAGCCCTCAAGGGAGCCGGTGACGACGATCGTCTTGCCCTCCAGCGTCCGCTCGACGGACTCGTCCCGCTCGTCGGCCATGCGCACACCGTCGGCGGCCCACCGGTCCACGATGTCGCGGTGCCAGTCGACGGCAAACCACTCCAGCACCGACTCCGCGATGATCTGGCCGACGCCCTCGGTGGCGGCCAACTGCTCGAGGGAGGCCGAGCGGATGGCCCCCATCGACCCGAACTCGGTGGCCAACGCCCGAGCCGCTGTCGGCCCGACATGGCGGATCGACAGGCCGACCAGCACCCGCCATAACGGCTGGCCCTTGACCTGCTGGAGGTTGTCGACCAGCTTGCGGCCGTTTGCTGAGAGCACCCGGCCGTCAACAACCGCGGACTCCGCGTCGTTCTTCTTGGCCGCCCGCGTATAGAGGGGGACGGTCGCGATGTCGTCGGCCGTGAGCGAGAACAGCGTCGCCTCGTTGGTGAGGACGCCGGCCTCCAGCAGCGCGTGGACTCCTTCGCCGCCCAGCGCCTCGATGTCGAAGGCACCGCGGCCGGCCAGGGAGTAGAGGCGCTCCCGCAGCTGTGCCGGGCAGTATTGGGAATTGGGGCAGCGGATGTCCTTGTCACCCTCCTTCTGCGGGGCCAGGGCCGTGCCGCAACTGGGGCACTGCGTCGGCATCACGAACGCGCGCTCCGTGCCGTCCCGCAGCTCGGCGACCGGGCCGAGGATCTCCGGTATGACGTCACCGGCCTTGCGCAGGACCACCGTGTCTCCGATGAGCACTCCTTTGCGTTCGACCTCGGAGGCGTTATGCAGCGTCGCTCGCTCGACGGTGGACCCGGCGACCTGCACTGGCTCCATCAGGCCCCATGGGGTGACACGGCCGGTGCGTCCGACATCGACCCGGATGTCGAGCAGCTTGGTGGTGACCTCCTCGGGCGGGTACTTGTAGGCGATCGCCCATCGCGGGGCCCGTGAGGTGTTGCCGAGGCGGCGCTGGACCGCGACCTCGTCGATCTTGATGACGACCCCGTCCAGCTCGTGCTCGACATCGTGGCGATGCTCGCCGTAGTAGGCGACGAAGTCGCGGACCTCCGCCATCGAGGTGACCAGCTTGGCGCGATCGGAGACCGGCAGCCCCCATGCAGCGAGCAGCTCGTAGGCCTGTGACTGGCTGGTGATCTCGAAACCCTCCCGCGCGCCGATGCCATGGACGAGCATCCGCAGTCCCCTGGCGGCGGTGACCCTCGGGTCCTTCTGGCGCAGCGACCCGGCAGCCGTGTTTCGTGGGTTGGCGAACGGCGCCTTGCCGGCCTCGACCAACCTGGCATTGAGGTCTTCGAAGGCTTCCACCGGGAAGAACACCTCGCCGCGCACTTCCAGTAGCGCGGGGATCGGGACGGGCTCGCTGGTGTCGTGCCCACCCTTGACGACTGCTCCGTCCTCGACCACTGCCTCGGTCTCTTGCTTGGCAGGGGTCCGAAGCAGGTTGGGGACGCCCTCGATGGTGCGGACGTTGAGCGTGACGTCCTCGCCCGTCCGCCCGTCCCCCCGGGTGAGTGCCCGGACGAGCCGGCCCTCTTCATACAGGAGGTTGACGGCGAGCCCGTCGATCTTGAGCTCGCACAAGAACTGGATCTGCGCTCCCCCGGCGTCGCGGACGACGCGGTCGGCCCACGCGGTGAGCTCTTCCTCGGAGAAGACGTTGTCGAGACTGAGCATGCGTTCGACGTGGTCGACGGCGGTGAACTCGGTCGAGAAGGTGCCGCCAACCTGCTGCGTCGGGCTCTGCGGAGTGCGCAGCTGCGGCCACTGCTCCTCGATCGCCACGAGCTCCTGCAGCAGCGCGTCGAACTGCCCGTCCGAGATCGTCGGCGCGTCCTTGACGTAGTAGGCGAATTGGTGCTGCTCGATCTGCTCCGCGAGGTCGGTCCAGGTATGGCGTGCCTTGTCAGGCAGCTGCTCGGTGCTCTGCGGAAGCGGCGTCTTGCTCACCCGACCATCTTGTCAGCACGCTCTGACAGGACGAGAACATCAGGGGGTCGCGGTCTCCGTCGGGGCCAGGACGACCAGGAGGGCCGCGGACGCGTTGAGGACGATCCAGATGAGGACGGCGTATGCCATGCCGAGCTGGTCGGCGATGAGGCCACCGGCCAGGCTGCCCCCCGGGATGACGCCCATGGCCAGGGTGCGGCGGGTGGCGAAAACGCGTCCCATGAGGCGGGTGGGCGTCAGCTCGGCTGTCAGGCCGGCGATGACCACGTTGTAGACCACGATGCTCACGCCCCACAGGAACGCGCTGGCGCTCAGCCACCAGGTGGCTCTGGAGGTGTCGAACAGGGCCAGCAGAGTCAGGGCAGCGATCGGTGCCAACAGCAGCATCGAGGCGCGCAGCACCCACTCCACCCGGAACTCCTCCACCAGTGGCACCGCCACGACCGAGCCGACCAAGGCCCCCATCGCTCCCAGCGAGATGAGTAGGCCCAGGGTCTGCGTCCCCAGTCCGAGGGTGCGCAGGACCAACACGACTTCGATCGCCGAGTGCGCGGCGAGCCCTAGGTTGACCAGCATCGACGCCAGCGTCAGCCGCCAGAGCGTGGTGTTGGCCCGCAGCACGCTCCACCCCTCCTTGGCTTCGACCAGCAGCGTGGCCAAGGCGCCGGTCCCTGATGGGGTCACGCCCTCCTCGGGCTGGCCCGCTGGCGGACCCACCCGGAGCCGTAAAGCGACCAGGGCCGCCAGCACGGTCACCACCGCGGCCAGGGACAAGGTCGGGCCGGCGCCGATCGCGGCTACCGCGATTCCGGCCAGAGCTGGGACCACGAGACCGACAACGGACTCGGCCGACTGCATCCGCGCGACCAACCCGGCCACGGCGTCCCGCCCGGCGACCCGTGGCGCGATCGCCGTCTGGGTGGTCTCGGTGACCACAGTCGTGATGCCGATCAGTCCGGCGAGCACGTACAGGTGGATCATCGTCAGTCCGTCGAGGGCCCAGGCGGCGACCAACGTAGCCAGCAAGGCCGCGCGAGCCAGGCCGGACCCGGCCAGCAAGCGCACCGTCGGCGATCGGTCGACCAGCACCCCGATGGGGATCCCCAGGACAAGGAAGGCCAGGGCGCCGACCGCGTTCAGCAGACCCATCTGGGCGGCGCTGGCCCCCAGGAGCACTACGGCCAGGACGTCAGTGGCGAAGTCCATGCCCTGGCGGCCAGCGGCATCGAGGGCATTGGAGAACAGCAGCGGTCGCCCTCGTCGTGACGAGGACGATGGCGCACGAGAAGCGGGGTCGAGTGCAGACATGAAAATCCTTCGGTTCGAGCAGGCGAGTGGGCAGAACGAAGGACCGCGCGTTATTCCAGCGCGGTCCTGCTACCCAGCACTTACAGGCTTACTCGAGCCCTGACGAACATGTCTTTTCTTTCTGGAGTGAACCGAACCTGCGGCGCGGACGCTCTGCGCCGACGACGTAAGCCTACTCGCGGCCCCGGTTGACAGATCTCGCCGTTGGGCATGGACTGAACTGATGACCAGCGTCGAGTCCCCGACCCAGGGCGATACCAGGGCATCATTCTTC
>NZ_JAUNVI010000035.1:16788-25837 GCF_030537745.1 Ornithinimicrobium sp. | reverse complement strand
ACTGATGACCAGCGTCGAGTCCCCGACCCAGGGCGATACCAGGGCATCATTCTTCGGCCAACCGCGGATGCTCGCCAACCTGTTCAGCGTGGAGCTGTGGGAACGCTTCTCCTTCTACGGGATGCAGGGCATTCTCCTTTACTACATGTACTACACGGTCGCCGACGGAGGCCTGGGCATCGACCAGGCGGTGGCCACCGGGTTGGTCGGCGCCTACGGCGGCGGGGTATATCTGTCCACGATCCTGGGAGCCTGGCTGGCAGATCGGGTGTTGGGCTCAGAACGGGTGCTGTTCTACTCCGCGATCATGATCATGCTCGGCCACATCTCGCTGGCCGTGCTGCCTGACGTCATCGGGCTGACCGCTGGCCTGATCTTGGTCGGGGTCGGTTCCGGGGGTCTGAAGGCCAACGTCACCTCGCTGGTCGGCACCCTCTATGCCAAGGACGACGAACGCCGTGACGCCGGGTTCTCCATCTTCTACATGGGCATCAACGCGGGCGCGCTCATCGGTCCATTGATCACAGGGTGGTTGTGGAAGGAGTACGGCTTCCACATCGGCTTCGGTGCCGCAGCCGTAGGCATGGCGATAGGCCTGGTCCAGTACTCCCTCACGCGCAAGAACCTGCCCGAGAAGGCGCACGAGGTCATGAACCCCCTGCCCTCCTCAGATCGCCTCCGGTGGATCCTGATCGCCGTTGGAGGCCTGGTCCTCATCGCGGGGGCCGTGCTCACCGGACTCCTGGAGGCCGGCAACCTCGCTGACGTGATGGCGGTAGTGGCCATCCTGGCCTCGATCGGTTATTTTGCGCTACTCCTCACCAGCAGCAAAGTGAGCGCGGACGAGCGCAGCCGGGTGCGCGCGTTCATCCCGCTCTACATCGCGTCGGCGGCCTTCTGGGCGTTGTTCCAGCAGCAGTTCACCGTGGTCGCGATCTACGCGGACAAGAGCCTGGACCGCACCTTCTTCGGCTGGACCATGCCACCTACCTTCGTGCAGTCCATCAACCCCGTCTTCATCATCGTGCTCGCCGGAGTCTTCGCCGCGGTGTGGACCAAGATGGGCTCCAAGCAGCCGAGCTCACCACTGAAGTTCGCCGGCGCCCTGGTCGTGATGGGCCTTGCCTTCTTCGCCTTCATCCCGTTCGCCGGTGGCGGCCCCAACAGCACGCCGCTGCTCGGCCTGGTGTTCATCCTGTTCCTCTTCACCTGCGCCGAGTTGCTGCTCTCCCCCATCGGCCTGTCCGTGGCGACCAAGCTCGCGCCGGAGGCCTTCCGGACCCAGATGGTGGCGCTGTTCTTCCTGTCCGTCTCCGTCGGCACCACCCTGGCCGGCATCCTGGCGCGCTACTACAACCAGGACACCGAGGTCACCTACTTCACCGTCATCGGCAGCACCGCGATCGTGCTCGGTCTGATCCTTGGTGCCCTGGTCCCGATGCTGAAGAGGAAAATGCTCGGGGTCCGCTGACCCCGAGCAGCCCAAGCGGTGCCCAGGGCGACGATCGGCACGCGCGCCTACGTGGCCGGCACCAGCACGAGGTCGTGGTCGCTCTGGTTCAGCGCCATCACGCCGTCCTGGGTGCACACCACGATGTCCTCGATGCGGGCACCGTGGCGACCGGCGCGGTAGATGCCAGGCTCGACGGAGAAGGCCATGCCGGGTTCCAACGGCAACTCGTTGCCCTCGACGATGTAGGGATCTTCGTGGGTCTGCAAGCCGATGCCGTGGCCCGTCCGGTGGATGAAGAGCTCGCCGAACCCGGCCTCCACGATGACCTCGCGAGCCGCGGCATCGACCGAGGCGCAGGTCACGCCGGGGCGCACGTGGGCCACCGCGGCAGCCTGGGCCAGGCGTAGCACTTCGTACTCGGTGCGGAAGGCTGCAGACGGCTCGCCGACGGCATACGTGCGGGTGGAGTCCGAGCAGTACCCGGCGAGCGTCGTGCCACCGATATCGATGACCACTGGGTCACCTGGACCGATCACCCGGTCGGACAGCTCATGGTGCGGACTCGCGCCGTTCGGCCCCGATCCCACGATGACGAAGTCGACGCTGACGTGGCCCTCAGCCCGAATTGCCTCGGCGATGTCGGCGCCCACCTGCCGTTCCGTGCGCCCGGACCGCAGCAGCTCGGGCACTCGCGCGTGCACTCGATCGATCGCAGCCCCGGCCTGGCGCAACGCCTCGACTTCGGCGACCGACTTCCGCATCCGCAACGGCGAGAGCACCGCACCGGCCACCTGCTGTCGCGCGCCGGGCAGGGAGGCACGCAGCCGAAGCACCTTCTCGGCCCACATCTGGTTGTCGAGGCCCACGGCGTGCGCGTCGGGCACGAAGGTGGCTACCAACTCGTAGGGGTCATCAGTCTCGTCCCACCCCACAATTTCCAGGCCCGTGGCGCCAGCGGGAGAAGCCTGGGCTGCCGCACGCTCCAGGGCCGGAACGACCAGCACCGGGTCTGCGTCCGCCCGCACCACTAGGCACGTCAGCCGCTCCAGCGGCAGCGCCTGATAGCCGGTCAGATAGCGCAGATCGGGTCCCGGCGACAGCAGCAACGCGTCCAACCCTGCCTCGGTCATGCCGGCCTGGGCACGGCGGATCCGCTCAGGACCTTCGTCATCGAGCTCGGTCACTTTCCTGCTCCTGCCAGTCGAACGACGTCATCACCGACCAAGGGTCAGACCCAGAAGCGATCTCGAGAGCACCGCTGCGGCAACGGGACCACTTCACCGTACTCCGAGCCGGCCGTCCCCGAGGTCACCCACTCCGGTGGGGACGGTGCCCGGTGATCAGCAGTGAGCCAAGCAGCACGATCACCGCACCGAGGAGCACGAGCGGCGCGACGCTCTCTCCCAGGACGAACACCCCCAGGACCACGGAGACCACGATGATCGGATAGGTCACGCTGGTGGCCACGGTCGGACCGGCGGCGCGGACGACTTCAAACTGCATCGCCTGCGCCAGGCCGGTCCCGACGATCCCCAGGACCGCCACGGCCAGGAGGGGTCCCCACAGTGCCCAGCCCACGCCGACCTCGGTGCCGCCGGGAGCGAGTGGACCTCCGGCCGGAGCGCCACGCAGCCACCAGTCGCCGACCACGAGGAAGGGCACCTGCGCGGCGGCCACCATGACCTGCGCAGTAGGCATCGCGAGACCACCCGGGTCGACGCCGTGCAGATAGCGGCGGACGTAGGTCCAGCCCAAGCCATAGCTGGCAGAGGCCGCCAGCACCATCAGCAGTCCGACCGGATCGGGACAGTGCTCCAACGACCAGGGCTGGGCGATGAGGACCACCCCGACGAAGCCGATAGCGACGCCCAGCTGACGTCGGCGGCCGACGGGCTCGCCCGGCAGCATCAGCGCGGTCGCGACGACTGCGGCAACGGGGGTCGTGGCGTTGGAGATGCCGGCCACCGCGGAGCTCACCCGCTCCTCCCCCAGCGAGAAGAGCACCCACGGCAGGGTGCACAGCAGCGTCCCGGTCACGACGAGGTGGCCCCAGGTCCGGCGCCCGCGCGGCAGCTGCGAGCGGGTGATCGCGAGCAGAGCCAGCAGGACGACCACCCCAAAGATGATGCGCAGGCCCGCGACCTGGACTGCGCTGAGCGCGCCGAGACCAAGTTTGATGAGCAGATAGCTCGAGCCCCAGATGAAGGCCAGCGCGACATACCAGACCTGCCACGGTGTTCGGGACGGCGGCGGGCTCACCCGCTCATCCTGCACCCACCACCATGCCTCGGTGCACCGGGCCAGCGCGACACCGCAGGCGGCCGATCAGCGGCCGCTAGCCGGTCAACCGTCGATGAGGTCCGCGAGCGCACGGGCGAGCGCGACGCTGGACGCCGTGATCTCCAGCGCCCCGTCGGGTGTTGACCCGGACAGACCGCAGGTGGGGGTGACCGCGACGTCGACCAGGCGGGCCCGTTCCAGGCCGACCTCGTGCCACAGGGTGAGCACCGGGGCGAGCAGCTGCTCAGCGCGTGCCCTGGACAGCTCGGCGCTCGTGGAGGGCGTCAGCAGTCCCGCCCAGAGCTGGCCGCCGGACTCTACGGCCTCCGCGAGAGGCTCCCAGGAGCGACGCGGCAGCAGTGCCACGTCCACCGAGATGGCGTCGGCGCCGGCACCGCGCAGCAGGCTGATCGGCACCTCAGCGGCGCAACAGTGCACGACCGTCAGCACCGCTCCGGCATCCTTCGCCGCCTCCAGCACCTGCCCCAGGGCCGCCCGCGCCGCTGCCGCCTCCGGAGCGCGCAGGACGTTGAGGCCGGAGTCGGAGCGCACGTGACCAGCGAGGACGGCGGGCAGGCTCGGCTCGTCGACCTGGACGACGAGGTCGGCCCCGGGCAGCAGCCGGCGGACCTCCAGGACATGGGATCGCACCCCCTCGGCGAGCGAATCGATCAGGTCTCTGGTCGCGCCGACGTCCGACAGGACCCGGTCGCCCAACGGCTTCCACAGCGCCGCCGCCAGGGTCCACGGTCCGGCGACCTGCACCTTCAATCGGCCCGCATAGCCGTCGAACGCTTCCGCGAGCTCATCCAGGTCCTCGCGCCACAGCGCCGAGGCCCTTGCCGCGTCGCGGCCGGGCCGATCGACGAGGCGCCAGCCCTGCGGCGCAAGATCGACGGGCAGGTCCACCAGGAGGTGAGCGGAGCGACCGACCAGGTCGGCGCCAGGACCACGCGCGGGCAACTCGGGCAGGTAGGGCAAGCCCTGGACCCCTGCGGGGACGGTGCCAGTCAGCTCCCCGCGCACCACCCGCAGCGCCTCACGCACGTCATCGCCGGGCCAGGACCCGAGCCCTGTCGCCACCACGTCAACCATGGCCCCAGTCTCCCCTGCCGGTCTGGGCGATCGTGCCGGAGCCGACGACCCGCGTGCCGTCGTAGAGGACCACGGACTGGCCTGGCGCGACCCCACGGATCCGTCCGTCCAGCCGCACCGTCAGCGATTCAGGTATGCCGTGGGGCCGGTCGACCGCGACCGTCGCCGGATACTCCTGACCGTGGGCGCGGATCTGCGCGCCCAGCCGCAGCTCGCCGTCGGGGGCCGGCCCGCACCAGCGGACGTGGTCGGCGTGGATGAGGTCGACACCAAGGAGCTGCTCGGCTCCGACGACGACGGTGTTGGTCCGGGTGTCGGTGGAGACGACATACCGAGGCTGACCATCGGCCGCGGGGACCTTGAGCCCCAGGCCGCGGCGCTGTCCGACGGTGTAGCCGTGCGCACCGCCGTGCTCGCCCAGGACCGCGCCCTCGGGGTCGACGATCTGGCCGGGGCGCTCACCGAGGCGCTCGGCGAGCCAGCCGCGGGTGTCCCCGTCAGCGATGAAGCAGATGTCGTGGCTGTCCGGCTTCTTGGCGATGGAGAAGCCCCGGTCGGCCGCCTCGGCACGGATGTCGGCCTTGACCGTGTCCCCGAGCGGGAAGAAGCTGCGGGCCAGTTGGTCAGCGTCGAGCACGCCCAGGACGTAGGACTGGTCCTTGGCCGGGTCGACGGCGCGGTGCAGCTCGCGGCGGACGCCGTGGGGCGCGTCCGGGTCAGCGACCTCGACGATCTGGGCGTAGTGGCCGGTGGCGACCGCGTCAAAACCGAGCGCTAGAGCCTTGTCCAGGAGCGCCGCAAACTTGATCTTCTCGTTGCACCGCAGGCAGGGGTTGGGGGTGCGGCCAGCCGCATACTCCGCGATGAAGTCGTCGACGACATCAGCCTTGAAACGCTCCGCCATGTCCCAGACGTAGAACGGGATGCCGAGGCGGTCGGCGACTCGTCGGGCATCGCCGGCGTCTTCGATCGTGCAGCAGCCGCGGGCGCTCTCCCTCAGGGTGGCCGCGGACTGGGCAAGCGCGAGGTGCACGCCGACCACCTCATGGCCGGCCTCCAGCATCCGCGAGGCGGCGACCGCGGAGTCGACTCCCCCGCTCATGGCGGCGACAACACGCATCAGAGGGTCACCTCCGCAGCGGCGACAGCCGGACCGCTCTGGTGCGCTCGTCGGGCACGCTCGAGCGCGCCCGGGAGCGCGCAGAGGAAGGCCTGGACGTCGGCCTGGGTGGAGGTGCGGCCCAGGGTGAGACGCAGCGCGCCACGAGCCTCCTCCTGCGGGATCCCCATCGCCAGGAGCACATGGCTGGCGCGTGCGACCCCGGCCGAGCAGGCCGAGCCCGTCGAGCAGGCGATCCCGGCTGCGTCGAGCAGGTAGAGCAGGGAGTCGCTATCGCAGTCGGCGACGCGCAGATGCGCGTTGGCCGGGAGGCGACGGGCGCGGTCGCCAGGCGTCCACGGCCCAGTCACCGTGATCCCCTGATCGAGCGCGAGCGCGCCCTCGATCAGGGTGTCGCGCAGTCCGACCAGCCGGGTGGCATGAGCGTCCTGGTGCTCGACGGCGAGCGCGATCGCTTCGGCGAGCCCGGCGATGGCTGGCGTGTCCAGCGTGCCGGATCGCAGCGACCGCTCCTGCCCGCCACCGTGCGAGAGCGGGACGGGGGACTGGTCACGGCCGGCGGTGAGGACACCCACCCCCAGCGGTCCACCGATCTTGTGGCCGGTGACCACGCCGAGATCGACGGTGGACAGATCGAGTGCGACCTGACCGAGGGCCTGAACCGCGTCGGAGTGCAGGGGTATGCCGTGCGCATGCGCGATCTCCGCGAGCTGGGGCACGGGCTGGACGGTGCCGACCTCGTTGTTGGCCCACATCACGCTGACCAGGGCCGCGGTGTCGGGGCCGCCGTCGGCCTCCAGCGCGGCGGTAAGTGCCTGCGGCGTGATGAGCCCGTCCTGGTCCGGCTCGATCCAGGTGACCCTGGCGGCTTGCGAGGCGATGAGATGCTCGACCGAATCCAGGACGGCGTGGTGCTCGATGCTGCTGACGACCAACCGGTCGCGTCGTCCGGTGCCGGCGACGCGCGCAGCATAGGTGCCCTTGATCGCCAGGTTGTCCGACTCGGTGCCACCGGAGGTGAAGAGGACCTCGGAGGGCCGCACCCCTAGCGCCTGCGCGATCCGCTCCCGGGACTCTTCGACGACGCGCCGGGCACTGCGGCCCGCAGCGTGCAGAGAGCTGGCGTTGCCCAGGCTGGCGTCCCGCATGGTCCGTGCCACCACCTCGACTACCTCCTCCAGGACCCGGGTCGTGGCCGCGTGGTCGAGGTAGACGGGCGCGGGCGGAGAGGACGGAGCAGGGGTGGTGAGGGTCGGTGGCACCGACTCAGTCTAAGTGAGCAACACGTCAGCTCTTGCGAGCGTTGACCTCCTGCGTCGCCTGCGGCAGCACGGCGAAAAGGTCGCCGACGACACCGAAGTCCACCAGCTCGAAGATCGGGGCCTCTTCGTCCTTGTTGACCGCGATGATCGTCTTGGACGTCTGCATACCGGCCCGGTGCTGGATGGCTCCAGAGATGCCGGCCGCAATGTAGAGCTGCGGTGAGACCTGGACTCCGGTCTGGCCGACCTGCGCGGCGTGCGGATACCAACCGGCGTCGACGGCCGCGCGTGAGGCACCGACGGCGGCGCTGAGGGAGTCGGCGAAGTTCTCGACCGGGCCGAAGTCACCCGCGGTGCCACGCCCGCCAGAGACCACGATCGAGGCCTCGGTCAGCGACGGACGACCCGACGCCTCCTTCTCCTTGCGTTCGGTGATGGTGGCGGCAGTGGCCGCCTCGGAGAGCTGGACCTGGATGCTCTCCTCTGCGCCGACGCCGGGCGCTTCGGCCGGCTCGATCGAGTTGGGCTTGAGGGTGAGGATCGGAGAGCCCTGGGTCACGTTCGTGACCACCGTGTAGGCCCCCGCAAACACCGACTGGGTGGTCTGCACGCCTCCGACGGGACCGGGCTGGACGTCGACCGCATCAGTGATGAGACCGGAGCTGGTCTTGATAGCGAGACGACCGGCGATCTCCTTACCGTCGTTGGTGGCCGGCAGCAACACCGCCGCTGCACTGGTGCGCTCGACGAGGTGCGCGAGCGCCTCAGCCACCGGCGCCACGAGGTGGTCGGTGTAGGCGGCGCCCTCGAGGCGGTAGATCTTCGCGGCGCCGTAGCGGGCGAGGGTGTCGTGCGCAGCCGCGGCGGCGGCGGCGTCACCGACGAGCACCGCGGAGGGCTCGCCCAGGCGGGCGGCCGCGGTCAGCGCCTCGGTGGTGGACTTGCGGACATCTCCGTCGACGTGGTCGACCAGGACGAGAACTTCAGCCATCTTCTTGACTCCTTTTCGGCTCTGGGCGACTCAGACGAACTTGCGGGACGCGAGGAAGGCGGCCAGGGCCTTGCCACCCTCACCTGCGTCGGTCACGACCTCACCCTTGGATCGCGGGGGCCGCGCCTCAACGGTCTCGACCGTGGTCCAGGCGGCGTCGAGGCCCACCTGGGAAGCGTCGAGGTCGAGGTCGGACAGACCCCAGGTCTCCACGGGCTTCTTCTTGGCGGCCATGATCCCCTTGAACGAGGGATAACGCGGCTCGTTGATCTGGTCGGTCACTGACACGACCGCGGGCAGCGAGGCCTGCACGGTCTGGGAGGCGACCGCGTCGTCGCGGCGGATGGTCACGGTGCCACCGTCCACGGTGAGCTCGGAGGCGAAAGTGACCTGCGGCAGGCCCAGGCGCTCGGCGAGCATCGCGGGGACCACGCTCATCGAGCCGTCGGTCGAGGCCAGACCGGTCAGGACCAGGTCGACGGGGGTGTCCGCGCCGAGCTTGGTGATCGCCTGCGCCAGCACCAGCGAGGTCGCCACGGCGTCGGAGCCCGCGATCGCCTCGTCGGTGATGAGGACACCCTTGTCGGCGCCCATCTGCAGCCCCTTCTTGAGGGCGGCGGAGGCATCCTCCGGTCCCATGGTCAGCAGCGTGACCGCACCCTCCCCGGCCTCGACGATCTGGAGAGCAGCCTCCACGGCATACTCGTCCAGCTCGGAGAGAAGGCCGTCAACGGCCTCCCGGTCGGTGGTGTGGTCCGGCGTGAAGCCGCGGTCGCCCTGGGCGTCCGGGACATACTTCACACAGACGACGATGTTCACGCGCGTCACGTCCTCGTGGTCGGGGGTCT
>NZ_JAUNVI010000035.1:0-16688 GCF_030537745.1 Ornithinimicrobium sp. | reverse complement strand
CGCCAGGGCGCCGGTCGCGGGTCAACGGCCTTCGAAGGCGGCCTTGCCTGGCCCGTCCTTGACGAAAGACGTCATCCCGATCTCGCGGTCCTTGGTCGCGAAGACCCCGGCGAACTGCATCGCCTCGATAGCCAGACCGGTCTCAAGGTCACCGTCGAGGCCGCGGTCGATCGCTTCCTTGGCAGCGCGGAGCGCGAAGGCAGGCCCGTGGACGTAACGCTGGACCATCGCCACCGCTGTCTCGTGCGCGCTCCCGGCTGGGCAGACCTTGTCGACCAGTCCGATGTCCATGGCCTCGTTGGCGTCGACCATCCGGCCGCTGAAGACCAGGTCCTTGGCCTTGCTCACGCCGACCAGGCGCGACAGCCGCTGCGAACCGCCGGCGCCGGGGATGACGCCGAGCAGGATCTCAGGCTGGCCCAACTTGGCGTCGATCGCCGCGACCCGGAAGTCGCAGCACAAGGCCAGCTCGTTGCCGGCCCCCAGCGCATAGCCCTCGATCGCCGCGACCGTGGGCTTGGGGATCCGGGCCACCCGGCTGAAGGCTGCCTGGATGAGCGGCGCCCGCTCCACCATGTCGGTGTAGGTCATCCGCTGCATCTCCTTGATGTCAGCGCCTGCCGCAAAGACCGACTCGCCGCCCCAGATGACCACTGCCGCGACCTCGGCCTCTTCGGACACGATGCCCGCGGCCTCGCCGAGCGCGTCCTGCACCTCGATTGAGAGCGGATTCATCTTGGGCCGGTCGATCCGGATGGTGGCGATGCTGGCGTCGATCTCGACGCGGACGAACTCGCTGAGGGTCTCGATCGTGCGCGTCATGCCTGGTCGTCCCCCGTGGTGGGCGCCTCAGCGCCGCCCGACCTGCCGAGGGAGAGCCACGGCCCGATCTCGGTGCCCTCTGGGGCATCTTCGGGGATCTGCGGGTCGAGCCCGGCCTCGGCGCGGGACTTGGCGAGCACATTGCGGTGCCACAACGCCAGCGCCTGCAGGATCAAGCCGGTCGCGATCTGCAGCTTGGCCTTCGGCTCCTCCTGGCGGGTGATGATCTGCTCGACCGCTAGGACCAGGTGACCGTTGGCGATGCCAGCCTTGACGAGGTTGACGCCGAGCGTCACATCGTTGCATCCGTTGAGCCGCGTGAGCAGGTCCTCGGGGACGGACTGGGCGACCTGCCACTGTCCGAAGACGCGCATGATGTCGAACTGCTCCCCGGTGATGACCTTGACAAAAAGCTTCTGGTCATTGACCTGGAAGGCGACGTCGCCGTCCTTGTCCAGGTTGGGCTGCAGGTTCAGGTCCTGCACCGCGTCCAGGACGCGGCCCGTCAACGGGCGGTCCTGCGCAGGCGGCGGGAAGTTGGGGAAGGAGCTGGGATCCGTCATACCTCAAACGTACCTGCCCGACCACGGGTGCCCCAAGAGACCCGGGCAGTCCTGCCTCGCGCCGCGCCTCCCGTCAACAGGTAGGCCGGCGTCTAATCTTGGCGCTATGGCCCCGCCGTTCCATCCGCGCCGCAGCACGGATACTCCCCCACCCCTGGGCCTGACCCAGACCCCGCACGGTCCACAGCTCGCGGTCGTCGCTAAGCACGCCACTGCGGTGCACGTCTGCGTCGACAACGGCCACGGCGAGGAGCGCATTCCCCTGCGTCGCAACGCCTACGGCATCTGGTGGGACACCGTCGACGCGCTGACCCCCGGCACCCGCTACGCCCTCCGGGTCGATGGGCCCTGGCAGCCTGCGCAGGGCCATCGGCACAATGCCCACAAGCTGCTGCTCGACCCCTACGGACACGCGCTCGAGGGCAGTATCCACTGGTCACCGGAGCTCTACGGGCACGCTGTCGACCTGCACGGTCACGGCGACCCGGAGCGCCTCGACACCCGCGACAACTCCTCCTGCGTGCCGCGCAATGTGGTCGTCGACCACCGCTTCGACTGGGGCGAGGACGCACTGCCCGCCGTGCCGTGGACGGAGACGGTGATCTACGAGGCGCACGTGCGCGGCTTCACCAGGGCTCACCCAGACGTGCCGCCGGAGCTACGCGGCACCTATGCGGCGCTCGGTCACCCCGCGGTCATCGACCACCTGACCTCCCTGGGTGTCACCACCCTGGAGCTGCTGCCGATCCACGCGTTCGCCACCGAGCCGACCCTCGTGAAGGCCGGCCTGTCCAACTACTGGGGTTACAACACGCTCAACTTCTTTGCACCGCACGCCGAGTATGCGGCAGCGATGGATCCACAGGGCATCATCGATGAGCTCAAGGGCTCGATCAAGGCATTGCACGCCGCGGGGATCGAGGTGCTGCTGGACGTCGTCTACAACCACACGGCCGAACAGGGGGGCGGGTCGGGACCGACGCTGTCCTGGCGCGGGCTCGACAACCACACCTACTACCGCCTCGACGCACACGGCCGGGACATCGACGTGACCGGCTGCGGCAACACGCTGGACCTGCGTCAGCCTCTCGTCGCGCGCATGGTGCTCGACTCGCTGCGCCACTGGGTCGAGGAGTTTCACATCGACGGCTTCCGCTTCGACCTCGCACCCGCGCTGGCTCGGGACCGTGACGACGCCTACGCCCGCGACCACGCCTTCCATGTCGCGCTCCAGACCGATCCCGTGCTCTCCCGGGTCAAGCTCATCGCCGAGCCTTGGGACGTCGGCATGCACGGGTGGCGCACCGGGCAGTTCCCGGCGCCGTTCGCCGAGTGGAACGACCGGTTCCGCGACACGGCACGCACCTTTTGGCTCGCTGACGTCGGCAACACGTTGGCCGGCCGATCAGGCCACGGCGTCCGGGACCTGGCGACCAGGCTCGGCGGGTCGGCCGACCTGTTCACCTTCGAGGGCCGCGGCCCGATCGCCTCGGTCAACTTCGTGACCTCCCACGACGGCTTTACCCTGGCCGACCTCACCGCCTACGAGCAGAAGTACAACGATGCCAACGGGGAGGACAACCGCGACGGACACTCAGACAACCGCTCCTGGAACCACACCACCGAGGGCCCGAGCACGAGCCCCGCAGTGCTGACCGCCCGCCGCCGCTCGATCCGCAATCTGATGGCTACCACGCTGCTGTCGACGGGGGTGCCCATGCTCGTGGCGGGCGATGAGCTGGGACGGACGCAGGACGGCAATAACAACGCCTACTGTCAGGACAGTGCGCTCACCTGGCTGCGCTGGGAGCTGCAGCCTTGGCAGGAGGACCTCCTGACCGACACGCGTGAGCTCCTCGCGCTGCGGCGCGAGCTGGCGCTGATCCGCCCTGCGACCTTCCCGCTCATCGAAGCGGTCGAGGGGCACACCCGGCTGCGGTGGTATGACGAGCACGCCGGCGAGGTGGACGAGGGGCAGTGGCGAGACCCGTGGCGGCGCACGGTGATCGCCGCTTACGACACCCTGCACGACGCGGAAAACCCGCAGGCCGTGGCGATGGTCCTCCACGGCGGACCCGACCGGCTCGACATCCTGACACCGCGAATCGAAGGCGTCGCGCAGTGGCGGGTGCGGTGGTCCAGCGACGCGCAGCGATCCGGCGCGGGGCAGGCCGCCCCCGGCCACTCGCTCACGGTCGGGGCCACGAGCTTTACCGTGCTCGTCGGTGATCTGAACGACGAGCACGGTGCTGGCGTCAGGGCAGAGTGACCAGACCCAGCTCCGCGTCGGCCGACATGTACTCGTGGCGCGGAAGCACCCGCACGGTCCAGCCGAGGGCGCCAGTTCGCTTGAGCTTGATCGTCCCCTCGAAGCGATGGCGGCTGCCCTCCTCGAAGGACTCATCGTGCCCAAGGTCGACGAAGTCGACATCCGTCAGCGTGTCCTCGGCGTTGGCGCGGCCCAGGGCCATCTGCACCTTCACTGCGCTCGGATCGAGGTCGCCGAGCGTGACGTAGGCGTGCACGGTCACCTCGTCACCGATCTGGGGCGCGTCGGAGAGCCCACTGGCCTCGACGTGGTCGATGTGGACGTGCGGCCAGTTCTCGTGCACCTGCCCGACGAAGGCCGCTAGGTCCTTGGCACCGGCGAAGTCGGCATGGGTGACCGCCCAGGCGGCGTGCGCGGCCGGCCAGTAGTACTGCTCGGTGTAGTCGCGAACCATCCGGTCGGCCAGGACCTTCGGGCCCAGCGTCGAGAGCGTGTGGCTGACCATGTCGAGCCAGCGCTGAGGCAGCCCAGACTCGTCGCGGTCGTAGTAGGTCGGGACGACCGTGTTCTCGAGCAGTTCGTAGAGCGCGGAGGCCTCGAGCTGGTCGCGACGCTCGGGGTCCTCGACGCCGTCCGCGGTCGGGATCGCCCAGCCGTTCTGGCCGTCATACCACTCGTCCCACCAACCGTCGAGGATCGAGAGGTTCAGGGCGCCGTTGAGGGCGGCCTTCATGCCGGAGGTTCCGCACGCTTCGAACGGTCGCAGCGGGTTGTTGAGCCAGACGTCGCAGCCTGGGTAGAGCTGCTGGGCCATGGCGATGTCGTAGTTGGGCAGATAGATGATCTTGCCGCGCACCTCGGGGTCGTCCCCGAAGCGCACCATGTCCTGGATGAGCGCCTTGCCGGTGTCGTCGGCGGGATGGGACTTGCCCGCGATGATGATCTGCACCGGACGCTCGGGGTCGGTGAGGAGCTTCTTGAGACGCTCCGGGTCCTGGAGCATCAAGGTGAGGCGCTTGTAGGTCGCTCCCCGTCGGGCGAAGCCGATGGTCAGGGTGTCCGGGTCCAGGACGCTGTCGGTCCAGCCCAGCTCCGCCTCGGTCGAGCCGCGGGCCACCATAGAGGCCTTCAGACGGGCGCGCGTGTCCGTGATGAGCTGCTCGCGAAGCTCCCGCTTGGTCGCCCAGAAGGCGTCGATCGGCACTTCGTGGATCCGGGTGAAGACGGACCGGGCCGCGACGTCGTTGCCCAGGTGCTCTTTGGCCAGGTCGTAGAGGCGGCGATCGACCCAGGTGCCGGCGTGGACACCGTTGGTGATCGAGCCGATCGGGACCTCGTCCAGGTCGAAGCCCGGCCACAAGCCCTTGAACATCTCGCGGCTCACCGCGCCGTGGAGCTGGCTGACGCCGTTGACCCGCTGGCCCAGGCGCATGCCCATGACGGCCATGTTGAAGATGCGGTGATCGCCGCCGGGGTAGCCCTCCGCGCCGAGCGCGAGGAGCTGGTCGAGCGAGACGCCGGGCAGCGCGCAGGGCTCACCGAAGTGGGAGGCGATCGCCTGGACGTCGAAGCGGTCGATGCCGGCCGGCACCGGGGTGTGGGTGGTGAACACCGTCGCCGCACGAACGGCCTGCAGCGCCTGGTCGAAGTCCAGTCCAGCCTCGCCGTCGACGAGCTCGCTGATCCGCTCGACCCCCTGGAAGCCAGCGTGGCCCTCGTTGGTGTGGTAGACCGACGGCTTCGGCGCGCCGGTGATCCGGGAGTAGGCGCGGAGGGCGCGGACGCCACCGATGCCGAGCAGCATCTCCTGCTCAAGGCGCTGGTCCCCACCGCCGCCATAGAGACGGTTCGTCACCTCACGGCGGACAGGGTCGTTCGTCTCGATGTCAGAGTCGAGGAGCAGCAGCGGCACTCGGCCGACCTGCGCACGCCATACCAGCGCGTCGAGGTGAGCGCCGCGTGGCATCGTCAGGCGGATGACGACGGGGGTGCCGTCCTCCTCGCGCAGGAGCGACAGCGGCAGGTCGTCAGGGTCCAGGACCGGATAGGACTCCTGCTGCCAGCCGTCCGCGTTGAACCGCTGGGCGAAGTAACCGGACTTGTAGAAGAGACCGACACCGACGATCGGGATGCCCTGGTCCGAGGCCGCCTTGAGGTGGTCGCCGGCAAGGATGCCCAGACCGCCCGAGTACTGCGGCAGGACCGCGGTAATGCCGAACTCCGGCGAAAAGTAGGCGATGGCGTCTAGGGTCTCGCCGTCGTCGTCGACCCGCCCCGCGCCATTTTCCTGATACCACCGCGGCTTGCTCAGGTAGCGCTCAAGGTCGACCGCGGCGTCCTTGACCTCTGCCACGAAGCTCTGGTCTGCCGCCAGACGGTCCATGTCGGAGCTGCGCAGCGCGGAAAGCACGGCGATCGGGTCCTTGCCGGTCGCCGCCCAGAGTTCTGGGTCGATGCTCTCGAACAGGTCCCGCGTCGGCGGGTGCCAGGACCAGCGCAGGTTCAGCGCCAGATCATGGAGAGGGGCAAGGGTCTGAGGGAGGACGGTGCGCACATGCAGCCGACGGATAGCCTTCACGAGGCACGAGGATAGGCGACGGGGCTGCAAGATCTTGCATCCCGGCTCTGGCGCGGCCCGCCCGTCGGCCATCTCCTGATCCCGAAGATGCCTTATCGACCCGCTCACAGGTAGCGTGAGGGCGTGACCGAGCATTCGACCACGCCTTCTGTCCTTCCTGACGTCCAGCCTGCTCCGGCAGGCGCGGCAGGCACCTCCGACGCCGTCAGCACCTCGGTCCTGACGGTCTTCGGCCAGCAGCCGATCGGCCGGATCCCGGTCCTCGACGTGCAGCCGATCGTGGACGCGGGCGCCCGCCCCACCAGAGCTGTCGTCAACGAGCTGTTCAACGTCAGCGCCACCGTCTTCCGCGAAGGGCATGACGCGGTCAACGCGACCGTGGTCCTGGTCGATCCCGACGACGCCGAGCACCAGGTCGCGATGCGGCAGGACAACCCGGGTCTCGGACACTGGACGACCACCGTCTTCGCCGACCGCGAGGGGATGTGGAGTTTCCGCGTCGAGGGCTGGTCCGACCCCTACGGCACCTGGCGCCACGACGGCACCGTCAAGATCGAAGCGGGCGTGGACGTGGAGCTCATGCTCGAGGAGGGTGCGCGAGTGCTCGAGCGGGCGATCGACGAGGTTGACCGGCCACCGCGGCACGTCGCGATCCTCACCGACGCCATCACTCGGCTCCGCGCCAGCGCGCACCCGGCCTGGGAGCGGCTCGCCGCCGGCATCAGCGACGAGGTGCAGGAGGTGCTCGCGGCGGCACCCCTGCGTGAGTACGTCAGCGCCAGTCCCAGCTATCCGCTGTGGATCGAGCGTCAGCGAGCCCTCACCGGCGCTTGGTATGAGATCTTCCCCCGCTCCGAGGGCGCAATCTTCAACTGGGAGACGGGGCTCTGGCAGACCGGCACGTTCGCCTCCGCCGCCGAACGACTGCCCGCGATCGCCGGCATGGGATTCGACATCGTCTACCTCACTCCGGTGCACCCGATCGGTTCGACCAACCGCAAGGGCCGCAACAACACCCTCAACGCGGGCGACCACGACCCTGGCTCCCCCTATGCCATTGGCTCCGCTGACGGCGGCCACGATGCCCTGCACCCCCAACTCGGCGGGTGGGACGACTTCGACACCTTCGTCGCGCGGGCGCAGGCGCAGGGACTGGAGGTCGCGCTCGATCTCGCCCTGCAGGCCTCCCCCGACCATCCTTGGGTCACCGAGCACCCGGAGTTCTTCACCACCCGGGCCGACGGTTCTATCGCCTACGCGGAGAACCCGCCGAAGAAGTACCAGGACATCTATCCCGTCAACTTCGACAACACCCCGGCCGCGATCTACGCCAAGGTCCGCGAGGTGGTGCAGGTCTGGATCGACCACGGCGTCAAGATCTTCCGGGTCGACAACCCCCACACCAAGCCGGTCGAGTTCTGGCAGTGGCTCATCGCCGACGTCGCGGTCGACCACCCAGAGGTCATCTGGCTGGCCGAGGCGTTCACCAAGCCGATGATGATGCGCGCGCTGGCCAAGGTCGGCTTCCAGCAGTCCTACACCTACTACGCGTGGCGCAACACCGCTGCCGAGTTGCGTGAGTATGTCGAGGAGTTGTCGACGCAGACCGCGCACTACATGCGCCCGAACTTCTGGCCGACGACGCACGACATTCTCACCCCCTACATGCAGACTGGCGGCACCGCGGCACATCTGATCCGCTCTGCCCTCGCGGCCACCCTGGTGCCCAGCTACGGCATCTACACCGGCTACGAGCACGTCGAGTGGCGCAACCGGCCCGGCGCCGAGGAGCATCTCGACAACGAGAAGTACGAGTTCAAGGACCGGCGCTGGGGCCAGCACGTGCCTGGCCGGGAGGACCTCTCAGGCTGGCTGACCATGCTCAACCGGGCTCGTCGGGACCACCCCAGCCTGCAGTGGCTACGCAACATCACCTTCCACGAGGCCGAGAACGACAACTTCCTCGTCTTCTCCAAGCACGGTGGTGGCGCCCACGACGGGTCCGACCGCGACACGGTGCTGGTGGTCGCCAACCTCGACCCGCACCACGTGCGCGGCACCCGGCTCCATCTGCACCTGCCGGCCCTGGGCCTCGGACTCGACTGGGACCACCGGTTCCGGGCCCGCGACCTGGTCACCGGCAACAGCTGGGTCTGGGACCGAGCCCCCTACGTCCGGTTGGGTCCCGGGTACGGGCAGGAACCGGTACACATCATCCACGTGACAAGAGACTGAGGAGCGAGATGCGCGGGCTCAACCTGCATCAGCCAGGGCTGCGGAACGATCCTGACTGGTATCGGAAGGCCGTCTTCTACGAGGTGCTCGTGCGCGCCTTCGACGACTCCACCGGCTCCGGCTCCGGGGACTTCACCGGCCTGATCAACCGGTTGGACTACCTGCAGTGGCTCGGTGTCGACTGCCTCTGGATCCCACCGTTCTACGCCTCTCCCCTCCGCGACGGTGGGTATGACGTGGCCGACTACACGGCGGTCCTGCCGGAGTTCGGCGCACTCCCGGACTTCAACGAGTTGATCAGCCAGGCGCACGCGCGAGGAATCCGCATCATCACCGATCTGGTGATGAACCACACCAGCGACCAGCACCCCTGGTTCCAGGCCAGCCGATCCGACCCAGAAGGCCCCTACGGCGACTTCTATGTGTGGTCCGACACCGACGATAAATACGCCGACGCCCGGATCATCTTCGTGGACACGGAGACCTCCAACTGGACCTTCGACGCCGTCCGTCGCCAGTTCTTCTGGCACCGGTTCTTCTCCCACCAGCCAGACCTCAACTTCGAGAACCCGGCGGTGGAAGAGGCGATGTTCGACGTCGTCCGGTTCTGGATGGACATGGGCATCGACGGCTTCCGGCTCGACGCCGTGCCCTACCTCTTTGAGGAGGAGGGCACCAACTGCGAGAACCTCCAGCCCACTCACGACTTCCTGGCCCGACTGCGCGCCATGGTCGACGCTGAGTACCCAGGCAGGGTCCTCCTCGCCGAGGCCAACCAGATGCCGGCAGAGGTCGTCGACTACTACGGCACTCCCGAGGCGCCCGAGTGCCACATGTGCTTCCATTTCCCGGTCATGCCCCGCCTCTACTACGCGCTCCGGGAGGAGACGGCCGAGCCGATCATCCGGGTGATGGAGGAGACCCCCGCGATCCCCCCAGGCACCCAGTGGGGCACCTTTTTGCGCAACCACGACGAGCTCACCCTCGAGATGGTCACCGCGGAAGAGCGTTCGGCCATGTACGGCTGGTATGCGCCAGATCCTCGGATGCGCGCCAACGTCGGGATCCGACGCCGCCTGACACCGCTGCTGGACAACTCCCGCAGCGAGATCGAACTGATCAACGCCCTGCTCCTGTCGCTGCCTGGATCCCCGTGCCTCTACTACGGCGACGAGATCGGGATGGGCGACAACATCTGGCTCAACGACCGCGACTCGGTGCGCACGCCGATGCAATGGACCCCCGACCGCAACGCCGGGTTCTCCACCGCCGACCCAGGCAAGCTGTACCAGCCCGTGGTGACCTCCCTCGTCTATCACTACAACAGCGTCAACGTCGAGGCCCAGATGGCCAGTGGTTCCTCGCTGCTGCACTGGACGCGGGGAATGTTGCAGGTGCGCGCTAGGCAAGAGGTCTTCGGCGTCGGAGAGTTCCTCCTGTGCGAGGCGGACAACGAACACATCCTCGCCTTCGTCCGTGCCTACGCCGAGGACGAGGACGCCTCCCGCGACGGCCACCCCGGCGTGCTGTGCATCAACAACCTGTCCTCCCGTCCGCAGGCCGCACAGATCGCGCTGCCGGAGCGTTTCACGGGCGCACAGGTGCGCGACCTCTTCGGCGGCACCGGGTTTCCCGACATCGGCGAGGATGGGAGGGTGATACTCACCCTCGGCTCTCGTTCGTTCTTCTGGCTGGGCCTCACTCCCGCAGACCCCACCCCCGCACAGGATCCCGCCGCGACCGCGAGCGGGCCTGGCAACGTGCCCTCCAAGTGGCACAGCAAGACCTCACGACGCCGCAAGGAGGACTCCTGATGTCCACATTGACCCCTGATTTCGACGACTTCCTACCCCGGTGGATCGCAGCTCAGCGCTGGTACCGCGGCAAGAGCAGCAACACGGCAGCCCCGGCCCTGCGGACTCTCGCCTCAGTGCGCTGGGAGGACCCCTTTGGCGAGGTCGGCATGGAGGTCCACATCCTGGTCGACGAGTCGGGGCCGGCGCCGGTCGTCTACCAGGTGCCGCTGACCTATCGGGCTGAGCCAGTCGACTTTCTGGCCGACGCCCTCGTCGCCACCGCAGCACACAGCGAGCTCGGGACGCGCTACATCTACGACGCGACGCACGACCCCGTCTTCGCCCAGACCCTGCTCCAGCACATGTATGCCGAGCGGGATGTGCCCTCGGCCAGAGCACATCGCATCGTGGCTGGGGGGCAGGCTCCGGCGCTGGCCAGCTCGCGGGTGCTGCGTGGAGAGCAGTCCAACACCTCGATCATCGTGCAGGCCCACGGGCAGACGCGCCCGGTCATCATCAAAGTGTTCCGGGTCCTGCACGCCGGAGAGAATCCCGACGTCACCATCACCACCGCGATCGCTCGCGCCGGCAACCGGATGGTCCCGGGCCCGATCGGGTATGTCGAAGGTCGCTGGCCCGGCTCCGACGGCACCGAGGTCAGGGGTCACCTGGCCTTCGCTGCGGAGTTCGTGCCGGACACCCAGGACGCGTGGCGCACGGCGCTGGACGCGGCCCGCGCCCAGGACGACTTCACGAGGCAAGCACGGACGCTAGGTGCCGCCACTGCCTCGGTGCACGGTGCCCTGCGCGACGCCTTCGACACCCCGGCCGTGGACGCCGACAGCCGCCACACCTTGGTCTCCCAGATGCGCGATCGCGCCACCACTGCGTTCGAGGAGGTCCCCGAACTCGCTCGCTACTCCGAGCAGGTCGGTGCCGTCTACGACGAGTTGGAGCACCTGGAGCTTCCGGCGCTGCAGCGGGTCCACGGCGACTTCCACCTCGGGCAGGTGCTTGACGCCCCCGGCCGCGGGTGGGTACTCCTCGACTTCGAGGGCGAGCCGCTGCGCGCCCTCGAGGACCGCAATGCCTCCGACCTCGCCTTTCGCGATGTCGCGGGCATGCTGCGGTCCTTTGACTACGCTGCCGCGACCGTCGATCAGGAGGGGGGCGGGACGCGTGACGCGTGGGCGCTAGCTGCCCGTGAAGCCTTCCTCGAGGGCTACACCACGCAGAGCGGGCAGGACCTTGATGCCGCAGATAGCCGTCGCATCCTGAACGCGCTGGAGCTGGACAAGGCGCTCTACGAGGTCGTCTACGAGGCGCGCAATCGTCCGTCGTGGCTCCCGATCCCCGTATCCGCGGTCCAGCGACTGCTGGGTCAGGACAGCCGGGGACAGCACGCGCCGCTCGAGAATCTCTTCGCCGCTGACGAAGGGGAGCCGGGCCGCCACCGTGCGGACGAGCCGGAGCCGCAGGTGAGCGGGCTGCGGGACCTCGACCCCGCAGTCCATGGACCCTCTTCCAGCGACCCTGAAGGTGGAGAAACCTACGCGGGGCACGAGACCCGCCTCGACGCAGCGGCGACCGACGTGGTCGCCGCCGACGCGCGCGCCGATGCCGTCGTCCCGAGCTCTGCTTCCGCAGCATCCACCCTCGCGAACGTATCCACCCCTCCGGAGACCAGCGAGGACATGCCCGACCTCAGCCCGACTTCCTACCCGCGGGCCAGCGGCGGTTATCCGCATGCACCTGTCCAAGCTCCCCCGGAGATGCTGGCCGCCCTCGAGGACGGCCAGGACACCTTCGCGCCAACTCCTGCCTCGGAGCGCCCCGCCAGCGGCGGCATCCCGCACGCGCCGATCGCACCGCCGGCAGAGATGACCGCCGCACGCGAGCTGCTCCCCGAGCCCGTCGAGGGCATCCCAGAAGAGGACTTCCCCATCGTCGACAGCCCCGCTGCCGACACCTCAGTTGCCGACACCTCGGTGCGCCGTTACCCTCCGGCCAGCGGTCTGGCACCGCGCACCGAGACCGGCGACACCATGCACTCTCTGCAAGGACGCGATCGTGCCTGGGCCGAGGCGATCGGCTCGCCCGACATCGTCCTCGGAGCAGCCCCCTCTCCCGGTGATGCCCTCGCGCGCAGGGTCCCCTTGGCGGCCCCCACCACCCCGGCGCCGCCGCATACCCGGCCCCTCGACCTCGAGGAGGCCACGGACGTCGTCTACGGCCTGCACCGCAACCCGCACGACATCCTGGGTGCGCACGAGCACCAGGGGCACACCACGATCCGCACCCTCCAGCCGGACGCCGACGCCGTCACCATCCTGCTGCCCGCCGGGGGATCGATCCCGATGCGGCCGGAGACCGGTGGCATCTGGGTCGCCGTTGTCGAGCAGGCCAACCTGCCCACCTATCGGCTCCAGATCGACGAGCTCGGTCGGCGACGAATCGTGGATGAGGCCTATCGGCACGCCCCCACCCTGAGCGAGAAGGACCTGCAACTCCTCGCCCAGGGACGCCACGAAGAACTGTGGAGGGTGCTGGGCTCCCACGTCCGGACCGTGCACGACGACATGGGCCCGGTTGCTGGCACCTACTTCGCGGTCTGGGCGCCCCATGCGCTGGCGGTCCACGTCATCGGCGACTTCAACGACTGGGACGGCGCCCAGCACGCGCTTCGTGTGCACGAGGGCGCCGGGGTCTGGGAGATCTTTATCCCGGGTGTCGGTGCTGGTGCGCACTACAAGTACGACATCACCGGACCGGACGGCACCCGCCGCGCCAAGGCTGACCCGATGGCCCGCGCCAGCGAGGTTCCGCCGTTCAACAACTCGGTCGTGACGCACTCCACCCACGAGTGGAGCCAGGGCGATGCCGCGTGGATGGCGCGACGCAGCCAGACGGACCCGCACCACGGACCGATGAGCATCTATGAGGTGCACCTCGGCTCGTGGCGGCCGGGCCTGTCCTACGAACAGCTGGCCGATGAGCTCGTCGACTATGTCGCCCAGCTGGGCTTCACGCACGTGGAGCTCATGCCGGTCATGCAGCATCCCTACGGCCCTTCCTGGGGTTATCACGTCACCGGCTACTACGCCGCCGACAGCCGCTTCGGGCACGAGGACGGCCTCCGCTACCTCATCGACCGGCTGCACCAAATCAACGTCGGCGTCATCCTGGACTGGGTCCCCGGACACTTCGCCACCGACCCGTGGGCGCTGGCCCGGTTCGACGGAACTCCGTGCTACGAACACCCGGATCCGCGGAAGGGCTGGCACCCCGAGTGGGGTTCCTACATCTTCGACTTCGGTCGTCCGCAGGTCCGCAACTTCCTGGTCGCCAACGCCAGCTACTGGCTGGAGGAGTTTCACGCCGACGGCCTGCGTGTCGATGGCGTCGCCTCGATGCTCTACCTGGACTACTCGCGCGACGCGGGGCAATGGGTGCCCAACCGGTTCGGTGGCCGCGAGAACCTCGAGGCGGTCGAGGTGCTGCAGGAGACGAACGCGACGGCCTACCGTCGCAATCCCGGCGTGATGATGATCGCCGAGGAGTCCACCTCCTGGCCGGGCGTGACCAGCGGTGTCGAGGAAGGCGGCCTCGGTTTCGGATTCAAGTGGAACATGGGCTGGATGCACGACACGCTCAGCTATCTGGCGCTGGACCCCTACGCCCGGGCCAGGCAACATCACTCGATCACCTTCGCGCTCGTCTATGCCTATTCAGAGAAGTTCATCCTGCCGATCAGCCATGACGAGGTCGTGCACGGTAAGGGTTCGCTCGTGCGCAAGATGGCCGGCGACGCCTGGCAGAAGTTCGCGACCACCCGAGCCTTCTTCGCCTACCAGTGGAGTCACCCCGGCAAGCAACTGATCTTCATGGGATCGGAGTTCGCGCAGTCCAGGGAATGGGCCGATGGCGGGTCCCTGCAGTGGGACCAGGCCGCTGAGCCGATGCACGCGGGTGTCGCGCGGTTGGTCACCGACCTGAACCGGCTCTATCAGGAGTTGCCCTCCCTGTGGGAGATCGACCACCACGAGGACGGCTTCACCTGGCTCAGTGCCAACTCGGCCGGACGCAACACCTACTCCTACCTGCGCTGGGGCAACGAGGGTGAGGACGGGCTGCGCGCCGTCGTCGCGGTGCTCGTCAACTTCAGCGGCGTCACGCAGTCCCAGGTGCATGTCGGCCTGCCCTACGGCGGCCGTTGGCGCGAAGTGCTCAACACCGACGCCGAGGTCTACGGCGGCGCGGGCGTGGGCAACATGGGCCAGGTCGAGGCCTACGACCATCCGCACGAGCGCCAGCCCTTCTCGGCTCTGGTGACTGTGCCCGCGATGGGCGCGGTATGGCTGGTGCCCGACCCCGTCGATCCGCAGATCGAGGAGCCAGCAGAGCACGACCAGCAGGAGGACGCACCGTCTTCGGACTCCGAGGAGATTCCGCCCGGTCGCCAGTTGTCAGCCGTCACGAGCTTCGCCGCGGTCCAGGAGGGCGCCGTCACCAACGACGCGGTCCCCACGGGCGTCGCAGACACCACGCCGGTGGGAGCGCTGGACCTCGACCAGGCCGACACGGCCGATGGCGACTTTGGCGCCCGGGCCGAGCCTGGGGCCGCCGAGGAGGAGTCCGAGGAGGAGACCCGGGAGGCCCAGGACTGAGCCACCCGCTCGCGGGCCGACCCTCGACCTGCGGGCACGTCATACCTAAGCAGCGGCAAAGGCGAGGAGAGGCAGAATGACCCACGAGCGCGCAGGGCAGCCAGCCCGGGCCGAGGACCTGATCGATGTCGAGGCGCTGCTGGCGGCCTACACGCAGATCATCCCCGACCCGGACAACATCGATCAGCAGGTGGCGTTCGGGACCTCCGGTCACCGCGGGAGCGCTTTCGACGGCGCCTTCAACGAGCGCCACATCCTGGTCACGACCCAGGCGATCTGCGACTACCGCCGCGGGCAGGGCACGGACGGGCCGCTGTTCCTCGGACGCGACACGCACGCGCTCTCCGAGCCAGCGTGGCGCACTGCGCTCGAGGTGCTCGTGGCCAACGGCGTCGACGTGCGCGTGGACTCCGGTGACGCCTACACGCCGACGCCGGCCGTGTCGCGGGCCATCCTGCAGCACAACCGCGAGACGCAGGATGCGGTCGGTGACGCCGACGGAATCGTCGTGACCCCCTCGCACAACCCACCGCGCGACGGTGGTTTCAAATACAACCCGCCTCACGGCGGCCCGGCAGACACCGACGCCACCGGATGGATCGCCGACCGCGCCAACGCGCTGCTCCGCGCCGAGCTCGACGGCGTGCAGCGAGTGCCCTTCACGCAAGCTCGCGCCGCGGCGACAGACTACGACTTCATGGGCGAGTATGTCCGCGCGCTCCCCCGCGTCCTCGACCTCGACGCGATCCGCGACGCGGGAGTCCGGATAGGGGCCGATCCCCTCGGCGGTGCCTCCGTCGACTACTGGGCCGAGATCGGCCGTGAGCACAAGCTCGACCTCACGGTGGTCAACCCACGGGTCGACCCGGCGTGGTCGTTCATGACCCTCGACTGGGACGGCCAGATCCGGATGGACTGTTCGTCCGCCTACGCCATGGCCTCCCTCATCGACGTCATGCAAGGCAGCGACCGCTATGACGTGGCGACGGGCAACGACGCCGACGCCGACAGGCATGGCGTCGTGACGCCCGACGGTGGGCTGCTCAACCCCAACCACTACCTCGCCGTGGCCATCGACTACCTCTACGGCGGAGCGCGTCCGCACTGGCCGGAAGGCACCGCGATCGGCAAGACGCTGGTCTCTTCCTCAATGATCGACAAGGTCGCCGAGGGCCTCCAACGGCGCTTGGTCGAGGTGCCGGTGGGATTCAAGTGGTTCGTGCCCGGCCTGCTGGACGGCTCCATCGCCTTCGGCGGTGAGGAATCTGCCGGCGCCTCCTTCCTCTGCCGCGACGGCTCGGTCTGGTCCACCGACAAGGACGGCATCATCATGGCCCTGCTGGCCAGCGAGATCATCGCCAAGACCGGAAAAACTCCGTCGCAGCGGTATGCCGAGCTCCTCACCGAATACACCGACGGCGGCGAGTTCGTCTATGCCCGCATCGACGCGCCTGCCACTCGAGAGCAGAAGGCCAAGCTCAAGGCGCTGTCCGCCTCCGACGTCACCGCCGAGACGCTCGCCGGGGAGCCGATCACCGCCGTGCTCACGCAGGCTCCTGGAAACGGCGCAGCCATCGGTGGTCTGAAGGTGACGACGGCAAGCGCCTGGTTCGCGGCACGGCCCTCGGGCACCGAGGACGTCTACAAGATCTACGCCGAGTCGGTCAAGGGCGCCGAGCACCTGGCGCAGGTGCAGTCGCAGGCCCAGCAACTGGTCGACGCTGTCCTGGCCGACTGACCGGGCGCGGCCAGACCGAT